>DASUNQ010000001.1:0-4194 GCA_036277075.1 Thermoanaerobaculia bacterium
ACCCGCGGGCACGCGGCCCAACGGCTCCGCGTCTCGCGCGCCCTCCACTCCCCTCAGGTCGAAGCGGCCGCGCCGCGCCTCGCCGCCGAGCTGGAACTCCTGCCCTTCCGGCCGCTCGCCCGTCCGATCTCCTCCACGGTCACCGGCGGCGTGATCGGCCGCGACTCCGACCTGCGCGCACTCCTGCGCGACCAGGTCACGGTGCCCGTCCGCTTCACCGAAGCCCTGGAGGGTGCGCGCGACGGCGTCGAGCTCTGGATCGAGGTCGGCCCCGGGCGCGCGCTGTCGGAGCTGGCGGGAGAGATCCTGGACACGCCGCCGATCCCTCTCGACGTCGGCGGCCCCTCCATTGCGGGCCTGCTCCAGGTCGTCGGCGCGGCGTTCGCGGCGGGTGTCGCCGTCGATTCGTCGCTCCTCTTCGACGGGCGATACACCCGGCCTTTCGATCTCGATCGCCCGCTCCAGTTCCTGGCCAACCCGTGCGAGGCGGCTCCGGTCTTCAACGCTCAACCTCCGGCGAACGGAGGTGCGGGACTCGTCCAGGCGTTGGCGGAGTCGAGGAGCGAGGGGACGACCTCCGTCCAAGAGCCGATCGCGATTCCGTCGGCCGTTTCGGCCTCCGGCTCGACCCCGGCCATCCTCGACGTCGTTCGCCAGCTCATCGCCGAGCGGGCCGAGCTCCCCGTGGCAGCGGTGCGGGACGACAGTCGCCTCCTCTCCGACCTCCATCTGAACTCGATCTCCGTGGGCCAGCTCGTGGTGGAGGCCGCTCGCCAGTTGAGCCTCTCTCCTCCCGCCGCGGCGACCGACTTCGCCTGGGCGACCGTCGCGGAGATGGCGGAGGCCCTCGAAGGGCAGGCGGCGCTCGGTGCGGGCGCCGGGACGGCCGGCAGCGCCGTGCCGGCCGGTGTCGACACCTGGGTGCGACCGTTCACCGTCGAGTGGACGGGCCGCCGACTGGCCGGCCCCTCCGACGGGTCCACGGCCGAGCGTGGCTGGCAAGTCATCGCGCTCCCCGACGATCCTCTCGCCGCGGCCCTGGCCGCCCGGCTCGCGGGCCGGGGTTGCGTCCTCTGCCTCCCCCCGGACACCGATGAGCGGCACGCCGCCCTGTTCCTCGCGGCGGCGAGAGCCGTGATCGAGGCCCCTCGCCCCGCGCGCTTCGTCCTCGTCCAGCCGGACGGCGTCGGGGGCGGCTTCGCCCGCACTCTGCATCTGGAGATGCCGGAGGTCGCGGTTGCGGTGGTCGCTCTGCCCGTGGAGCATCCGGAGGCCGCGGACTGGGTCGCCGCCGAGGCCGCGGCACTCTCCTCAGGCTACACCGAGTGCCGCTACGACGCCGCGGGCCGGCGCACCGTCCCGGTGTTGCAGCTCCTCCCCCCTGCGGACGCCGGTCCGTTCCCACTGCTCCGCGAGGACGTGCTCCTCGTGACCGGCGGCGGCAAGGGGATCGCGGCCGAGTGCGCTCTCGACTTCGCCCGCTCGACCGGTGCCCGCCTCGTCCTGCTGGGGCGCTCCCGCCCCGAGGCCGACGTCGAGCTGGCCCACAACCTGGAGCGGATGGCCGCGGCCGGCGTCACCGCCCTCTACCTGCCGGTCGACGTCACGGACGCCGCCCTGGTGCGAGCCGCCGTCGCGCGGGCGACCGGCGAGCTGGGCCCGATCACCGCCGTCCTGCACGGAGCGGGCGCCAACGCGCCCCGCCTCCTGGCCGGGATGGACGAGGAGGCGTTCCGCCGCACCTTCGCACCCAAGGTCGCCGGCCTGCGGAACGTCCTCGCGGCGGTCGACCAGGACTCCCTGCGGCTCCTCGTGACGTTCGGCTCGATCATCGCCCGCACGGGGCTCAGGGGAGAGGCCGACTACGCCGTCGCCAACGAGTGGGTGGCGCGTGCGACCGAACGCTTCGCTCGCGAGCATCCGGGGTGCCG
The DNA here is from genome assembly GCA_036277075.1 of Thermoanaerobaculia bacterium. Lineage (GTDB taxonomy): Bacteria > Acidobacteriota > Thermoanaerobaculia > Multivoradales > UBA5704 > DASUNQ01. Next base: position 1,932 of record DASUNQ010000001.1, read on the forward strand.
CTGCTGCGCCCTGGAGTGGTCCGTCTGGGCCGGCGTGGGAATGGGGGAAAGGCTGGGCACACTGGAGAGCCTGAGGGCCCAGGGGATCACGCCGATTCCTCTGGAAACCGGGGTGGGCCTCGCCCGCGAGATCCTCTCGCGCTCTCACCGGCCGGTCTCGGTGGTCGTGACCGGTCGCTTCGGCGATCCCCCGACGCTGGAGCTGGAGCGTCCCGAGCTGCCGCTGCTCCGCTTCCTCGAGAGACCGCGCGTCTTCGTGCCCGGCGTCGAGCTGGTGGTGGACTCGGACGTCTCGGCCGACACCGATCCCCACCTGGCCGACCACGTGTTCCGGGGCGAGCCGCTGTTCGCCGCCGTGCTGGGGATGGAGGCCATGGCCCAGGCTGCCATGGCGGTGACCGGGATGGAGGGGATCCCGGCGTTCGAGGACGTCGTGTTCCAACGCCCGGTGGCCGTGCCGCCCGGCCGCTCCACCACGATCCGCATCGCCGCCCTGGTGCGTGCTCCGGGTGTTGTGGAGGTCGCCCTGCGCGATGCGTCCACCGGCTTCGCCGCCGACCACTTCCGCGCCGTCTGCCGCTTCGGCGCGCCGATCGACACCACCCCGCGCCTCCTGCCTGCGCTCCAGGAGGAAGGCAAGGTCCTGGCGATCCCGCTCGACCCGAGCGATCTCTACGGCGGCGTGCTCTTCCAGCGCGGTCGCTTCCGCCGGGTGCTCGGTTACCGTCGGCTGCGCGCCACCGAGTGCCTTGCCGAGATCTCGCCGGACGGCACCGCCTCGTGGTTCGGGCACTACCTCCCGGACCGCCTGGTGCTCGGCGATCCCGGCGCCCGTGACGCCGCCATCCACGGCATCCAGGCGTGCATCCCGCACTCGACCCTGCTGCCGACCGGCGTGGACCGCCTCGTGAGCTGCGGGCTCGGGAGCGAGGAGCCGTTCCTCCTCGCGGCGCGCGAGCGCAGCCGCGACGGCGACGACTTCGTCTACGATCTCGAGGTGTTGACGACGGATGGCCGGTTGCGGGAGCGCTGGGAGGGGCTCCATCTCCGCGCCGTGGACCGCATCGCTCCACCCGCCGCCTGGCGGGCCGCGCTGCTCGGCCCGTTCGTCGAACGCCGGTTGCAGGAGATCCTCCCCGGCTCCAGCGCCCGGGTGGCCCTGGAGACCGGCAACGGCAGCGGCGGCGGCAGGGCGGTCGCTCTCGTGACCGACAGCCCGCTCCTGCGGCACCGGCCCGACGGCAAACCCGAGGTCGCCACCGGCTCCGGGATCTCTCTCGCGCGCGCCGGGGAGCTGGTCCTCGCCGTGGCCGCGGAGGGCCGCCTCGGGTGCGACCTGGAGCCCGTGTCCGAGCGAACGGAAGAGGTCTGGATGGGGATGCTCGGGAGCGAGCGCTTCCAGCTCGCCGGCCTGATCGCGCGGGAACGGGGCGAGAGCCGGCATGCCGCGGCCACCCGCGTGTGGGCCGCGGCCGAAAGCCTGGTCAAGGCGGGAGTTGCCCACGGAGCTCCCCTCACGCTGGAGTGGGCGGGGGACGATGGCTGGCTCCTCCTCCGCTCGGGCCAGCTGCGCATCGGCACGTTCCTCGGGCCGATCAGCGAGCTCACAGGGGAGGCCGTCCTGGCGGTCCTCCTCGAGAGCGCTCATTGAGGACATACGAGTACCGCCACCTCGTCGGGTTCGAGGACACCAACCTCGTCGGCAACGTCTACTACGTCAACCACCTGCGGTGGCAGGGGCGGTGCCGCGAGATGTTCCTGCTCGATCACGCCCCCGAGGTCCTGGAGGAGCTGGCCCAGGGCCTCGCCCTCGCAACGCTCCGCTGCTCCTGCGATTACCTGGCCGAGCTGGAGGCGTTCGACGCGGTGGTGATCCGGATGAGCCTCGGCGGCATCGTCCAGAACCGCATCACGCTGGTCTTCGAGTACTGGCGCCAGGGCGGCGATGGTGAGGAGCTGGTGGCCCGGGGTGAGCAGGTCGTCGCCTGCATGCGCCGGGAGGGACGGCGCACCGTCCCCACCGCGATCCCGACCTCTCTGCGAGAAGCCCTGAAACCCTACGCTTGACCGGCCGAGCGCTACCGCCCGATCCAGCGCGCCCGGGCGAGGAGCGTCAGGCGGGCGGCGAGGCCGAGCCGTGGGGGTCGCGCCAGCAGGTGCTCGTCCGCCTGCTCGATGCGCGCCAGGAGCGCGAGCCCCGCGAGGAGGGCGAAGGCGCCGGCGCGGCGCGCCGGCGGCGGCAGGACAGCGACGGCGCGCGCGC
>DASUNQ010000002.1:0-12413 GCA_036277075.1 Thermoanaerobaculia bacterium
CGGCGGGCCTGGTGCTCGCCCTCGCCCTGCTGGTCGTCGCCGGCGGGCTCCTCTGGTGGTGGGCGCGCGAGCGCCGCGACGGCATCGCCGGCGCCGAGGGGCCGCCGCCGGGCGGCACCGGCCGGCGCATGGCGATCGAGACGACCCTCTACTTCCCCGGGCCGGAGGGGGAGCTGGTGGCCGAGCGGCGGCGCCTGCAGACGACCGACGTGCCGGCGCACCAGGTCTGGTCGATCGTGCGCGCGGTGCTCCTCGGGCCGCAGAACGACGCCCTCGCCCGCCCGTTCCCGGAGGACATCAAGGTCGGCGCCGTGGTGCTCGGCCCGGGCGGCACGGCCTACGTCGACCTTCGCGCGCCCTCACGGCGCGACCCCCCGCACGCCGGCTCGACCGAGGAGCTGCACATGGTCTACAGCCTCGTCAACTCGGTGACCGAGAGCGTGCCGGCGGTGCGCAGCGTGGCCCTGCTCTGGAACGGCACCCAGCGGCTCACTTTCTCCGGCCACCTCGACACCAGCCGCCCGCTCGCCGCCGACCGCTCGCTGGTGGCGCGCTAGCGCCGGGCGCCGGCGAACCGCGTGGACGCTCCGATCGGCGTCTTCGACTCCGGCCTCGGCGGCCTGACGGTGGCGGCGGCGCTGCGCCGCCGGCTGCCGCGCGAGTCGATCCTCTACTTGGGCGACACGGCCCGCCTGCCGTACGGCTCGAAGTCGCCGGAGACCGTCACCCGCTACACCCGGCGCAACATCGACTTCCTCGAGGAGCGCGGCGTCAAGGCCGTGGTCGTGGCCTGCAACACCGCCTCGGCGCTGGCGCTGCCGACCTTCGCGACCCGGCTGCCGACCTGGGGAGTGATCGAGCCGGGGGCGCGGCGCGCCGCGGCGCTGTCGGGCGGGCGGGTCGGGGTGATCGCGACCGAGTCGACGATCCGCTCCGGCGCCTACGCGCGCGCGCTGCAGGCGGCGCGGCCGGACCTCCAGGTGGTGAGCCGCGCCTGTCCGCTCCTGGTGCCGCTCGTCGAGGAGGGGTGGCACGACGACCCGGTCACCGAGGAGGTCGCGGCCCGCTACCTCGCGCCGCTCCTCGCCGCGGGGATCGACACTCTGGTCCTCGGCTGCACGCACTACCCGCTGCTGGCGCCGCTGCTCGCGCGCGTGGCCGGCCCGGACGTGCGGCTCGTCGACTCCGCCGACGCGGTGGCCGAGATCGTGGAGCGGGAGCTGGGGGCCGCCGGCCTCGCCGCCGCCGACGGCGAGCCCTCCTACCGCGTCTGCGTCACCGACGCCGGCGAGTCCTTCCGCGCCATGGCCGCCCGCATCCTCGGCCACGACCTCGCCGACGACCAGGTCGCGCTCGAGTGGGTGGAGGTGGTGTAATCCCCCCGTGACCCGCCGTCCCAACGGCCGCGCCGCCGACGCCCTGCGCCCGCTCCGGCTGGAGATCGGAGTGATGAAGTTCGCCGAGGGGTCGGCGCTGATCGAGATCGGGGACACGCGGGTGCTGGCGGCGGCGAGCGTCGAGTCGCGGGTGCCGCCCTTCCTGCGCGACAGCGGGCGCGGCTGGCTCACCGCCGAGTACGCGATGCTGCCGCGCGCCACCCACACCCGCAGCGCGCGCGAGGTGGTGCAGGGGCGCCCGTCCGGCCGCACGGCCGAGATCCAGCGCCGGATCGGGCGCAGCCTGCGCGCGGCGGTGGACCTCGCGGCGATGCCGGCGCGGACCCTCGACCGCGACTGCGACGTGCTCCTGGCCGACGGCGGCACCCGCACCGCGGCGGTCACCGCCGCCTACGTCGCGGCGGGGCTGGCGCTCGGCAAGCTCTTCCTGACCGGCGACCTCACGGCCTGGCCGCTGCTCGGGCCGCTCGCCGCGGTCTCGGTCGGGCTCGTCGACGGCGTGCCGCTCCTCGACTTGGAGTACGTCGAGGACCAGGTGGCGGAGGTGGACATGAACGTCGTCGCCACCGCCGCCGGCGAGCTGGTCGAGATCCAGGGCACCGGCGAGCGCCGCAGCTTCCGGCGCGACGAGATGGACGCTCTCGTCGACCTGGCGCTCAAGGGGATCGGCGAGCTGGCCGCGGCGCAGCGGCGGGCGCTGGCGCCGACGCTCGAGGAGGTGGCCGCGGTGCGCGAGCGGCGGGGGCGCGGGCCGGCGGCGCCGAAGAGCGAGAAGAACCTGTGGGGGCGGCCTTGACGCTGCACGTGATCAGCGGCGACTGCGCGGCCGAGCGGCTGCGCGAAGCGGGGCTGGCGGGTGAGGTGCTGGCGTGGCGGGACTCGCCGGCGGTCGGACCGGCGCCGGCGAGCGCGCCCGCCGAGCGGCGCGCCCTGCGCGCGGCGTTCTGGCAGGTGGGGGAAGACGAGCTCCAGGACATCGGCGAGCTGGCGGCGCGGGCGAACGGCGACGAGACCGTCTTCTGGTTCGACGGCTGCCCGTGGGACCAGGCGATGCTGGCCGAGCTGCTCGCGGCAGGGAACGGCGGCGGCCCGCAGTCGCTGATTCAGGTCGGGGAGCATCCGGAGGTGCCCGGCTACGCCGGTCTCGGCCAGCTCTCGCCCGCGCAGCTCGCGGCCTTCTATCCGGAACGGCAGCCGGTCACGCCCGCGCAACGCGAGCTGGCCGCCGCCGCGTGGAGCGCCCTCGGCGCCGACGATCCCCGCCCGCTCGCGAAGCTCCTCGCCGCCGACACCTCCGCGCTCCCCTACCTGAAATTCGCTCTGACACGCCTCCTCGAGGAGCTCCCCTCTACCGCGAACGGCCTCTCGCGCACCGAGGAGCAGGTCCTGCGCGCGGTCGCCGGCGGCGCCCACCGGTTTCCCGATCTCCTGCGCGCCGTCGCCGCGATGGAGCGCCCGAACCACGGCCTCTGGTTCGGCGACCGGGTCCTCGCCCTCACCCTCCGCGCGCTGGCCTCGGCGCCGGCGCCGGCACTCGCCGCCGACGCGGTCGCGCTCACCCCGTTCGGCGAGGCTCTCCTCGCCGGGCGCGCCGACTGGGTGCGCGACCACGGCGTCGACCGCTGGCGCGGCGGCGTGCGGCTCGCCGGCCGCGGCCCGGTCTGGCGCTGGGACCCCGCGGCCCGGCGCCCGATCCTCGCCTAGTGCTCCGCGTCACCCGCGACCTCGTCCGTTTCCGCGGTCTCCTCTGGACGCTCACCGCGCGCGAGCTCAAGGCGCGCTACCGCGGCTCCGCGCTCGGCTTCCTCTGGTCGCTCGCCAACCCGCTGCTGCTCCTCGCCGTCTACACCTTCGTCTTCGACGTCGTCTTCGAGCCGCGCCTGGGCGGGGTGCCGAACTACCCGCTGTTCCTCGTCGCCGGCCTCTTCCCCTGGATCTGGGCCTCGGCGTCGCTCCTCGAGGGCTCGATGTCGCTGATCGCCAACGGCGGCCTGCTGCGCAAGGCGGTCTTCCCGGCCGAGCTGCTGCCGATGGTGGCGGTGCTCTCGAACCTGGTCCACTTCCTGCTCGCCATCCCGATCCTCCTCGCCGCCCTCCTCGCCGGCTACCTTCTCGGCGCCCGGGTCGGCGGCCTGCCGGCGGTCCTCCTGCCGGCGGTGATCCTGCTCGAGCTGCCGCTGGTCGCCGGCCTGGCGATCGGCCTGGCCGCCCTCAACGTCCACTTCAAGGACGTGCGCGACCTGCTCGGCAACCTCCTCACGCTGCTCTTCTTCCTGACCCCGATCCTCTACCCGCTGTCGGCGATCAAGAGCGACGCGCTGCGCTGGCTGGTGCGCGCCAACCCCTTCGCCCCTTTCACCCTCGCCTACCAGCAGACGCTCGTCGACGGCACCTGGCCGGAGCCGGCGCTCTGGGTGCAGATGGCGCTGGTGAGCCTCGTCGCCTGGGCGCTCGGCGCCTGGCTCTTCGACCGGCTGCGCGACACGCTCGTGGAGGCGGTGTGAGCGCCGAGCCCACGCCCGTCCCGGCGCCGGCGATCCGCGTCGAGAAGCTGACCAAGCTCTACCGCCGCGCCGCCCCCGGCGAGCAGCTCCGCACCTTGAAGAGCGCGCTCCTCGAGGGGAGCCTCACGGCGAGCCTCAAGCGCGAGGAGGCGATCGCGGCGCTCGAGGAGGTGAGCTTCGAGGTCGCGCGCGGCGAGGCCTTCGGCGTCGTCGGCGGCAACGGCTCGGGCAAGAGCACGCTCCTCAAGCTGGTGGCCGGCATCCTGCGCCCGACCGCCGGCCGCGTCGTCGTCGACGGCCGTGTCGCGGCGCTCATCGAGCTCGGCGCCGGCTTCCACCCCGAGATCTCGGGGCGCGAGAACGTCTACTTCGCCGGCGCCCTCTTCGGCCTGCCGCGGCGCGAGATCGATCGCCGCTACGACTCGATCGTCGAGTTCTCCGGCCTCGCCGACTTCATCGAGGAGCCGGTCAAGAACTACTCCTCCGGCATGTACGTGCGGCTCGGCTTCGCGGTGGCGGTCCACACCGACCCCGACGTGCTGCTGGTCGACGAGGTGCTGGCGGTGGGGGACGAGGCCTTCGCCCACCGCTGCCTGCGGCGGATCGAGGAGCACCTGGCCTCGGGGCGGACGCTCCTCTTCGTCAGCCACACGCTCGACCTCGTCGAGCAGGTCTGCGACCGCGCGCTCTGGCTCGACGGCGGCCGGGGGCGGCTCCTCGGCGAGCCGCGGCGGGTCGTCGACGCCTACCGCCAGGCGGTGGCCGAGAGCGAAGGGCGGGAGCACCGGGCGGCCAAGGAGCAGCAGGAGGGGGACGCCGCGGCCGCCGCGGCGGAGCGCTGGGGCTCGGGAGAGGCGGAGATCGCCGGCCTGCGGCTCCTCGCCGGAGCCGAGGGGGTGGAGCGCTACCACCTGGCGACCGGCGAGCCCGCGGTCTTCGAGCTCACGGTGCGCGCCGCGCGCCCGCTCGCCGACTTCGTCTTCGGCATCGCCGTCGCCACCCCGCGCGGCGTCGAGGTCTGGGGGACCAACACCGATCTCGCCGGCCTGCGCCCGGCGGAGCTCGCGGGCGAGGCGGTCGTGCGCGTCGTCTGCCCCTCCCTCCGCCTCGCCCCCGGCGACTACGAGGTCGACGTCGCGGTCCACTCCCGCGACGGCGCCCCCTACGACTACCGCCGCCGCGCCCTCGGCTTCACCGTCACCTCCCCGGAGCGCGGCGTCGGCGTCTACTTCCCCGAGCACCGCTGGGAGTTCGCGGGGGGCGTGACGTGGGCGAAGTAAGAGATCAGACGCCGCGCGGCCGGCCGGCTTCGAGCTCCCAGAAAGAGGCCGGACGGATGATGCGGATGCCTTCGTAGGTGCCGAGTGCGAGGAGGTCGCCGTCGCCGGTTAGACGAGGCGGAAGACGTCCTCGTCCGTGAAGACTCCCTGCACCTCGGCATACGGCAGCAGCCGCGCGCGCAGGGTCTGGAGCTTCTGACGGAACAGGTAGTCCGCGAGGGCCTCGCGCACCGCGTCGCTGCGCGTGATTCCCCGCGCTTCCATGAAGCGGTCGAGTTCCTCCTTGGTGTCCTCGGGCAGGCTTATAGAGATGCACTTTCTCACCGGGATTCCCTATGCCACATCGTACACAGGGTAAAGGAGCTAGAACCGTGAGCCGGTGAGCTGGGTGTCGGCTCCCGCCCAGGCGGCGCGGAAGTCGGCGTCGGCCTGGTCGGCTTCGGCGGTCTTGCCCTGGGCGCGGAGGGACTGGGCGAGGCCGAAGAGGGCCCAGCCGTTGCCGGGGTTGCGGCGCAGGTCCTCGCGGTAGACGGCCTCGGCCTCGGCGGGGCGGCCGGCGGCGAGGAGGACGGCGCCGAGGGAGTGGCGGACCGGGTAGTACCAGGGGGGCGGCTCGGTGAACCAGTGGGTGTCCTGGGCGGCGACGGCCGCGGTCAGCCGCGCGACCGCCTCGTCGTGGCGGCCGGCCTTCGCCGCCAGCTCGCCGGCGAGGACGTCGGCGGCCAGGCGCAGCACGTCGCGGGTCTTGAAGTAGCCGGCGTAGGTCTTCTCGGCCGGCGTGCGCTCGATCTGCTCCTCCAGGGCCCGCAGCTCGCCGGCGGCCGCGGCGGGATCGCCCTGCGCCGCGAGCGCCAGGCCGCGGGCGTAGTGCCGGAGGCCGCGGGTGAAGAAGAGCCCCTCGGGCGGCTCCGGCTCGCGCAGCACCTCCGCCCAGCGGCCGAAGCGGGCCAGCGCGTAGAGCGGAGCCGCGGAGGCGATCTCGGCGTCCGACATCTGCGCGATCATCTCGACCGTCACCTCCGAGGCCAGCTCGCGCGCCGCGCGCAGGGCCTCCTCGCCGCGCCCCTCCATCGCCGCCGCCTGCCAGGTGAAGTCGAGGTTGTGGGGGTAGTACATCATCCGGTAGATGTCGGACGGCGTGCGGCGCGCGAAGTAGGCGCGGTCGGCGCGCGCGGCCTCCTCGTTGACGACGCGCGCGTCGGCGTAGCGGCCGACGCGGAAGTAGATGTGCGACGGCATGTGGACGACGTGCCCGGCGCCGGGCATGGCGCCGCGCAGGCGGTCGGCCGCGGCCTCGCCGCGCCCGGGGTCCGGCGAGGCCTCGACGGCGTGGATGTAGAGGTGGTTGGCGCCGGGGTGGGCGGGGTCGAGCGCCAGGGCGTGCTCGAGCGCGGCGACGATCTCCTCGGTGCCCTCGTAGGGCGCGCCGTCCTGCGCCCAGAGGTCCCAGGGGCGCAGGTTCATCATCGCGTCGGCGAAGAGGGTGGTGATCTCGGGGTCGTCCGGGAAGCGGCCGCGGGCCGCGCGCAGGGCGTCGGCATAGGCCTGATCGAGCGGCTTGCGGTCGGCCGGGGGATCGGCGGCGTGGCGCCGCGCGGTCGCTTCGATCAGCGCGCGCTCCCAGGGCGCGGCGCGCGGCGCGGCGGCCAGCGCCGCCTGGACGGCCTCGTAGGCCTGACGCTCGCGCGCGGCGTCGGTCGGGCTGTTGTAGTTCGAGCCCAGCGACAGCGCCACGCCCCAGTGGCAGAGGGCGCAGCCGGGGTCGAGGCGCGCCGCCTCGCGGAAGGCGTCGAGCGCCTCGTAGTGGTTGAAGGCGTAGACCAGCCGCAGCCCCTGGTCGAAGTAGCGCTGCGCCGCGGGCGAGGAGGTGGTCACCGCCCGGTGGTAGCTCCCGAGGTCGTCGAAGAGCGGCGGCGGCGCGGCCGCCGCGGCGGAATGCGCGTGGTGCGGCGGGTGGACGGCCGGCTGCGTCGCGCAGGCCGCGGCGAAGAGCGCCCAGACCGGCGCGAAGCGGAGGAGGTGGACCATGAAGATCTCCCGGTTAGAAGGCGCAAAGCCTAGCGGAAGTTTCCTCCGGACCGGAGGAAGAATTATCCGCCCGCCGTGGAAGCCCCGGCTTCGACGGCCGGACCAATGGCCGGGAAGCGCTCCTCCATCCAGGCGCGCCACGACTTCTGCTCGCGGGCGGCGACGGCCGCCGCCTCGTCGCCATAGAGGTAGAGGTGGACGTAGGTGACGACCCCGGGGCAGGCGAAGACGCTGACGATGGCGATGCCGGGCCCCGGCTGGTCGACGCGCAGCACGACCCGGTTCTCCCCCACCCGCTCGACGACGCCGGCGAGCGCCGGCCCCCCTTCGGCGGCCGCCACCGCCCGCTCCCCCTCGGCCGCGCCGTCGAGGCCGAGCGCGCCGCGCAGCGCCTCCCAGGCGCGGTCGAGCGGCAGCTCGGTGCCGCTGGAGACCGAGAACGAGGAGCAACGCCGGCCGGGGAAGTGCGTCAGGTAGAGCTTCAGGATCTCCAGGTAGGACGCCCAGCCGGTCTTCATGCTGTCGAGCTGGTCGTCCCAGTCGGCGCGGCTGGTGAAGAGGCTGGTCACCAGCCGGACGACGCAGGTGCCGCCGCCGCGGGCCTCGACCAGGTGCTCGACCGCGAGCGGCGGCGCGCCCGGCATCCAGTTCGCCGCTTCGAAGACCACCCGGCGGGGCGGCTCCCAGACGGCGACCACCCCCTTGGAGTCCATCTCGGGGCCTTCGCCGAAATGGGAGACGGACTCGCCCCCCTCCCGCTCCTCGACGTCGGTGGGGACGAACCAGGCTGTGATGCCGGGACCGGTGGCGATCGCCTGCCAGACCTCTTCGGGGGTGCCGGGGACCTCGATCTCCACCTCGACGGACCGCTTCGCGGGCGCTTCTTCCTTGGCTGTCGTCATGACCTCTCCTTCGGTTCGGATGGGATGGGTAAAGGGTGAGCGGCCACTACGAGCCGGTGGCGGCGGCCGCCGGGGGCCGCGGCGTCGTGGTAGCGCGCGACGAGCTTGGTGACGGCGGCCGCCAGCTCCTCGGTGAAGGCCGCCCGCTCGGCCGCCGAGCGGAAGCGGACCTCGGCGTCGAGCGCGAGCGTCGGCAGGCGCTTGCCCGCCTCGTCGGCGCGGCGCACTAGGGCGCCGACCTCGCGCACGATGCGGGCGGCCAGGGCGACGAGGTAGCGGGCCGAGAGACGGTCGGCGATCCGGCCGGGGTCGGTCGCCGAGGCGCCGAGCGCGGCGGGGGAGACGACGTAGGAGGCGGCGGTGGCGACCAGGACCCGCTCGGTGAGGCCGCCCCAGCGGCGCTCTTCGACCGGGTGGACGAGGCCGTGGGCCTCGAGCGTGCGCAGGTGGTAGTTGACCTTCTGGCGCGCCAGACCCACGCGCGCGGCGAGCGTCGAGGCCGACCCCGGCTCGCCGAGCGCGGCCAGCAGCCGCGCGCGCACCGGGTCGAGCGCCACCACCGCGGCCGCCGGGTCTTCGATGACTTCGACGTCGAGCACGGCGGGATCGTACCCATTGACAAAGATTCTTGTCAAGGAGGTTCTAGTACGATCCTCTCTCCCGGGGACAAGGCGCAAGGAGGTCCAGATGGCCGCAGCACCGGAGGTGGGGCTCAACGTCAAGATCGCCGACGAGGACCTGAAGGGCCGCTACTCGAACCTGCTCCGCATCACCCACACGCGCGAGGAGTTCATCCTCGACTTCATCAACCTGGTGCCGCCGCAGGGGATCGTCACCGCCCGCATCGTGACCAGCCCCGGGCACCTGAAGCGCATCCTGCGCGCGCTGGCGGTCAACCTCGAGCGTTACGAGGACGCCTTCGGGGAGATCCCCGAGGCGCCGGAGCCGGCCGGGGACGGCAACGTGCACTGACCCGGGCGCCCGCGCGTGATCCCCTCGCCCCCGTCTCGCCGACTGATCGCCGGGCTGGCACTGGCCGTCGAGGCGGCGCTCTGGTCGGCGCCGGCCGCCGCGGTGGAGCCCCCCGGGCGGCGCCCGGAGAACGCGGGGGTCGCGAGCTGGCTGGAGGGACCGGTGCGGTGGCTGCTGACCCCCGACGAGGCGCGCCGGCTGCGCCGCCTGCGCACCGGGCGCGAGGCGATCGCCTTTCTCGAAGAGTTCTGGAAGCGGCGCGACCCGACCCCCGAGGACCGCGCCAACCCCTTCGCCGAGCAGTTCCAGCAGCGCGTCGAGGCCGCCGACAACCTCTACCCGGAGGGGGGGATGCGCGGCTGCATGACCGACCGCGGCCGCGCCCTGGTGCTGCTCGGTCCGCCGCCGCTGCTGCGCTACGAGCAGCAGGAGGTGCCGGCCTGGCAGCGGGGCCGGGACGGCGACCGCCCGGCGCGCGAGACGCGCCGCGTCGTCGTCGAGAGCTGGGTCTATCCGCGCCCCGAGCTGCCGGCGTCGCTCGCCGCCCTCGTCGACGGCGATCCAGAGGTCAAGGTGGTCTTCGTCGTCGAGCCGCGGCGGGCGTACCTGGTCGCCGGCGAGCGCTACCTCGAGCTCGCCGCGCGCGCCGCGCTGCGCGAACAGCGCTGAGCGCACCCCGCTGCTACAGTCGGCCGCGGGAGGATCGCGATGAGAGCAACGCAGAGCAGGGCCATGGCGCTGGCGGCGCTCGCGCTGACCACGATCACCGCTCCCGCCTGCCGCCCGCGCGAGGACGCCGGCGCCGCGGCGGCGGTGCCGGCGGCGCCCCCCACGACCGCCCAGGAGGCCCCCGGCATGGAGATCGCCCCCGACGTCGAGCAGCGGCTCGGCAAGCTCGTCACCGTCCGCCTCGAGGCCGACCTCGCCGCGCTCTCGCCCGCCGACCGCCAGGTGCTGGACCTCCTCGTCGAGGCCTCGCGCTTCATGGACGAGATCTTCCTGCGCCAGGTGTGGGCGGGGAACCCCGAGCTGCGGCAGAAGCTCGCCGGCTGGCAGGGGCCGAAGGCGCAGGCGGCGCGGGAGTACTTCGCGATCAACTTCGGCCCCTGGGACCGCCTGGCGGAGATGGAGCCCTTCATCGGCCGGACGCCGCACCCCGACGGCGCGGGCTTCTACCCCGTAGACCTGACGAAGGAAGAGCTCGAACGCTGGGTGGCGGCCCACCCGGCGGAGCGGGAGGCATTCCTGTCGACGACCACCGTCGTCCGCCGCCAGGGAGACCGGCTGGTCACGGTCCCCTACTCGCGCGAGTACGCAGCCTGGCTCCAGCCTGCCGCGGGGCTCCTCCGCCAGGCCGCCGCGGCGACCGGCAACGCGTCCCTGCGGCGCTTCCTCGAGCTCCGCGCCGACGCCTTCGCGAGCGACGACTACTACGCCTCCGACATGGCCTGGATGGACCTGGACGCGCCGGTCGAGGTGACGATCGGCCCCTACGAGACCTACGAGGACTCGCTCTTCGGCTACAAGGCGGCGTTCGAGTCGTTCGTCACCGTGGCCCTGCCCGCCGAGTCCGCGGCGCTCGCCCGCTACAAGGAGCGGCTCCCCTGGCTCGAGGGGAACCTGCCGCTCCCCGCCGAGCATAAGAACACGACGCGCGGCAGCGAGAGCCCGATCCGCGTCGTCGACGAGGTCTTCACCGCCGGCGACACCCGCGCCGGCGTGCAGACGATCGCCTTCAACCTGCCGAACGACGAGCGGGTGCGCGAGGCCAAGGGGTCGAAGAAGGTCCTGCTGCGCAACATCATGCGCGCCAAGTACGACCGCATCCTGCTGCCCATCGCCGAGCGCGTGCTGGCGTCCGACCAGGTCGGGATGGTCACCTGGGACGCCTTCTACAACGAGGTGCTCCACCACGAGCTGTCGCACGGGCTGGGGCCGGGGACGATCACGGTCGGCGGGCGCAAGACCGAGGTGCGGCACGAGCTCAAGGAGCTCTACGACACGCTCGAGGAGGCGAAGGCCGACGTCATGGGGGTCTACAACATCCTCGCCCTCCTCGGAGAGGGCGAGATGCCGGCCGCGCTCCGCCGCGCCCTCGAGCCGACCTACGTCGCCGGCCTGTTCCGCTCGGCGCGCTTCGGCGTCGGCGAGGCGCACGGGCAGGGCGTCATGGCACAGTTCAACTACCTGCAGGAGAAGGGGGCGCTCGCCGTCGACGCCGAGGGGCGCTACCGCGCGGTCTCGGAGAAGTTCCCGACGGCGCTGCGCGACCTGCTGCGCGACATGCTGCTCCTGCAGGCCACGGGCGACTACGCGGGGACGCAGCGCTTCCTCGAGCGCTACGGCAAGGCGACCCCCGAGCTGCTCGCCGCGATCGGCCGGCTCGGCGACGTGCCGGTCGACGTGCGGCCGGAGTACGCGTACGCCGGAGCGGCGCAGCCGGCGCGCTGAACGGAACTCTTTTTCGCGCAGTCGGAGGACCGCCGTGCGACGCACCACGCTCCCCCCCCTCGGTCTCGTTCTCCTCCTCCTCCTCGCTCCCCTCGCCGGCGCGGCGGCGCCCCCGGCGGCGAGGGCGCCGTCAGGCCCGCCGGTCCAGGGCCGGGTCCTCGGGTCCGGCGGCGCGCCCCTCGCCGGCGCCAAGGTGGCGCTGCTCCCCTACGAAGGCGAGCGCGAGCGCGGCGAGCGGCGGCTGGCGGGGAAGACGGCGCCCGGACCGATGGCGCAGGCCGAGAGCGGCGCCGAGGGCGGCTTCACCCTCGCCGCGCCGGAGGCCGGGTTCTGGACGCTGCGGGTCGAGGCGGCGGGGCACGTGGCGCAGGAGCGCGACCTGCTGCCGCTCGTCGAGGCGGTCGAGCTCGAGGCCGTCGAGCTGGCGCGCGACCGGCCGCTCGCGGTCGAGGTCGTGGGGGCGGACGGCCAGCCGGTCGAAGGCGCCTGGGTCGAGGCGGCGCCGGCGGGTGGCGACCGCTTCCGCGGCCTCTTCGGCGATCCGCGGAAATGGCGCCCGGCCGCTCGGCTCCTCCGCCGCGCCGCGCCCGGGCCCCTCTCCCTGCCGCGCGGCCAGGCGGAGCGGCTGACCGTGCGCGCCTTCGCCCCCGGCTTCCGCGAGGCGCAGGTCGAGATGGCGGCCGCGCGCAAGACGGTGACGCTCACCCTCGCCGCGGCCGGACCGGCGGTCGCCTTCGAGGCCCGCGACGCCGCCGGACGGCCGGTGGCCGGCGCGCTGCTCCTCGGCGGCGAAGGGCGCTGGCCGCTCGGTCTCACGGCGGGCGACGGGCGCCTCCGGGTTCCGCCGCCGGTCGCCGAGGGCAAGGAGGTCCACGCCCT
>DASUNQ010000003.1:0-11274 GCA_036277075.1 Thermoanaerobaculia bacterium
CGGCCGCCGCGGGCTGCGCGCCAGCGCCATCGCCAGCCGCGTGCCGCGCGCGCCGGTCCGCCAGCCGGCCGGCGGCCCGGAGCCGGCGAACGGGTCGGCGAGCAGGGTCCGGCCGCTCGCGGCGGTGACGCGGAGGTCGCGATAGAGGACCGTCCCGTGCCCCCACGACCAGAGCCCGACGGTGCCCGCCTCCGCCCGCTGCGACGAACGGTCTTCGGCCCACGCCTGCCAGTCGCGCGGCTCGCGCGCGTCCGCCGGCCAGACCTTCGCCCAGACCCGCACCACCCGCGGCTCGACGGCGGTCCGCATCCGCATCCGATACCAGCGGCCGGGCTCCGGCTCGACGCCGGTGTCCACGCGCCCGGCGGTGAAGGCGGTGCCGTGGGCGGCCAGCGCGAAGGTCGCCGGCAGGTCGTGCACCGGATCGGCGCGGCGCAGGCGGATCATCCGGTCCTCGCCCAGGGGGTAGCGGCTGTGGACGGCGAGCCCGGCGCCGGTCTTGGAGCGCTCGATCCAGACGTCGCACACCGCGTCGTAGCCGCTCCAGGCGAGCGGCCCGCCGGCGTCGGCGAGCCCCGCGGCGGGCGCCGGGTCGTAATGGCTGTACTCGTTGCGGGTCCTGGCGCCGGTCCGGGCGCCGTAGCGCCAGCCCCCCTCGTGGCGCATCGGCATGAACGGCGAGCGGTGCTGCGGGAAGCCCCAGTCGAGGCCGATCTGCTGGTTGACGCCGAGGAGGAGGAGCCCGCCCGCCGCCTTGCCCGGCGGCGGCCCCGCCACCAGCCGCCCCTCGTTCGAGAGCCAGGTGACGCCGGCCTCGGCGACGGCGCCGATCAGCGCCCCCTGATGGTCGCTGTGCCCCTGCACCGCCATGACCGGCGCGGTGCGCCGCAGCGCCGCCATCGCCGCCGCGGTGGCGCGGACGTGGCGGGCCATCGCCTCCGGCTCGAAGGTGTCTTCGACCAGGTCGCCGGAGACGACGACGAGCTCGGGCCGCTCCGCCGCCACCGCCCGCAGCAGGCGGCGCAGCAGCGGCGTCTCGCCCGCGATGTGGAGGTCGGAGAGGTGGACCATGCGCAGGCGCGCGGCGCCGTCGAGCGCCAGGTCGACGTCGTCGCGCAGCAGCAGCAGGCGCGGCTCGATCCAGCAGGCGTCGAGGATGCCGAGCAGCGCCAGCGCGCCGAGCGCCGCCGCCCAGCGCCGGAGGCGGCGCCGGGCCGCCGTCAGAGCGCCCGCCTCGGTCCGCGGGAGGGAGCGCGGCGGCCGCCCCCGAGCAGCAGCCGGAGCACCGGCCCGGCGATGAAGCCGCCGATGTGCGCGAACCAGGCGACCCCCCCCTGCTCGGCCGCGGTCGGCGCGCCGAGCGAGGCGAGGCCGGGGAGGAGCTGGAGGAGGAACCAGAACGGAAGGTAGACCCAGGCCGGCACCTGGATGAAGCGGATGAAGAAGCCGAGGATGAGGACGGTGACGATGCGCGCCCGCGGGTGCGCGAACAGGTAGGCGCCGAGGACGCCGGAGATCGCCCCCGACGCCCCGATCGCCGGCAGCGCCGACAGGGGGTTCGCCCAGGCGTGGGCGATCGTCGCGACGTAGCCGGCGGCGAGGTAGAGAAAGAGGAAGCGGACGTGCCCCAGCTCGTCCTCGACGTTGTCGCCGAAGACCCAGAGGAAGAGCATGTTGCCCAGGAAATGGGCCCAGCCGCCGTGCAGGAACATCGAGAGGAACGCGCTCTGCGCGCCGGCGGCGAGGTCGCCGGCCGAGAGGCCGTCGGCGAGGAGCCGTCCCGGGATGAACGCGGCGGCCAGCAGGAAACTCTCGAGCCGGGTCTCGCCGAGCGTCAGCTCGTAGAGGAAGAACAGGGTGTTGGCGGCGATCAGCGCGATCACGATCAACGGCGGCCCGTGCCGGCGCGGGTTGATGTCGTGGAGCGGGATCACGCCGGCGGCTCCCGCTCCCACTCCTCGATCGAGCGGACGCGGTGGACGCGCATCAGGTTGGTCAGCGGGCGCTCGCGGATGGGGTGCCCCATGAGCACGATGATACGGTCGCCCGGCCGCGCGATCCCCGCCAGCTGGAGCTTGCGGTCGACGAGCTGCATGACGCCGTCGAGGTGCTGCACCTCGCCCTCGGCGAGCAGCGGCCGCGTTCCCCAGACGAGTTGGAGCTGCCGCGCCACCCGCTCGTCGGGGGTGAAGGCGACGATCGGCGCGCCCGGCCGGTAGCGGGCGACGAGGCGCGCCGTGAAGCCCCCCTGGCTGAAGGCGACGATGCAGCGGAACTCGAGCTCGCGGGCGGTATGGACGGCGGCGGCCGCGACCATGTCGGGGACGTCGAGCGAGGGGTCGCCGCCCGGGCGGTCGGAGAGCGGCTCGAGCTCGAAGCTGCGGCGCAGGTTGAGGTCGCCGAGGAGCCGCAGCGGCTCGAACGGCGCGGCGGTCTGCCGGGCGTAGGACTCGGCGGCGCAGACGATCCGCGCCATCGTCGCCACGGCCTCGACCGGGTGCTTGCCCACCGCCGTCTCGCCCGAGAGCATCAGGGCGTCGGCCCCGTCGAAGACCGCGTTGGCGACGTCGGTGGCCTCGGCGCGGGTCGGGCGCGGCTGCTCGATCATCGACTCCAGCATCTGGGTGGCGACGATGACCGGCTTGCCGGCCCGCCGGCCGGCGGCGACGATCCGCTTCTGCAGCACCGGCACGGTGTGGAGCGGCACCTCGACGCCGAGGTCGCCGCGCGCCACCATCATGCCTTCCGCGGCGGTGGTGATCTCGTCGAGGTGATCGAGGGCGGTGGCGCGCTCGAGCTTGGCGATGATCGGCAGGTGCCCGCCGAGCCCGCGCACCACCTGGCGCAGCGCCTCGACGTGCGCCGCCTCGCCGACGTAGCTGGCCGCCAGGTAGTCGGCCCCTTCGGCCAGGGCGAAGGCGCAGTCGCGGCGGTCCTTCTCCGAGATCTCGAAAGGGAGGTTGGTGTCCGGGAGGTTGAGCCCCTTGCGCGACCTCACCTCGCCGCCGTTGACCACGACGGCGCGCAGCTGGTCGCCGTCGTGCGCCTCGACGCGCAGCTCGATCAGGCCGGCGTCGATCAGCAGCCGCTCGCCGGGCTCGAGGTGGGCGAGGATCGAGGTGTCGTCGAGCGGCAGGTCGACGCCGGGGATCGCGGCGCCGCCGAGCCGCACCTCCTCGCCGGGCGCGAGCCGCCGCCGGTCGCCGGGGAGCTTGCCCAGCCGGTAGCGCGGCCCCATCAGGTCGAGCACCACGGGCAGGTGGACCTGTCCTTCGAGCGCGATGCGGCGGACGCGCCGGATGGTGCGGCGGTGCTCGTCGTGGCTGCCGTGCGAGAGGTTGAGGCGGACGAGATCGACGCCGGCGCGCAGCAGCTCCCGGAGCACCCCTTCCTCACCGCTCGCCGGCCCCAGGGTCGCCATGATCTTCGCCCGCCGCTCCACGGCGGCGGAGTATAGCGAGCGGATGTAGACTCCCGGCTTGCGCCCGGACCTTATCGGGGCGCTCTGGCGCGCGTGGTGGAAGCTCGAAGTGGTGCGGCGGAGTCGTGGCTGTGGGAGGATCGCGGCGTGAGCACGATCGACCCCTCCCGGATCGAAGTCGTTGACGAGGAGATGGCCGCAGTCCTGCGCTCCAAGACGGGCGCGGAGCGGCTGCGCATCGCCAGCGGCATGGTCGCTGCCGCGCGCCGGATGCTGGCGAGCCACCTCGCCGCCGAGCACCCCGACTGGGACGCGCAACGCGTCCAAGAGGAGGTGGCCCGAAGGATCGCCGGTGGAGCAGGATGAGCTGCTCCGCTACGCCGTCGGCGTCCTCGAGCGACTCCGGCTCCCGTACTTCGTGACTGGATCGATCGCCACGGTCTTCTACGGCGAACCTCGCTTCACCAACGACATCGACATCGTCGTCGACCTGCCCCTCGAGCAGGTCGGCGAGCTGTGCCGCGCCTTCCCCTCCGATCAGTTCTATGTCGATGAGGAGTCGGCCCGCGCCGCCGTCGAACGCCGCGGCCAGTTCAACGTCATTCATCCGGCGTCCGGCCTGAAGCTTGACCTCGTCGTCCCCACGGCGGACGAGTTCGACCGCAGCCGCTTTCGGCGTACGGCGCGGCTCCACCCGGCAGCCGACTATGAAGCGTCCTTCGCTTCGGCCGAGGATGTGATCCTGAAGAAGTTGGACTTCTATCGTCGGGGGGGATCCGAGAAACACCTGCGCGACATCGCCGGGGTTCTACGGATCTCCGGTGACAGGCTGGATACCCGCTACCTGGAAGAGTGGGCGGCGCGGCTCGGTCTGGCGGAGATCTGGCAGGCGGTCCGCGTCCGCCACGGGCGGTAGAATCGCCGGCATGAGCACTCTGTTCGACGCGCAGACCCGCGCCGCCATGCACGCGCGGATCGACCGGCTGGAGGCGACGCGGGCCGGGCTGTGGGGGAAGATGGACGCGCCGCAGATGGTCTGCCACGCGGCGGACCAGCTCCGGGTCGCGCTCGGCGACATCCGCACGCGCGAGCGGCGCAGCTTCCTGCGCTTCAAGCCGCTGCGGACGCTGCTCGTCTACTGGCTCCCCTGGCCCCAGGGCAAGGTGCCGACCGTGCGCGAGATGCAGACCTCGCAGCCGGCCGCCTGGGAGGGCGACCTGGCGCTCCTCCACGGCCTCGTCGACCGCTTCGCCGACCGCCGTCCCGACGAGCCCTGGGCGCCCCATCCGGCCTTCGGCCTGATCGGCGGCCGCGAGTGGGGACGCCTCTGCCACAAGCACCTCGACCACCACCTGCGGCAGTTCGCGGTCTAGCCGCTTCCTTTTCCCGAGGTCTCAGCGATGTTCGACGGTCTCCAAGGCAAGCTCCAGGACGTCTTCCGTAACCTGCGCGGAGAGGGGCGGGTGTCGCCGGAGGCGCTGCAGGCGGCGCTGCGGCAGATCCGGCTGGCGCTGCTCGAAGCCGACGTCCATATCCGGGTCGTCAAGCCTTTCCTCGAGCGGGTGCGGGCCCGCGCCGAGGGGCAGGAGGTCCTCGAGAGCCTCACCCCGGCGCAGCAGGTGGTGAAGATCGTGCGCGACGAGCTCCAGGCCCTCCTCGGCGAGGACGGCGCCGAGCTCAAGCTCGCCGGCCGCCCGGCCGCCGTCCTGCTCTGCGGCCTCCAGGGCTCGGGCAAGACGACGACCGCCGGCAAGCTCGCCCGCCGCCTCGCGCAACGCGGCAAGTACCCGCTCCTCGTCGCCGCCGACCTCCAGCGCGCCGCCGCGGTCGAGCAGCTCAAGCAGGTCGGCAAAGGCGTGGAGGTGCCGGTCCTCGAGCCGGCGCCGGGGGAGAAGGTGCTCGACCTCGCGGCGCGCGCCGTCGCGGTGGCGCGCCAGCGCGGCCACGACGTGCTGCTCGTCGACACCGCCGGGCGGCTGCACGTGGACGCCGAGCTGATGGCGGAGCTGCGGCGCCTGGCCGAGACGCTGCGGCCGGAGGAGACCCTCTTCGTCGCCGACGCGATGACCGGCCAGGACGCGGTCAAGAGCGCCGAGCAGTTCGCGGCGGCGCTGCCGCTCACCGGCGTCGTCCTGACCAAGCTCGACGGCGACTCGCGCGGCGGCGCGGCGCTCTCGATCCGCACCGTGGCGCGGGTGCCGATCCGTTTCGTCGGCGTCGGCGAGAAGGCGGAGGACCTCGAGCTCTTCCACCCCGAGCGCATGGCCTCGCGGATGATCGGCATGGGCGACGTGCTGTCGCTCATCGAGCGCGCCGAGAAGGGGCTCGACGCCGAGGAGACCGAGCGGCTCGCCCAGCGCTTCGCGCGCCAGGAGTTCACGCTTGAGGACCTGCGCGACCAGCTTCGCCAGCTGCGCCGCATGGGGCCGCTCGCCTCGGTGCTCGAGATGCTCCCCAAGGCGGGACCGCTGCGCGGCCTCGACGCCGGTCAGGTGGACGAGCGGGGGCTGGTGCGGATCGAGGCGATCGTCAACTCCATGACCCCCTTGGAGCGCCGCCGCCCCGAGGTCCTCAACGGCAGCCGCAGGAAGCGCATCGCCCAGGGCTCCGGCACCTCCGTCCAGGAGGTCAACCGCCTGCTCAAGCAGTACGTCCAGATGAAGAAGATGATGAAGGGGGTCAAGGGGAAGTGGCTGCGCCGGGCGATGGGGGGGATGTAGGGAGCGCCGCAGGGGCGGCGACCGCCCCTTGGGGGGCGACGTGCAAGGCACGAGGGACGCCGCTCGCCCCTTCGGGTCTGGCGCCCGGACCGCGAGGGGCCGCGTTTTCGCCTTGCGGTCGAACGCCGTGGGGGCGAGGGGGGCGCTTTCTCCCGTCGGGTACGGCGATGGGACCACGCGGGGCGACGCTCTCCCCTGCGGGTCCAGCGCTCGGGCCGCGAGGGGCGGGGACCTCCCCTCGCGGTACGGCCTACTCCCGCCGCGGGGCGGCCGCTTTCCCCCGCGTCCGAGGGCCCATGCTAGACTCGCCTGTCTTTGCGCGGGGCGGTCGCCTGCCCGCGCTCCCGAGAACAAGCCTTAGGAGGTCTGGAAAAGATGGTGAAGATTCGGCTCCGCCGGATGGGGGCGCGCAACGCGCCGTTCTACCGGGTGGTGGTCTCCGACTCGCGCCGGGTCCCCACCGCCTCGGCGGTGGAGGAGATCGGCTGGTACGACCCCACCAAGCAGCCCGCGCAGGTCAAGATCGACGCCGGTCGCGTCGAGTACTGGCTCGGCCGCGGCGCGCAGCTCTCGCCCACGGTCAAGAAGCTGCTCGCCCAGCAGAAGAGTGCCTGAGGTCCGCGTCCCCGACATCGAAACGGCCGTCCGCGAGCTGGTCGCCCTGCTCGTGGACCGGCCGGAGGCGGTCGAGGTGACCGCCCTGCCCGAAGGGCGCGGGGTGGTCGTCCTGGAGGTGCGGGTCGCGCCCGAGGACCTCGGCAAGGTCATCGGGCGGCAGGGGCGGACCGCCCACGCCCTGCGCACCCTCCTCGACGCGCGGGGGACCCGCCGCGGCGTCGACTATGAGCTCGAGATCCTCGAAGACTGACCCGGATCCACAGGCGGCGCGCCGGGAGCTGCCCGAGCGCGTGACCGTCGGGCGGGTGCTCAAGCCCCACGGGCTGCGCGGCGAGGTGGTCGTCGAGGTTCTCTCGGACGTCCCCGGACGGCTCGCTCGCGGCAGCCGGCTCGCCGCCTTCGCCGACCCCGCGGCGGCCGCCGCAGCCGCGACGGAGCTCCGGGTGACCGCCAGCCGCTCCCACGGCGCCGGGCGTCTCGTCCGCTTCGCGGGCCGGGACGACCGCGACGCCGCCGAGGAGCTGCGCGGCCTCTGGCTGACGGTGGAGCGCGCCGCGGTGCCGCCGCCGCCCGACGGCAGCTACTACCACTTCGAGCTCATCGGCTGCCGGGTGCGCGACGCCGCGGCCGGCGAGCTCGGCGAGGTCGTGGACCTGGTCGAGGACGGCGGCGGGCTCCTCCTCCTGGTCTCGGACGGCGCGCGGCAGGTGCCGGTGCCGTTCGTCGCCGGCTTCCTGCGCGAGGTCGACGTGGCGCGCGGGCGCATCGAGCTGGCGCTGCCGGCGGGGCTGCTGGAAGCGTGCGCGTCCAGGTCCTGACCATCTTCCCCGAGCTCTTCGCCCCGTTCCTGGCGACGAGCCTGGTGGGGCGGGCGGTCGAGAAGGGGCTCCTCGAGGTCGCCGTCCACGACCTGCGGCGGTGGACCGAGGACCGGCACCGCAGCGTCGACGACGAGCCCTACGGCGGGGGCGGCGGGATGGTGATGGCCGCGCCCCCCTGGCTGCGCGCCGTCGCCGCGCTCGCGGAGGGGGGCGCGCCCCGGCGGGTGCTGCTCTCGCCGCAAGGGACGCGGCTGGACGAAGAGGGAGTGCGGCGGCTCGCCGCGTGCGGCGACCTCCTCCTGCTCTGCGGGCGCTACGAGGGGATCGACGAGCGGGTGCGGCGGCTGGCGGTGGACGAGGAGCTGTCGATCGGCGACTACGTCCTCGCCGGCGGCGAGCTGCCGGCGATGGTGCTGATCGAGGCGCTGTCGCGCCAGGCACCGGGCGTCGTGGGGCGGGAGGATTCGGTCGAGCGCGACAGCTTCCGCGCCGGTCTGCTCGACCACCCGCACTACACCCGCCCGCCGGAGGTGGCGGGCTTGACGGTGCCGCCGGTGCTGCTCTCCGGCGACCACGCGGCGATCGAGCGCTGGCGGCGGCGGGAGGCCCTCCGCGCCACCTGGGAGAAGCGGCCGGACCTGCTGGCGCGGGCCGCCTTGACGCCCGAGGAGCGGCGGCAGGTCGAAGGCTGGGAACGGGAGGAGTAGTCGCCGCGGTGGTTGTCGCGGGCTTGGCGCCTGGGCGCCTTGCCACGGCCGCAAACAATAGAGAATAATCGATGATCCTCCACGCCGAACGCGTCAGGATCGAACGGGGAGACGGCATGAACGAGCTGCAGCACGTCGAGAGCGCCTATCTGCACAAGGAGCGGCCCGACTTCCGGCCGGGGGACACGATCCGCGTTCACGTCCGCGTGGTCGAGGGGGACAAGGAGCGCATCCAGATCTTCCAGGGCACCGTCATCGGCCGGCGGGGCTCGGGCACGCGCGAGACCTTCACCGTGCGCAAGATCTCCGGCGGCGTCGGGGTCGAGCGCATCTTCCCGCTCCACTCGCCGACGATCGACCGTCTCGACCTGGTCCGCCGCGGCAAGGTGCGGCGCGCCAAGCTCTACTACCTGCGCGAGCTGCGCGGCAAGGCGGCGCGCATCGAGGAGCGGCGGGACGAGCGGCGCGACGAGCCGAAGCCGGCCTGAGCCGATGCGGCGCAGGGGGATCTGACCGGTCGAGGATGACCCGGCGGTGGCCGCGAGCATGCTGCAGCTCTTCGCCGAGGCGTACCGCCTCCGCCTGCTGCGCGCGCTCGAGGAGCTGCTGGCGGGCTGCGGCTACTGCCGCGTCGCCGGGGTGGACGAGGCGGGGCGCGGCTCGCTGGCCGGGCCGGTGGTGGCGGCGGCGGTGCTCGCCGACGGCCGGCGCCTGGTCCCCGGAGTGGACGACAGCAAGCACCTGACCGCACCGGAGCGCGAGCGGCTGGCCGAGGCCATCCGCGCCAGCGCGATCGCCACCGCCGTCGTGGCGGTCCCCGCCGACGTCATCGATCGCATCAACATCCTGGAGGCCACGCGCCGCGCGATGCGCCGGGCGCTGGCCGACCTCCGCCCGGTCCCCGACTGCGCGGTGGTGGACGCCGTGCCGCTCCCCGGCGCCGGCTTCCCTTGCGTGCCGGTGGTGCGCGGCGACTCGGTCTGCTACGCCGTCGCCTGCGCCTCGATCCTGGCCAAGGTCGAGCGCGACCGCCTGATGGTGGAGCTCGACGCCGAGTACCCGCAGTACGGCTTCGCCGTCCACAAGGGCTACGGCGTCGTCGAGCACGTCGAGGCGCTGGTCGCCTACGGCCCCAGCCCCTGCCACCGGCTGACCTTCCACTCGGTCGTGCCGCGCGCCGGCGAGGTCCACTAGCCCATGGCCGTCCAGCGCGAGCAGGTCGTCCAGACCGCCGAGAAGTACGTCTCCCGCGGCCGGATCGAGCCGGCGATCCGGGAGTACAAGAAGCTCCTCGCCGAGAACCCCAACGACATCAACACGCTCAACCGCGTCGGCGACCTCTACGCCCGCATCCAGCGCATCGACGAGGCGGTCGACTTCTTCAACCAGATCGCGGCGCAATACGCCGCCGAGGGCTTTTTCCCCAAGGCGACGGCGATCTACAAGAAGATCATCAAGCTCGACCCGACGCGGCTCGAGATCTACGAGAAGCTGGCCGAGCTCTACGGCCGCCAGGGGCTGCTCACCGAGGCGCGCAGCCAGTACCAGGTGCTCGCCGACTACTATCAGAAGCACGAGAACGCCCCCTCGGCGATCGCCATCTACCAGAAGATGGCGGCGCTCGAGCCGGAGAACCCGACCTACCACGTCAAGCTGGCGGAGATCTACCAGGCGCAGCGGCTGAACGAGAAGGCGCTCGGCGAGTACCGGATCATCGCCGAGACGATGGTCGCCGCCGGCCACGCGCAGGAGGCGGCGCAGGTCTACGAGCGGGCGCTCGACCTCGACGCGACGAACATCGCCTTCGTCACCGACGCGGTGCTCAAGCTGCGCGAGGTGGGGCAGGGGGCGGCGGCGGCGCGCCTCCTGGCGGTCGCCGTCGAGCGCAACCCCCAGGCCGAGCGGGTGGCGCGGCTCGTCGGGCTGGGCGAGCCCCCGCCACCCGAGACTCCGCCGGCGGCCGCGGCAGAGGCCGCGGCGCCGGCTCCGCTCGTCGAGCGACAGGAGCCGCCGGCGCCCGCCGCCCCGCCGCCGGAGGCGTCCGCGGCCCCGGCAGCGCCCGCCGCGGCGGAGGAGTACGAGCTCGACCTCGACGACGTCTTCGTCCTCGACCTCGACGACGAGCGGGTGCCGTCGAGCCTGGTGGCGCCGCCGCCGGACCTGCTGGACGAGAGCCGCCCCGCCTGGTCGTTCGCCGCCCAGGCGGCCAAGAGCGCGCCGACCCCGCCGCCTGCGGTCCAGGCGCCGCCGCCGGAAGCGCTCCCCACGGCGCTCGACGACTCGGTCCTCGACTTCGACCTCGGCGCCCTCGACGAGCTGGCGCCGTTCGCGGACGCGGGCCCGGGCGCGGCCCCTCCTCCCGCCGCCGCCGCTCCGGCCCCGGCCGGCGCCTCGCCGGAGGAGGAGGAGGACCTGGCGGCGATCGACGCCTTCGAGCTCGAGCTCGACGCGCTGCCGGAGCTGGCGCCGGCGCCCCGGTTCGAGCCCTCGGCGGCGCCGCCATCCCTCGCCGCGGCGCCGCCGCCGTTCCCGGAGCTCGACCACGCCGTCCTCGAGCGCGCCGCCGCCGAGGTCGAGCCGCCGAAGCCCAAGGAGCGCGACGAGGACCTGGTCACCGAGGCCGAGGTGCTTGCCAAGTACGGCCTCGAGGAGAAGGCGCTCGAGCGGCTGCGCGAGGCCCTGCGCCTCAACCCGCGGCACCTCGAGGCGCACGCCCTGCTGGTGCAGCTCCACCTCGACAAGGGGCGGCACGCCAAGGCCGCGGAGCTGGCGAGCGAGATGGCGAGGGTCGCGGCCCGGGCTCGGCACGACGAGCCCTGGCAGCGGTTGCGCCGCCGACTGCTCGCCGCCGGCTTCCAGCTCGACGGCGACCGCGTGGTGGCCCCGCCGCGCCCGCGGGACGCCGCCGAGAGGGAGGTCGACCGGCTCCTGCACGGGCTGCTCGCGGCGACCGCGCCGGCGGCGAAACGCAAGCCCGCCGCCGGCCC
>DASUNQ010000004.1:0-12473 GCA_036277075.1 Thermoanaerobaculia bacterium
CGGTGACGCCGCCGGCCAACGGCAGCGCCAACAGCACGCTGACCGTCTCGGTGGGAACGACGCCGGCCGGTACCTACAACTTCCAGGTGCAGGGCACCAGCGGCGCGCTCACCCGCTCGACGCCGGTCACCCTCACCGTCACCGGCACCTGCCTGCCGCCAGGCGCGACCTGCACGGCCGACAACCAGTGCTGCTCGAACAAGTGCAAGGGGAACCCCAACAACAAGACCTGCCGCTAGAGTAGGGGCTCACCGGCGGGGGCCGGCCGCGGCCGGCCTCCGCCCTTCCCATGCCCGGCACACCGATCTACCCCGGCGTCTTCCTCGAGGAGGTCGCCACCGGTGTGCGCAGCATCGAGGGCGTCGCCACCTCCGTCGCCGCCTTCGTCGGCACCTTCCCGCAGGGGCCGCTCGACCGGCCCGTCCAGGTCCTGAGCCTCGCCGACTTCGTGCGCGTCTTCGGCGACCCCGACGAGGCGTGCGCGGCGTGCGACGGCGTCCGCCGCCTCTTCCTCAACGGCGGCACGGCGGCCTACGTCGTGCGCGTCGCCGCGGCCACGGCCGCGGCGCTGTGCGGTACGCGGGCCGACGGGACGGGGCTCTTCGCGCTCGACAGCGTCGATCTCTTCAACCTCCTCTGCCTGCCGGCGGCGGCGGACCTGCCGCCCGCCGAGCTGCGCGCCGTCTACACCGCCGCCGCGGCCTACTGCGAGGAGCGCCGCGCCTTCCTCCTGATCGACGTCCCCGAGACCGTCCGCGACGCCGCCGCCATGGCGGTCTGGATCGGGGAGAACGAGGCGCTGCGCCACCGCAACGCGGCGGCCTACTTCCCGCGGCTGCGCGTCGCCGATGACTCGGGCCGACCGCGCAAGGTCGCCGCGAGCGGCGCGCTGGCGGGGCTCTACGCGCGGAGCGACGTGGCGCGCGGCGTCTGGAAGGCGCCGGGCGGCACCGCCCTGCCGCTGCGCGGCGTCGAGGAGCCGGCCCACGCGCTGACCGACGGCGAGAGCGCGACGCTCGCCGCCCTGGGCGTCAACGGTCTGCGCACCGTCCTCGACCACGGCACCGTCGCCTGGGGGGCGCGCACCCTGGCCGGCACCGACGCGGCGGCCTCGGACTGGAAGTACGTCCCGGTGCGCCGCCTGGCGCTGTACCTCGAGGAGAGCGTCTACCGCGGCACCGAGTGGGTGGTCTACGAGCCCGACGCCGAGCCGCTCTGGGCCGAGGTCCGGCGCCGCGTCGGCGCCTTCCTGCACGACCTCTTCCGCCGGGGCGCCTTCCAGGGCAGCACGCCGGGCGAGGCCTACGCCGTCCGCTGCGGCAGGGACACCGTGTCGCAGGAGGACATCGACCGCGGCATCGTCAACATCGAGGTCGGCTTCGCGCCGCTGCGCCCTGCCGAATTCGTGGTCATCCGGATCGGGCAGTGGCGCGGCGCCCGCACGCGCCCCTACCAGCCGATCCCGTAGTCCTCGCCGTGGTCGCTGGAGCCGCCCCACAGGGTGCCGTGGGCGTGGTCGAGCAGGATCGCGTTGATCGGGCCCGAGGTTCGCTCCTCCACCTCGACCGTGTAGCCCATCCGCCCCAGCTCGCCGCGGACCCAGGCGGGGGTGCTGGCGTGGACCGTTAGCCGCCCCGGCTGCACCGCGTGGTCGCCGAAGGAGCTGCGCATCTGGTAGCTGGTGATGTTGGGCCCCTCGGCCGCCTCCTGCACGTTCATGCCGAACTCCACGACGTCGAGGAAGAACTGGAGGAGGTTCTGGTCCTGGGTGTCGCCCCCCTGGACGGCGAAGGCCAGCCAGGGGCGGCCGTCCTTGAGCGCGAGCGTCGGGGTCAGCGTCACGCGCGGGCGTTGGCCGGGCGCCAGGACGTTGAACGGGTTCTCCGCCGGGTCGAGGACGAAGCTCTGCATCCGCTGCGAGAGGCCGACGCCGGTCTTGCCGGCGATGGTGGCCGGGATCCAGCCGCCGCTCGGGGTCATCGACACCACCCACCCCTCGGCGTCCGCGGCGAGGACCGAGGTGGTGCCGGCGCGGAAGGCCTCGTCGGCGCGCCGCGCGTCGAGCCGCGCGCCCTGGACGGGCTGCGTCCACTCCTCCCCGCCGCGCGGCCTCCCCCACCGCTCCAGCAGCTCGCGGTAGGGGTTCGCCTTCTTCCCCTCGAAGGGGTAGGGATCGCCCGGCCCGATCGCCGGGTCGTTCTTCTCCCAGTCGATGGTCTGCCGCCGCGCCGCCGCGTACTCCTTCGAGAGCAGGCCGCGCACCGGCTCTTCGGGCGGCGCGTAGGGATCGCCGTAGTAGAAGTCGCGGTCGGCGAAGGCCAGGCTCATCGCCTGGTAGAGCGCGTGGACGTAGCGCGCGCTGTTGAGCCCCATGCCGCGCAGGTCGAGCGGCTCGAGGAGGTTGAGCGCCTGGAGCAGCGCCGGGCCCTGCGTCCAGGTGGTGAGCTTGTAGACCTCGACGTCCTTGTAGGTCGTCTTGACCGGCTCCTCCAGCTTGACCTCCCAGCGCGCCAGGTCTTCGGCCGTGATCAGCCCCCCCTGCTCCCGCGTGCCGCGCACCAGCTCCGCGGCGATGTCGCCCTTGTAGAAGCGGTCGTAGGCGGCCTGGATCGCCGCCTTGCGCGATTTGCCGGCTGCGAGCGCCCGGCGCTCGGCCTCGATCAGCTTGCGCAGCGTGGCGGCGAGGTCCGGCTGCTTGAAGACCTCGCCGGCGCGCGGCGCCTCGCGCGGCTCGCCGAGGTGCGGCAGCAGCGTGGCGCGCGAGTACGGCCACTCCTTGAGGCGCGCCTTCTCGCGCTCGATGCGGTCGGCGAGCTGCTGCTCGATCGGGTAGCCATCGGCCAATTGCAGGGCGGGGGCGAGCACCTCGGCGAGCGACAGGCGGCCGTACTCGGCGAGCATGACGAGGAGCCCGCCGGGCGTGCCGGGGGTGACCGCGGCGAGCGGGCCGAACTCCGGCGGGTAGGGCATCTCCTTGGCGTGAAAGTACGCGGGCGTGGCGCCGGTCGGGGCGACGCCGAGGGCATTGACGCCGATCACCTTGCGGGTCTCGGGGTTCCAGATCAGCGCCTGCGTCTCGCCTCCCCAGCCGAGCGTGTCCCACATCGTGCAGGTCGCGGCGAGCATGGCGCAGGCCGCGTCGACGGCGTTGCCCCCCTTCTGGAAGGTCATTGCCCCTACGGTCGCGGCGAGCGGCTTGCCGGTGATCGCCAGCCAGTGGCGGGCGTGGAGCACCGGCTTCGCGGTCCGCGCCGCACCGGGACGGCCGGTGAGGACGGCGAGCAGGAGCGCCGCCGCCGCGGCGGCGATGGCGAGGCGACGAGGGGCGAGACGAGGTGCGCGCATTCCGTTCCTCCTCCGTGGAGGAAGGAGTCTACGGCGCCCCGCCCGACTCGGCTCCTAGAGGGCTCAGATCAACCGCGAGATCAGGACTCTCCCCCCTTCCCCGGCTTCCGCTTCCGCCTCACGTCGTCCTTGAGAACTCTCCCGCTGGAGCTACGGAAGCAAGTTGTTTTCGCATTATAAGATCTATGAGCCAAAAGGCAGGCATGACGTCGATAGGGTGCGCGAGGTCGATCTCATCCGATGAGAACTCCTGCTCGACGCCTACCAAGGTTCTGATCTTGCCTTTCCGGAAGCCAACCACGACGCGATAACCATGGAGAGTATCTGCAGTTGGGCAAAGCACGGATTTCTTTGGCAACAGCGCATTTCTGGCGTCCTCTGGCATGTGATCCAGAAGAAATAGCTCGTCTACGGTGGGCTCCCGTGCCCATTCGATATTAGGCTTCCGGGCAAACCACTGGAGGCCGAGTATTCTTGACTCCACTCCCAATGAAGTTATCTCAAGGTGTTCACGACGGAACGCTCGTCGATCAAAATATCTGGAAGATACAATTTGCGCCTCGCTTAGACGGTTGTGGTCAAGAAACTCCCTGCCCTCGCAGCGAACGTTGATGCCAACGAGGCGTAGGATTCCTCTCACATCGGACTCAGTGAGGGTACCACGCCGTCTCTCAAGATAGACGGGAAGACGACCATTGAAAATGATCTCATACAAAAAATCTATCATCTGGTCCGTCCACTCGACACCCATGGCACAAGGATTTCCGGCCAAGGTCTCTCGGACAAAGAGATACTCCATGATCGAGCGGTGCGCGAACTTGTAGTTACCCGCTGCATCGCGATTCAACAGCGACCGGCCGGTGAGCTGCCAATCCTCGAGCGCCAGCGACCAGCCCTTCACGAGCTGAGCCAGTTCGGTTGATGGGATCCACTCCGCGCCTCGCCGTTCGCGGTTGCAGTAGAGATCAACGGCGAGCTGTTCGGAAAACTGGCGGAGAGTCTCCGGCTTCGCCCACGCGCTCTCACGCTGCAGCCACGACTCAATCAGCCTCTCGTACAGCTCGAACCCGTACGAGATCTCATGCTCTGATTGCACCAAATCCGGGATGTGAGCGAGCAGCATTGGGCGGACGCTGAGGAGAGGCACAGCTGCAACGAAATTCCGCGCGCTACGGCGCCGTTTCCACTGCGGAGCAGGGTATCGTCGCTTCAGGAACTGGTCCACTTGGTCGTCGTTGAAGGGTGCCAGATAGAGCTTCTGGAACACGTAGGTTCCAAGCTCGCCGGCTCCCTTTGGTTCCACCTTCACGATCCCGGTGTCCTTTGGGATCTCTTCGTCGCGTGGAAAGAACTGGGTACGGCAAGTCAGGACGACGCGGTTGAAGGCGCGGCACAGATCCATGACTTCAAGCAACCGTGCACGATGGTCACGGATGGCCTTCGTGTCTTCGTCGAAGGCATCCAGGAATAAGACGGTGCCGCCCTGCTCATCAATCTTGCGAATGAGATCGTCTGCGTGCGGAATACCCAGGGGGATGACCGCGATTCGCCTTCGCCGGCGCGGTGGCAGCCTCTGATTACGGACGTAGTAGTTGATTAGGCAAGAGGACTTGCCCATTCCGGAGTCTGCCAGGATCAATAGGTGGCGATGTCGAGAGTCCTTGTCCAGGAACCTGCCGAGGACGTCGAAAAGCCTTTCCTCAGTGGCCACGAGGTTTCTTATCTCGCTCTCGGTCGCGGGATCGATACTGGTGCAATTGGGCGGGATATAATACTTCGTAGCCCAATGCAACATCTCAGGGGCGTAGGCGTCAGCACCAAAGCGATCCGCTAGCAGGCGATCGGTTCGTCGCTGCCGCATGATCGGCAGAAGTGCAATGTAGGCGAAGAGCGCACTGAGTATCGCCGCAATCGCCGCTACGGCCGCGATTACCTCGGTTAGCCCGAACGGGAGGTGGGGTTTTGCAATGGAATGACCGCGGCAAGGAGTACGACCATAGCTGGCTCCTTCTCGGAGACTTCAAACAGCTACATTGAACGGATCACGAACCCAAATTGTAGCAGCTACGTAGGAGCGCCGAGACCCCGCGCGCTGAAGCTCCGAGCCGGGCGGCATGTCTACAGCTCGCGCACTAGCATCTTCGACAGCTTCACCACCGACCCGAGCAGCCGAGCCGCCGCTGCGCACCCCCTAGTTGATCACCTGCGCAGTCGCCAACCCCCTGGCCGGAGCCTCGAGCGGCCCGGTCCTTCCATCTAGCGCCCCCTTCCCGCGGGCCCGCTCCCCGCTTGCGGGGGATTGCTCCCCCGCGCCGTGGGTGAGAGGTATCAAGCCCAGGGAGCGCTTCTCCAGCGGCAGGGGAAGGCGGGAAGGGAGGTGGGGAGTCTTCCCCACCCTTCGGTACAAGTGGGGAGGACGTGCGGGAAGCGCCCCCCGGAGCACGGGGAACGCGGGGGAGCCGACGGGGGACGCCCCCGCGGCACCTCCTCCCTTGCATCGGGGGAGCCTGCCCGGCGCCGCCGGGTGTCTCCCCGAGGGCGCCGGGCGCACGTTCGGCGACACCGGGACGAAGCACGGAGCCACCGGGCGACCGCCCCGCGAGCCGGGGCGCTCCCCCCGGAGCTACGGGAAGCCGCCCCGCGTCCTGGGGAATGCACCCCGCGTGACGGGTAGTGCTCTAACTCAGTGTTGCTGCCGGCCGGCGGGCGGCCCGGCGCTGCGCCGGCGCAACCCATGCGCCGTCGCGCATGAGTTTGGCCCGCTGGCGGCTCCGGGGTTAGGCTGCCCCGGTTGGCTTAGCGGCCGGAGGCGGTCATGACCGCCAACGTGCGCCCGGCCGCGGGATGGGAGCCTATGAACTACCGCAACACGGAGATGAAGCTCGATCAGCTCGTCAACTATCTCAATGATGAGAAGATTAACCTCAACCCCGTGTTTCAGCGGGGCCAGGTCTGGCAGCTCAGCACCCGCCGCAAGCTGATAGCTAACATCGTGCAGGGCCGGCCCATCCCCGCGATCTTCCTCTACAAGGACGCCGAGGGCGCGAGGTACTCATATAACATTCTTGACGGCAAACAGCGACTCGAAAGTCTGATCCTCTTTGTTGGCAACGCCCGCCCCGGGTTCGCGATCCCGCAGTGGCACCAGTATTTCTTTCCGCCCGCGCAGCGCAAGCATGCGCACTTCTGGATTCAGCTCCCGACCGGTAAAGCAACCTTCGCCAAGCTTGCTGACAATGTCGTGCGCGACTTCAGAGAGTATTCGATTCCCACAATCGAGATTACGCTCAGTGAGGGCAGTTCACTTGATGAGATCATTGGCTTGTTTGTCGATATTAACCAACAGGGCGTGGCGGTCAGCAGGTTCGATGTAGCCAAAGCAATGGGTGATAACAACCGCCTACTCAAGTCGGTTTTCAAGCTCGTCGCCATAAAAGAGACTCGCGGAGCCCAAGCGCCTTATTACAAGCTAGTCAATAACGACTTCACTAGGGTGCTCAAGAGACTTGAGACAATAGGCCGCGCGGGCCTTGATCCGCGCTCGCAGGTTGACCGCATGTGGGAAAGGCTACTTGAAATTGCCTTGTTCGCGCGTTCGCGGCAGCATAGGAAGCCCGTAGACATTCTCAAGAGTTTCATTTCCGCCGGCAGAAGCGGCCGCGTAACCAAGAGCGATCCCACGTTCGCGCCTGTTAGTCCACAGGAGATAAGAACCCTGAGGCGGGTCTTCAGGACGCTGCGCGTGGCCTACACAGCAACAGCGTTGCAAGAGACTACTCTCGCCACAGATCAGGCGCATTTCTATACGATGGTAACATCGTTCCTCGACAGCGATCTGATGATGAGCTACAGCGAATCCGAACTCCATAGACGATTACTCCGATTTGCTCAAATCCTAGGTGGCGAGACGGGAAAGCCAAGCGATAAGAAGCTCGCGCGTCTCATCAGTAGGTTTCAGAATCTCGCGCAAGATAGAACTACCGACTCCGAGCGCCGGATCGAGAGACAACAGAAGTTTGTACAGGCTATCAAGATTCTTAAACCTTAAACCGCCATCGCCGCCGCCACCAGCTCCGTCAGCGTCCACGGCTTCCGCGTGATTCCAGCTTTCATCGCGGGCGTCATGCGGATGCTCCTGTGCATTCGGCAAAAGTTGTAGTAGCCGATGAAGAGCGCCAGCGCGGCGCGCAGGTTCGCTCGTTTGCGCGAGAAGCCGTTACTCAGCCGAGTCAGACGCCGCAGGTTGGTACGCATTGTCCAGTTGACGCGCTCGACGTGCGAGGTGCAGATGCGCCGCTCCTCCGGCATGCCGGAGACGTTGATCCGGT
Organism: Thermoanaerobaculia bacterium; assembly: GCA_036277075.1. Taxonomy (GTDB): domain Bacteria; phylum Acidobacteriota; class Thermoanaerobaculia; order Multivoradales; family UBA5704; genus DASUNQ01. Next base: position 7,674 of record DASUNQ010000004.1, read on the forward strand.
CCGTCGCCTTCAGGCGCGGCGGAGCATACCGCCGCGCCTCTTCGCCTCCGGGGCTCACGTACTCTTTGATTAGCATTGCGTAGTCGGCACGGTCCCCGACTGTCCAAGCGACCGCCTCCGGGTAGGCGTTCCACCCGTCCGTCGAGAGTTGGAACCGGCCGGCCGTCGCCGCGTCCACCTTGCGCATGAAGTCGTGCGCATCCCACTTGTTCCGCCGGCCCAGGTGCCACGCGAGAATGAGTTTCGAGCTGCGCTCCAGCGCGAGGAAGCAGTACGCATCGCCGGCGTCCGGGTCCACGATCCCGCGCCGCGCCTTCGTCGCCTCCTTGCAGCGGACGTATCCCCACAGCTCATCGCATTGCACGTCAGCGACCGGCACGTCCCGGACCAGCTCCGCCAGCATCCGCTCGCAGCCTTCGCCGGCTTGCACCAGGAGCTTGAGGACGGTCCCCTGGTGGCACCCGCTCTGCCGGGAGATCGCGCGAACGTTGGTCCCCTCGCAGAGCGCATGGAGGATTGAGATGGCCTTGTCCAGCGGGACGCGCATGGCGCCTAGCGGGCGCTCCGGGCGCTCCGAGAACGTCTTCCGGCAGGTGGGGCACACTCCCCGCGCGATGGGGAACGTTCCCCCGCGGGCGAGGAACGCTCCCCCTGACCGGGGAACACTCCCCCGCCGCCGGGCGTGCTCCCCACGCCGCGGGGAGCGTTCCCCAAGCTCCGGGGAGCATTCCCCACCCCCGTGGGGAGCGTTTCCCACCTCGCGGGGAGCGTTCCTCGGGCGGTGGGACGAATTTCGCGCAGCGCGGGCCGGCCTCAGGCGAGCTCGAGGCGGAAGGAGAGGTCGCCGGAGGCGCGTGTCTTCACCTTGTACTTGCGACCGGCGGCCTTCTCCTTGGCGAAGAACTTGGCGATGGCCTTGCCGATCTTCGGGACGTTGAACTCGTCGGTCGGGTAGGTCAAGTGGATCGTGAACTCGTCGTCCGGCCGGGCGGCGGAGATCAGCTCCAGGGCCGCGAGGTCGGGGTTGTCGAACTTGCCGTCGGCCGAGACGACGTAGTGCTCGGCGCGGATGGCCTCGAAGTAGTCGGACTCGACGTTGCGCACGCTGCCGTGGTGCGGGAGCTTCAGGACGTCGACCTCGATCCTGCCCTTCTTGTCGAGGAGCTTCGCCTCCTCGAGCCCGCGCAGCGTGTGGTCGCCGCGGCCGTCGCCGGTGAGGAGGAGACGCCTGCCCTGCGACTCGACCAGCACGACGATGCTCGACAGGTTGTAGGCCGACTTGTCGACGTAGGCGGCGATCTCGGCCCGCGCGCCGGCGTCCTTCTCCTTCTTGAGGATCGGCTTGATCTTCTTGTCCCAGTCCTCCTGGAGAGCGAGGAGCTCCTCCTCGAGCGGCGCGACGACGGTGAGCTTCAGGTCGCCGAGCTCGAACGCCTTCTTGCCGGCCCGCACCAGGCCCTTGAACGGGGGGTTGCCGTCGAGGCCGAGGGCGTCGAGGAGCTTGCGCAGCTCCCGCCCCTGGCCGACGCTGGCGAGCACCAGCGACCCTTCCGGCCGCAGCAGGTCGCCGATCGAGGCGGTGCTCACCACCGAGGCCGTCGAGGCCACCGAGACGTCGTCGTTGCCGATGATGTCGTCGAACGCGTTGTGCCAGAAGCGGCGGATCCTCCACGGCCGCGGCTCTCCGGAGTCCTGCAGGTCCTTGAGCTTCCGCACCAGCTGGAGGAGGCCGGCGATGTGGTCCTCGTCGATGTGGCTGACCATCATCAGAGCGACGTCGAGCGGCGTGCCCTCGTCCAGCCCGCGCTCCTCGCGCAGCTCGTCGAGGCGCGGCTTGAGAGCGTCGTTGTAGACCCCGGGCGGACCGCCGTCGATGACCACGAGCTGCGGGTCGTCTTCGTCGCCGGAGTGGAGCAGGAGGGCGTCGCCGTACTTGGCGCGCAGCGCTTCGAGGACCAGCATCGGCTCCCCCTTCAGACGGATTGCAGCGAGCGCAGGACGTCGAGCATCCCGGCGCCCTGGAAGTAACGCTCGCGCCCGAGGTCGGTGGCGGTGGCGCAGAGGACCTGCTTGATGCGGGCGGGGCGGCCGACCAGCTCGTTGTGCCGCGCCATGAGCAGCGCCGCCGCCCCGCTGACGTGCGGCGCCGCCATGCTCGTCCCGTCCTTGAGCCCGAAGAGCCCGCCGGGCAAGGGGCCGGTGATCTTCTCCCCCGGCGCCACCAGGTCGGGCTTGCAGCGCCCGTCGCCGGTCGGCCCGCGGCTCGAGAAGTAGCTGACGCCGTAGGTGTGCGGCCGGTAGCGGTGGGTGGCGCCGACGGTGATCACCAGCTCGGCGTTGGCCGGGTCGGTGATGCTGATGGTGTTGTACATGTCGACGCTCCCGCTGGGCGTGTCGTAGCGCCGGTAGCCCTGGTTCCCCGCCGCGGCGACCACCACGACGCCGGAGGAGACCACGCGCTCGGCCTCGTCGCAGACCGGCGTCCGGCCGCAGGCGAAGTTGGAGACGTCGTGCGGGATCGAGAGGCTCAGGTTGACGCCGTGCACGGCGGTGTAGTCGTTGGTGGAGTTGAGGTAGCGGACGAACTGCAGCGCCGCCATCACCGCGAACTCGTCGCCGCGCCCCTCGTCGTCGAGCACCCGCAGATCGTAGAGACGGAGGTCGGGGCAGACGCCGATCAGGTCGTCCTCCAGCGCGCCGTTCGACTCGCCCTTCCGCCAGTCGCCGGCGAGGATGCCGGCCACGTGCGTGCCGTGGTCGTTCGCGGGAGGCCGGTATTTCCCCTTTTCGTGGGGCACCCGCAGCAGCTCGGCGATGAGCTTCCAGTCGATGGTGCGCCCGGCGCGGAGCGCGTCGTTGAGCTCCTCGAGCTGCCGGTCGAGCTCCTTCGCCTCCCCCGGCGCCTTCTTCGCCTTCAGCTTCTTCAGCGCCTCGGGCTGGTCCTCGCTGTCGGGGTCGAGGAGGAGGTCGATCTGCGAGAAGTCGTAGGTGGCGTGGACGCGCGTGCGGTTGGCCGGCTTCTTGTCCTCCACCGGGAACGGCGCCTTGTAGAGCTCGCCGTCCTTGCCGTCCTGGCGCTGGCGGAAGGCGGGGTGCGCGGCGTCGATGCCGCTGTCGATGACCGCCCAGGCGAGGCCGCGGCAGGAGATGTTGAACAGGAGCCGCGCGGCGTCGGCCTTGATCGACAGCACGGAGCGGGCGACCGTCGGCGCGGCCTCGCGGTTCAGGCTGACCGAGTAGATGCGCGCGTCCGGCGGGCCGGGCTCGAGGTCGCGGATGAGGTCGGCGATCGCCGCGACGAGCTTCGCCCAGTCGGCGGGAGTCGCGTTGGCGACCCCGCCGCGGGCGGTGAAGCTCGCCGGCAGCGGCTCGCCGCGGTGCACGAGCGCCAGGGCGCCCACCACCCGCACCATCCAGAGGAGGTCGGGCGGCAGGCGGCGCTCGCCCAGCAGCGGCGGGTGCTCGGGGTCCTGGACCGCCACGGCGAGGTTCTTCTGCACGTCCGCAAGCTGGAGGCGCGAGAAGTCCAGGCGCTGGACGAGCCGGGCCCACCAGTCGGTCATCGGCAGGACGACCCGGATGAGGTCCTCGAAGTGGAGGGTCGCCGCCACCGTGGACTGGTTGTAGACCAGGCGCGGCGGCTCCTTGGGGTCGTGGCCGAAGCGCCGCCACTCGGGGCGCTTGCGCTGCTCGCCCAGCCGCTCCCACAGGGCCTTCCGCACGTCGCCGGTGGAGTTCTCGCGGTACGGCGTCAGCAGCAGCTTGACCGCCGGGAAGGGGTCCTCGCCGGCCCCCCCGCCGGTGCGCCGCGTCGGATCGTCCGGCCCCTTGGCGTACTCCAGCCAGACGTCGGGCAGGACGGGCGTGTCCTGGGTGAAGCGCCGCACCCGCCCGGTGCCGAGCATGAGCTGCTCGAGCAGCTCGCGAGAGAGCTGGAGCGCGGCACCGGCGTCGCTCTTTTTTTTCGCCATCGACCCTACTTGAGCAGTTTCGACCGATCTTAGCGGCCGGCCGCGCGGGCGGTCAACCGCGGCGAGTGAGCCGCGAAGGCTTTCGCGCCGGCCTCGAGATCGGGTTCGCCGCAGGCCGCCAGGACCTCGGCGCGGACGGCGTCGCGCAGCGCCAGGGCGGCACTCCAACCGCAGTCCACGGGGGCGACCGGCGGCCGCACCACGACCTCGACCGCGCCGCGGCGCGGGAACCACTCCCCGCCGCGCAGCAGCGACCGCGTGCCGCGCACGGCGACCGGCACCACCCGCACGCCGGCCGCGGCGGCGGTGACGAACGCGCCGAGCTGGAAGGGGAGGAGCCCGGGCGCGCGGCCGAAGGTCCCCTCGGCGAAGAAGAGGATCGACTCGCCGGCGCGCAGCGCGGCGAGCGCCCGCGCCGCGTCGTCGGTCCCCTGCGCCGCATCGAAGCGATCGACGAGGAGCGTCCCGAGCCGCGCCAGGAGCAGGCGCGCGAACGGGTTTCGCGCCAGCTCGCGCTTGGCGACGAAGGCGAGATCGGGCGGCAGTGCCGCGGTCAGCACGTAGGCGTCGAGGTAGCTCTGGTGATTGGCGACGACGACTCGCGGCCGCGGCCCGTCGAGGTGATCGAGGCCCCGCGCGGCGAGCCGGACGCCGGCGAAGCGCGCCAGGAGCCGCGCGGCGCGCCGGGCGAAGCGCCGCCGCCGCTCGCGACGCGGCAGCAGGCAGACCGCGAGGAAGACCGGCGCCGCGAAGAGCCCGAAGAGAAGCCACGCCCAGGCGGCGTAGAGGCTCTCCCCGGCCGCCCGCCGCCAGCGCGCGAGCTGCGGCC
>DASUNQ010000005.1:0-19086 GCA_036277075.1 Thermoanaerobaculia bacterium
CGCGGCGGACGAGGAGCACCTGCCCGCGCCATTCGACGACCGCCACCACCAGCCGGCGTCCCTCCCGCGCGCGCCGCGCCCGGCGCGGCGGGTAGCGCTCGGGGCGGCCCTCGGCCGCGGCCCGGCAGCCGGGCAAGAGCGGACAGTCGGGGCACCGCGGGCGCCGCGGCGTGCAGACGGTGGCGCCGACCTCCATCAGCGCCTGGTTGCTGTCGCCCGGCCGCTCGGGGTCGACCAGGGCGGCCGCCGCCGCCCGGAGCTGCCGCCGCGCCGCAGCGCTCTTGGGGTCGGCGGCGAGGGCCAGGTAGCGCGCCATCAGCCGCTCGACGTTGCCGTCCAGGACCGGCAGCGGCAGGCCGTAGACGATGCTCCCGACCGCCGCGGCCGTGTAGTCGCCGACCCCAGGCAGCTCCCGCCAGCCCCCGGGAGTGTCGGGGAAGCCGCCGCGCTCGACCACGCGGCGGGCGGCGGCGTGGAGCTGCCGGGCGCGGCGGTAGTAGCCGAGGCCCGACCAGGCGGCGAGCACCTCGGCCTCGGGCGCGGCGGCCAAGGCCTCGACGGTGGGGAACTCGGCGAGAAAGCGGTCGTAGTAGGGGAGGACTACCTCGACCCGCGTCTGCTGGAGCATCACCTCGGAGATCCAGACGCGGTACGGGTCGCGGGTCCGCCGCCAGGGCAGGTCGCGCCGCACCCGGTCGTACCAGGCCAACAGCTCATGCCGCACCGCGTCAGTCTAGCGGACGCGCCGGGCCAAATTGGCGCACAAAAAAGGAGCGGCCCCCGGGTTGCCCCGAGGGCCGCTGATCTTGAAGTATGGGGGGGAGGCCCCGTCTCTCCGGTTGGTCTTTCTGAGGATCTACCCCTGTCGCAAGGGGGATGGGATTAGTTTCTCAGAGGGTGAGACCGGCTAGGGTCTCTGATGATGGCTGGATTGATCTTGGCAGGTGGAACCTCCCCACATACTCTCTTCTACGTTGTCGCTGCCTATGTGCAACGGCTGTGCCAAGCGCCTCATTCCTCCGGAAACCACCTTCTGCGGCCGAGAAATCAGCCCATCGATAATGCAAGAAGTGCAAAGGTGGCCATGGCATTTCTGCGCGACCGGGAAGGGGCTAAGCTCGAAGCATGAAGAAGCTGGTGGCGGTGTTCCTGGTGCTCGTGGTCGTGGCGGTCGGCGCCGCGGTCGCCGGCATCCTTCTCGCGCGAGGCGACCGGCCGCTCGCCGGCCCCACGGTGCTCGTCTGGCGGATGGACCGTACGGTGCTCGAGCAGGCCCCCACCTCCGGCTTTCCGTTCGCCGCCAGCATCACCCTCGACAGCATGGCCGAGCTCTACCCGGCCCTCCGCGCCGCGCGCGACGACCGCGCCGTCAAGGGGCTCGCCGTGTACATCGAGGACGCCGATTTCGGCCTGGCCAAGGCGCAGGAGTTCCGGCGCCAGCTCGCCGCGCTGCGGCGGGCGGGGAAGTTCGTCGAGTGCTATCTCGAGACCGCGGGGGAGGGGTCGAACGGCACCCTCGCCTACTACCTGGCCACCGCCTGCGAGAAGATCCACCTCGCCCCGGCCGGGGACCTGAACCTGCTCGGCCTCTACGCCGACAGCCTCTTCCTCCGCGGCACCTTCGAGAAGCTCAAGATCGACCCGGCGTTCGTCCACGTCGGCCGCTACAAGAGCGCCGTCGAGGCCTACACGCGGGCCGCGCACTCCCCGGCCGCCGAGGAGGCGATGAACGCCGTCCTCGACAGCTTCTACCGTCAGCTCGTGGCCGGCATCGCCGAGGCGCGCCGCCTGCCGCCCGAGGAGGTCCGGCGGCTCGTCGACGGGGCTCCCTACGACGCCCCCGAGGCGGTACGGCGGAAGCTCGTCGACGGGCTCGCCTATCCCGACCAGTTCCGCGACCGGCTGGAGCGCCGCGCCGGCGGGGAGCCCCGCCTCGTCCGTCTCCAGGACTACCGCACCGGCCGCAACCCCTTCGCGGCCGACACCATCGCCATCGTCTTCGCCCTCGGCACCATCGTGCGCGGCCAGGGGGGCCTGGAGCCCTGGACCCAGGAGGTCTTCCTCGGCTCGGAGAGCCTGGGCGAGATCCTCTCCGACCTGGCGGAGGACGACGGCGTCGACGCCGTGGTACTGCGCGTCGACAGCCCAGGCGGCTCGGCGCTCGCCTCCGACCTGATCCTGCGCCAGGTGGAGCTGCTGGCGCGGGAGAAACCGGTGGTGGTCTCGATGTCGGACGTCGCCGCTTCGGGCGGCTACTACATCGCCGCCAAGGCGCACAAGATCGTGGCCGAGCCGGCGACCCTCACCGGCTCGATCGGCGTCTTCGGCGGCAAGTTCGTGACCCGGCGGTTCCAAGAGGAGCACCTCGGCGTGACCCACGACACGCTGAAGCGCGGGGCGAACGCCGACATCTACACCTCGCTCGCGCCGTTCAGCGCGGCGCAGGAGGCCCGCGTCGAAGGGCTGATGCGGCGGGTCTACGCCACCTTCGTCGGCCACGTGGCGCGCGGGCGAAAGCTCACGCCGCGCGAGGTCGACACCGTGGCGCAAGGGCGCGTCTGGACCGGCGAGGAGGCGCGGCGCCTCCGCCTGGTCGACGAGCTCGGCGGCTTCGACCGCGCCCTCGAGCTGGCGCGCGCCGCCGCCGACATCGAGCCCGACGCCGCCGTGCGTCTCGCCATCTACCCCGAGCCGCCGTCGCTGCTCGACCTCCTCTTCGACGAGCAGGAGGAGCCGCTGCTGCCCTCGTCTCTAGCGCAGCTCCTGCGCGCCCTCGGACGACCCGCCACCGGCGCTCTCGAGCTGCCGCGCGAGCTGGCGCGACTGGTCCGTCCGTTCTGAGATGAGTCTTGACGACCCCCGGAGGAGGGTCTATAGTCCGTTTCGCCTCAGTCGGCAATCCGTCACGCACGTTTCCAGGCTAGCCTCTGGATTTCCACAGGTTGTGGAAATTTTGTGGAATTCGTTCGCCTTCGAGAGCTATGTCGCAAATCTGGAGTCTGCTGCAAAGAGAGCTGCAACAAGAACTTCCCGCCGAGGAGTTCGCCACCTGGTTCCGCCCGCTCAAGGTCCGCACGGAGGAGGAGGACCGGCTGGTGCTCCTCGCCCCCGACGCCCGCTTCCTGCACACCCTGGAGTCGAGCTACCGGCCGGCGGTCGACCGCGCGGTGGCCGGGCTCAAAGGGGCCGCCTACCAGGTCCTCTTCTCGCTCGAGGAGCGTGAGCAGGCGCCGCCCGAGGCGCCGCCTGCGCTCGCCGCGCGGTTCAATCCCAAGTACACCTTCGACAGCTTCGTCGTCGGCAACTCGAACCAGTTCGCCCACGCCGCGGCGCGGGCGGTGGCGGAGGGCCCGTCGCGCAGCTACAACCCTCTTTTCCTCTACGGCGGCGTCGGGCTCGGCAAGACTCACCTGCTCCACGCCATCGGCTGCCACATCCGGGAGCGGGGACCGCAGCTCCGCGTGCTCTATCTGGCGGCCGAGCAGTTCGTCAACGAGCTCATCAACTCGATCCGCTTCGACCGCATGCCGGCCTTCCGGGAGCGCTACCGCACCATCGACGTGCTGCTCATCGACGACGTGCAGTTCCTGGCCAACAAGGAGCGGACGCAGGAGGAGTTCTTCCACACCTTCAACACGCTCTACACCAGCCAGAAGCAGATCATCATCTCGTCGGACTCCTCGCCGCGGAACATCCCGACGCTCGAGGAGCGCCTGCGCAGCCGCTTCGAGTGGGGACTGATCGCCGACATCCAGCCTCCGGACCTCGAGACCAAGGTCGCGATCCTGCGCCGCAAGGCCGACGTCGAAGGGATCCGTCTCCCCAACGACGTGGCCCACTTCATCGCGCAACAGGTGCGCTCCAACGTGCGCGAGCTCGAAGGGCTCCTGAACCGGGTCATCGCCTTCTCCTCGCTGACGGGCAAGCCCCTGTCTCTCGACCTGGCGAAGGAGACGCTGCGCGACATCCTTCCGGACGGCGAGCGCAAGCCGGCCGCGGCCGAGATCATCAAGTTCGTGGCCCGCCACTATGGCCTCAAAGTCTCGGAGATCAAGAGCAAGGGCAACACCAAGCAGATCGCCTTTCCGCGGCAGGTGGCGATGTACGCGCTCAAGCGCCTGACCGACCTCTCCTACCCCGAGATCGGCAAACAGTTCAACGACAAGCACCACTCGACGGTCATGTACTCGGTCGAGAAGATCCAACACCTCCGCGACGCCGACCCGGAGATCGACAAGCTGCTGACCGCCATCGAGCAGCACTTCGTCTAGGCGCGAAAGCCTTCGCGCCGCTTCCAGCCCGCGCTTTTCCGCAGTCGCCCACCGAGCCTCCTCCGGAAGGTCCGCGGAGCGCCTGTGGAGAGTGTTGAGCGCGCGCCGTTTTCCTCTCTCCTCCGCAGCGTTCCACAGCGCGGAAGCGGCACGGCAGCGGACGCGCAACTCTTTCGCTCTCCATGGTTTGCGCGGCATCTCAACGTTTCCACAGCGCCTCTTACGACGACGACGATCATGCTATGATCAGGGTGCTTCTTCGTCTCTGGAGACCGGCCCCCCATGGAAATTCGCCTCCGTCGCAGCGAGCTGCTGTCCGAGCTGGTCCCCATGCAGGGGGTCGTCGAACGCAAAACGACGATCCCGGTGCTCTCGCACCTGCTGCTCTCGGCGCACGACGACCGACTCCACCTGGCGGCAACCGACCTCGACGTCTCGTTGACCTCCTGGTGCGAGGCCGACGTCAAGGCCGACGGCGGTGTGGCGGTGCAGGCCAAGAAGCTCTTCGAGATCGTCCGCTCCCTGGTCGCCGACGAGTTGCAGCTCGTCCTCGACGACCCGCGGGCGCTGACGATCCGCGCCGGCCGCTCGCGGTTCAAGATCCACGGCCTCGCCCCCGACGACTTCCCGACGCTGCCGGTGGTCGACGACAAGGGCGCGCTCGAGATCCCCTTCGTCGAGTTCCGGCGCATGATCGGCAAGGTCCTCTTCGCGGTCTCCGCCGAGGAGTCGCGCTTCCAGTTGAACGGCGCGCTGCTCAAGCTCAAGAAAGGGGGGCTCGAGCTGGTCGCGACCGACGGTCATCGCCTGGCGCTGGTCGAGGCCGGGCTCGCAGCGGCCGACGGCGAGCACCAGGTGCTGGTGCCGCGCAAGGCGCTCCAGGAGCTGCAGCGCCTGGAGGGGGACGGCAACCTCTCCTACCGCCGTGGCGAGCACCACCTCTCCTTCCGGCTCGGGCGGCGCGAGCTCATCTGCCGCATCCTCGAAGGGAGCTTCCCGGACTACGAGCGCGTCATCGCCAAGGACAACGACAAGAAGGCGGTCTTCGAGCGCAAGGCCCTGGTCGACGGCGTGCAGCGGGTCGCCTTGCTGACCGGCGATCGGGCGCGCGCGGTGCGGCTGCAGTTCGCGCCGGAGCAGCTCACCATCTCGACCCAGAACCCCGACCTCGGCGAGGCGGTCGAGGAGCTGGCCTGCGAGTACGACGGTCCCGAGTTCCGGCTGGGGATGAACCCCGACTACCTCGCGCACTTCCTCTCGGCGGTGGACACCGAGCGGGTGCGTCTCGAGCTCAAGGACGAGAACACGCAGTGCGTGGGCTACCCGGTGGACGGCCCCGACGCGCGCTACCTCTGCGTGATCATGCCGATGCGACTGTAGGCTGTTGCTCCGCCAGCTCGCCGCCCGCGCCTTTCGCAATCTCGAGCCGCTCACCTGGGAGCCCGCCCCCGGCAGCCACCTCCTTCTCGGCGGCAACGGCGCCGGAAAGACCAGCCTCCTCGAAGCCGTCTACGTCCTCGCCACCACCAAGAGCTTCCGCACGCCCCGTCTCGCCGACTGCGTGCGCCACGGGGAGAGCTCGTTTCATCTCGCCGCGGAGGTCGAAGGCGACCGCCGCGCGCGGCTGGAGGTCGGGTGGGAGGCCGGAGAGCGCTCCCGCACGGTCAACGGCAAGACCGGGAGCCGCGCCGAGCACCTCGCGGCGCTGCCGGTCGCCGCGTGGCACGCCGGCGAGGCCGAGGTCCTCACGGGTGATCCCGGCGCTCGTCGGCGGTTCCTCGACCGCGGCGTCGTCGGCGTGCGGCCGGCGGCGCTCGAGGCCCTCTCCCGCTACCGCGCCGCGCTCTTTCAGAAGCGGCAGCTCCTGGCCGCCGGGAGCGACGGGCTGGAGAGCTGGAACGAGCTCCTCGCCGGCGCGGCCGCGGAGGTGATCCGCCTGCGGCAGGGGTACTTCGAGCGGCTCGCGGCGGAGCTCGCGCAAGTGATCGTCGCGGCCGCGCTGCCGCTGCCGGAGGTCGAGCTCCGCTACCGCCCGTCGCCGGGCGGCGGGCTCGACGGGGCCGAGGAGATCGCCGCGAGCTTCGCCCGCATGGCCGACCGCGAGCGCCACCGGCAGCTTCCTCTCCTCGGCCCGCACCGCGACGACGTCGAGGTCCTTCTCGGAGGCCACGAGGTGCGCAGCGTCGCCTCCGCCGGCGAGCGGAAGGCCCTCTCGCTCCTTCTCCTCGCGGCTCACGGGCGGGTTCTCGCCGCCGCCGGCCGCGACCCGCTCTACCTCCTCGACGACGCCGACGCCGAGCTCGCGCCGCCCACCCTCGCCGCCCTCTGGCGGGTCTTCGCCGGCGCCCCGCAGCTCGTCGCCAGCTCCAACCGCCCGCAGGTCTGGCTGGCGCTCGAAGTGGGACGAGTCTGGCACCTCGAAGAGGGGCGTTTGCGGTCGCTCGACCCCGCGCCCGCCGAGGACCCAGAGGACACCGCGTAAGTTACTGATAGGGAATGACCTACGGCTCGCAAAACGGGCCGTTTCGTGCTACAATTGCGCCTGTCGGAAGACGCCCCCAAAACCCCAGCGGAAACGAAGGGCAACTCCAGGGCAAACAGGTTCGGAGAGACGCTTTGGCCAAGACAGAGTCCACCTACACGGCGGAGAACATCAAGGTCCTCAAGGGGCTCGAGGCGGTGCGCAAACGCCCGGGCATGTACATCGGCGACACCGAGGACGCCTCCGGCTTGCACCACATGGTTTTCGAGATGGTCGACAACTCGATCGACGAGGCGTTGGCGGGTCACTGCACGCGCATCGACGTCACCATCCACAGCGACAACTCGGTCACCGTCGAGGACGACGGCCGCGGCATCCCGGTGGACATACACAAGGGCGAGGGACGCTCGGCGGCCGAGGTCATCATGACCGAGCTCCACTCCGGCGGGAAGTTCGACAAGAACAGCTACAAGGTCTCGGGCGGCCTGCACGGCGTCGGCGTCTCGGTGGTCAACGCCCTCTCCGAGACTCTCGAGTTGGAGATCAAGCGCGACGGTCAGGTCTGGTACCAGGTCTACCACCGCGGCGTGCCGGAGGCGCCGATCAAGGCGATCGGCAAGACGCGGAAGACCGGCACCAAGCTCCGCTGCTTCCCGGATCCCACCGTCTTCTCGATCCTTGAGTATTCCTACGACACCCTCGCCCAGCGGCTGCGCGAGCAGTCGTTCTTGAACCGCGGCGTCCACATCCACCTGCGCGACGAGCGGACGGAGAAGGAGGCCGACTTCGCCTACGCCGGCGGCATCGCCTCCTTCGTCGAGCACCTGAACCGCAACAAGACGCCGCTCCACCCGAAGCCGATCCACCTCGACGAAGCGCGCGACGACGGCGCCGGCGAGGAGGCGGTGGAAGTGGCCCTGCAGTGGAATGACGGCTACTCCGAGCTCATCTACGCCTTCACCAACACCATCAACAACCGCGACGGCGGCGCCCACCTGATCGGCTTCAAGTCGGCGCTCACCCGCACGATCAACGCCTACGCCGCGTCCTCGGGTCTGGGCAAGAGCCTCAAGGAGAACCTGACCGGCGAGGACGTGCGCGAGGGGCTGACCGCGGTCGTCTCGGTCAAGATCAAGGATCCCAAGTTCTCCTCGCAGACCAAGGACAAGCTCGTCTCCTCGGACATCAAGGGGTGGGTCGAGCAGGTGGTCAACGAGCGGCTGGCGAGCTACCTCGAAGAGAACCCTAAGGTGGCGCGCCGCATCGTCGAGAAGTGCGTCGAGGCGGCGCAGGCGCGCGAGGCGGCGCGCAAGGCGCGCGACCTGACGCGCCGCAAGGGGGCGCTCGACGCCGCCAACCTCCCCGGCAAGCTCGCCGACTGTTCAGAGCGCGATCCCAAGTTCGCCGAGCTCTTCCTGGTCGAGGGGGACTCGGCCGGCGGCTCGGCCAAGCAGGGGCGCGACCGCCGCTACCAGGCGATCCTGCCGCTCAAGGGGAAGATCCTCAACGTCGAGAAGGCGCGCTTCGACAAGATGCTCTCCTCCGACGAGATCCGCACCCTGATCACGGCGCTGGGGACGGGGATCGGCAAGGACGACTTTGACGCCGACAAGCTGCGCTACCACAAGCTGATCATCATGTGCGACGCCGACGTCGACGGCTCGCACATCCGCACCCTCATCCTCACTTTCTTCTACCGCCAGATGCTGGAGATCATCAAGCGCGGCTACCTCTACATCGCCCAGCCGCCGCTCTACAAGGTGACGCACGGCAAGAGCGAGACCTACTTGAAGGACGACCGCGAGTACCGCGCCTACCTGGTCGAGCGCATCCAGGACGCCTGGGAGGTCGGCATGCAGGAGGCTCTGGGCGCCGATGGCAACGGCGGCGGCCGGCGCCTGCGCGGCACGCGGCTCGCCAACTTCCTCGAGAAGGTGGAGGCGTTTCGCGACAACCTCGACCGCCTGGTGTCGCGCGGCTACCCGGCCGACGCCCTCAAGGTGGCTCTTCTCCACGGCATCAAGGACAAGCGCTCGCTCTCCGACCCCGAGCGGCTGCGCGCGGTAGCCGAGATCGTCGAGGCGCACGGGTTCAAGAACGTCGAGGTCAAGCAGGACGAGGAGCACGGCACCTGGCTGATCCGCTTCCTGTCGCGCCGCGACGGGGTGGAGCGCGAGGTGCGGCTCGGCTGGAGCCTCATCACCAGCGCCGAGTACCGGGCGCTGACGCAGAACGCGGTCGGCCTGGAAGCAATGGCGGCCTCCGGCTTCACCGTCGTGCGCGGCGACGAGACGGAGAGCTTCGAGACCCTCGACGAGGCGATCGAGAAGCTCTACACCGGCGCCAAGAAGGGCCTCGCCATCCAGCGCTACAAGGGCCTCGGCGAGATGAACCCCCAGCAGCTCTGGGAGACCACCATGGACCCCGAGAAGCGGCGCCTCCTGCAGGTGCGGATCGAAGACGAGGTCGAAGCCGACTCGATCTTCACCGTCCTCATGGGCGACCAGGTCGAGCCCCGCCGCGCCTTCATCCAGGACAACGCGCTGGAAGTGCGCAACCTCGATGTGTAACCGCCGCCGAGCGCGCGGCCGCTCCCTCACTCAACCGGCCAGGGAAACTCGAGACGCATGAGCGAACACGACCGCATCCTCCCCTTCGAGACGCCGATCCCGGTCGACATCGAAGAGGAGATGAAGCGCAGCTATCTCGATTACGCGATGAGCGTGATCATCGGCCGCGCCCTGCCCGACGTGCGCGACGGCTTGAAGCCGGTGCACCGGCGGGTGCTCTACGGCATGTGGGAGGGAGGGAACCGCTCCGACCGGCCGTACAAGAAGTCGGCGCGTATCGTCGGCGACGTGATGGGCAAGTACCACCCGCACGGGGACGCGGCGATCTACGACACCGTCGTGCGCATGGCGCAGGACTTCGCCATGCGCTACCCGCTGGTCGACGGCCAGGGCAACTTCGGCTCGCTCGACGGCGACAACCCGGCGGCGATGCGTTACACCGAGGTACGCCTGACCAAGCTCGCCGAGGAGATGATCCGCGAGGACATCGACAAGGAGACGGTGGACTGGGGGCCCAACTACGACGGCTCGGAGGAGGAGCCGCTGGTGCTGCCGGCGCGCGTCCCGAACCTGCTGATCAACGGCGCCGCCGGTATCGCCGTCGGGATGGCGACCAACATCCCGCCGCACAACCTGGGCGAGGTGGTGGACGCCCTCCACCTGCTGATCGACAACCCCGACGTCACGCTCAAGGAGCTGATGCGGGCCGTCCCCGGCCCCGACTTCCCGACCGCCGGCTTCATCCACGGCCTCGAGGGCATCCGCTCCGCCTACGCCACCGGCCGCGGCATCATCCAGGTGCGGGCGCGCGCCAACGTCGAGACCCAGCTGCGCGGCGATCGCCAAGCCATCGTCGTCACCGAGATCCCCTACCAGGTCAACAAGAAGCGCCTGCTCGAGCACATCGCCGAGTTGGTGCGGGAGAAGAAGATCGAGGGGGTCTCCGACCTGCGCGACGAGTCCGACCGCGAGGGCATCCGCATCGTCCTCGACGTCAAGCGCGGCGAGATCCCCGAGGTCATCCTCAACTCGCTCTACAAGCTCACCCAGATGCAGACCACCTTCGGCATCATCCTGCTGGCGATCGTCGACAACCAGCCGCGGGTGATGACGCTCAAGGAGCTGCTGCAGCACTTCCTCGACCATCGCAAGACCGTGATCATCCGCCGCACCCGCTACGACCTGCGCAAGGCCGAGGAGCGGGCGCACATCCTCGAGGGCATCCTCAAGGCCCTCGACCAGCTCGACGAGGTGATCGCCGCGATCCGCGCCAGCCGGACCCCGCCTGATGCGCGCGAGCGCCTGATGGCGGACTTCGCGCTCTCCGAGCCGCAGGCGGTGGCGATCCTCGACATGCGGCTGCAGCGCCTGACCGGCCTCGAGCGCGAGAAGGTGGTGCAGGAGTACCGCGAGCTGGTGCAGACGATCGAGCGGCTGCGCGCCATCCTCGCTTCCGACCGCCTGGTGCTCGACGAGATCCGCCGCGAGCTCGACCAGCTCAAGGGCGCCTTCGGCGACGCCCGCCGCACCGAGATCATCCCCGAGACCCACGAGATCACCATCGAAGACATGATCGCCGACGAGGACATGGTGATCACGGTCACCAACTCGGGGTACGTCAAGCGCTCGCCGCTGTCGCTCTACCGCGCGCAGCACCGCGGCGGCAAGGGGCGCACCGGCATGGTGACCAAGGACGGCGACTTCGTCGAGCACCTCTACGTCGCCTCAGCCCACAGCTACGTTCTGGTCTTCACCGAGAGCGGCCGGGTGCACTGGCTCAAGGTGCACGAGATCCCGCACATGGGCCCGGCGGCCAAGGGCAAGGCGATCGTCAACCTCCTGAACCTGGAGAAAGAGGAGAAGGTCGCCACCACGGTCACCGTGCGAGACTTCCCCGACGACCGCTACCTGGTCTTCGCCACCGAGAAGGGGACCATCAAGAAGACCGAGCTCTCGGCCTACGCCAACCCGCGCTCGGGGGGCATCATCGCGATCAACATCGAGGACGGGGACCGCCTGCTGGCGGTGCGCGTCACCGACGGCAGCGAGGACATCCTCCTCGCCACCGCGCGCGGCTTCTCGGTGCGCTTCCCGCAGAGCGACGTGCGTTCGATGGGGCGCGCCACCTACGGCGTGCGCGGCATCACGCTGCGCGCCGACGACCGGGTGGTCTCGATGGAGGCGCTGGCGCCGGCGGGGGAGGTGATGACCGTCACCGAGCGCGGCTACGGCAAGCGGACGCCGCTCGACGCCTATCGCGTGCAGGGGCGCGGCGGCAAGGGGATCATCAACCTCCGGGTGACGCCGAAGACGGGCGAGGTCGTGGGCGCCAAGCAGGTCACCGCCGACGACGGCATGATGCTCATCACGCAGGAGGGGAAGATCATCCGCATGAACGTCGCGGGCGTGCGCGTGATCGGCCGCTCCACGCAGGGCGTCAAGCTGATGGACCTCGATGGGGAGGACCGCATCGTCGCCGCCGCCAAGCTCGCCGAGCGCGAGGGCGAGGAGGTCGCGGAAGGCGAGGGAGAGGTGGAGCTCGAGCCGGAGGAGCCGGAGGAGCCGGTGAATTGATCAGATCGCCCCGTCCCCCGGGCGCCCCCTCCCGTGAGGTGTCGAGAGACAGGAGAGGAGACTCCGCATGAAGTTCTTCCTGGACACGGCCGACGTCGAGGAGATCCGCCGCGGTCTCGAGTGGGGGATGGTGGACGGCATCACCACCAACCCGACGCTCATCGCCAAGCAGGGGAAGCCGTATCTCGGCACGGTGCAGGAGATCGCGCGCCTGGTGCCGGGACCGGTCTCGGGCGAGGTGCTGGCGACCGAGTTCGACGAGATCATGGAGCAGGGCAAGCGCCTCTCCGGGCTGGCCGAGAACGTCGTCGTCAAGGTGCCGCTCCTGCCGTCGGGCCTGCGCGCGGTGCGCGCCTTCGCGGAGCTCGGCATCCGCACCAACGTCACGCTCTGCTTCTCGGCGGCGCAGGCCCTCCTCGCCGCCAAGGCCGGCGCCGCCTACATCTCGCCCTTCATCGGCCGGCTCGACGACGTCGGACAGGAGGGGATGGAGCTCATCGAGCAGGTCGTCGCCATCTACGAGAACTACGAGTTCCCCACCGAGGTGCTGGTCGCCTCGATCCGCCACCCGGTGCACGTCGTGCAGGCGGCGCTCCTCGGCGCGCACGTCGGCACGCTCCCCTTCAAAGTGCTCGAGCAGCTCTACCACCACCCGCTGACCGACGTCGGCCTCGAGAAGTTCCTCGGCGACTGGAAGAAGACCGGCAAGAAGTTCGACGACTAGGCGTGGAGCCGCCGCTCGCTCCCGGCCGCCTCTACCGCTTCGCCTGGTGGTTCTACCTGCTGCTCGCGGTGGCCGGCGCCGTCTGGATCGGCGCACGCCGCGGGACCATTCCGCTCGCCCTCTTCGTCGACCGCCGCCTCTGGCCGCTCGACGTCCTCCTGGGCGTCGCCGCGGCCGGCCTCCTCGTCGGCCTCTGGCGGCTCGGCCGCCGCCTCCCCGCGGCGCGCGAGCTCGAGGCGTCGCTCGGCGGCCTGCTCGGTCCGCTGGACCGCACCGACGTTGCCGGCCTCGCCCTCCTCTCCGGGTTCGCCGAGGAGCTCTTCTTCCGCGGCGCGGTGCAGGACGCCCTGGGCTGGCTCCCGGCCGTCCTCCTCTTCGCCCTGCTCCACAGCGGACCCGGGCGCCCGTTCCGCCTCTGGAGCGTCTTCGCGATCGCCGCCGGGCTCCTCTTCGGCGGCCTCACGCTCTGGCGCGGCAACCTTCTCGCGGCGGTCGTCGGACACGTCCTGGTGAACGCGGTCAATCTGAGGGAGCTGGTAGACTCTCGCCCCTTGCGGCGCGAGCGAAAGGAGAGGCCATGAGCAACGACTCCCGAGACGTCCTGGGGCGGATCGAGCGCGAGAAGGAGGGCTATCTCGAGGAGCTCAAGGAGTACCTGCGGATCCCGTCGATCTCGACCGACCCCGAGTACAAGGCGGAGGTGCTGCGCTGCAGCGACTGGCTCCTCGGCAAGCTCCGCGACGCCGGCCTCCAGGCCGAGCGCATCGAGACCGCCGGCAACCCTCTCGTCTATGCCGAGTGGAACGGCGCGCCGGGCCGGCCCACGGTGCTCTTCTACGGCCACTACGACGTGCAGCCGGTCGACCCCATCGACCTCTGGCGCAACCCGCCGTTCGAGCCGACCGTCGACGGCGACAAGCTCTACGCCCGCGGCTCGACCGACGACAAGGGGCAGTCCTACTGCCACGCCAAGGGCGTGGCGGCGCACCTCGCCGAGCGCGGGCGCCTGCCGGTCAACGTCAAGTTCATCGTCGAGGGGGAGGAGGAGTCGGGGGGAGCGGCGATCGAGAAGTTCGTGCGCGAGGACGCCGGCAAGAAGCTCGCCGCCGACGCGGTCGTCGTCTCCGACACCTCGATGTACGCCCCGGGGCAGCCGTCGCTGATCTACGGCCTCAAGGGCCTCACCTACATGGAGATCAAGGTCACGGGCCCCAACCGCGACCTCCACTCCGGCACCTTCGGCGGCGCCGTCCAGAACCCGCTCAACGCCCTCTGCCACATCGTCGACACCCTGCGCGACGTCGAGACCGGGAAGGTCCGGATCGACGGCTTCTACGACGACGTGCGCCCGCTCGCCGGCTGGGAGCGCGAGGAGTTCGCCAAGCTCCCCTTCGACGAGGACGCCTACAAACGCGAGCTCGGCGTCCCCGAGCTGCACGGCGAGGAGGGCCACACGACGCGCGAACGGACCTGGGCCCGCCCGACCTGCGACGTCAACGGCATCTTCGGCGGCTACATGGGCAAGGGCGCGAAGACCGTCCTCCCCTCCTGGGGGGGCGCCAAGGTGTCGATGCGCCTGGTGCCCGACCAGCAGCCGGAGAAGGTGGCCGAGCTCTTCCGCCGCCACGTCGAGAAGGTCAAGCCCAGGGGCGTGACCGTCGAGGTCTCCTACCTCCACGGCGCCAAGGCGGTCGTGGTGGAGGCCGAGGGGCCGATCGTCGACGCGGCGCTCGCCGCGATGGAGGACGTCTGGGGAGCGCGGCCGGTGCGCATCCGAGAGGGGGGGTCGATCCCGATCGTCGCCACCTTCGCCGAGATGCTGAAGAGCCCGGTCCTCCTGCTCGGCTTCGGCCTCCACGACGACGGCCTCCACTCCCCGAACGAGAAGTTCAACATCAGCCACTTCTACAACGGGGTGCGCTCGGTGGCGCGCCTGCTCGACAGGGTGGGAGAGATTGGCGGCGCGTGAGAGGCGCATGAGGGGGAAGGGCGGGATCGAGCGGGAGCTCAAGTTCCCGCACGTCGAGCTCGAGCGGCTGCGCGAGCGGCTGGAGGAGCTCGAGGCCGAGCGGGCGGGACCGGCGGCCTTCGAGGACAACGTCATCCTCGACCGGGACGGCGAGCTCGCGACCGACGGGAAGATCCTCCGCCTGCGCACCGTCGGCTCGCGCAACTGGGTCACCTTCAAGGGGCCGATGCGCCTCGAGGGGCTGCTCAAGGTTCGCGTCGAGCACGAGATCGCGGTCGAGGGCGCGGAGGAGGCGCGGGCCCTCTTCGAGAGCCTGGGCTACACGGCGGTGACTCGCTACCAGAAGGTGCGCGAGGAGTGGATGCTGGGCGGCGTCACCATCGCGCTCGACCACACGCCGATCGGCGACTTTGCCGAGTTCGAAGGCGACGGGGCGGAGACCGTGGCCCGCCGCTGCGGCTTCGATCCCGCCAAGAGCGAGCGCCGCTCCTACCTCCGGCTGTACGCCGAGCACCGCAAGCGCCACCGCGAGGCGCCGCCGGAGATGGTCTTCCCGCCCAACCGGACCGCCGGGTCGTGAGCCGCGCGCAGAGCCGCGTGCGGGCCGTCGTCCTGGCGGCCGGCCTCGGCGTGCGCCTGCGCCCGCTGACCGATTTCGCGCCCAAGCCGCTGCTGCCGGTGGCCGGCGTGCCGATCCTCGGTCACACCCTGGCCCGCCTCGCCGAGATCGGCTGCGAGGCGGTCGCCGTCAACCTCCACTACCTGCCGGAGGCGATCCGCGGACGCTTCGGCGAACGCTTCGGCGATCTCCCGATCACCTGGTCGGTGGAGCCGGAGATCCTCGGCACTCTCGGCGCGCTGGCGCCGCTGCGCGACTTCCTCCGCCCCGCCGAGCTCGTCCTGCTGATCAACGGCGACAGTTTCTGCCGCTGGCCGCTCCGGCGCCTCCTGCGCCGCCATCGCGCGAGCGGCGCCGACTCGACGCTCCTGCTGACCCGCCGCGCCGACCCGGCCCGCTTCGGCGGCGGCGTCGGGATCGACGGCGGCGGACGCGTCGTCTCGCTGCGCGCCGGCGGCGTCGCCACGGACCCCGCGGAGCGCCGCTTCGTCTTCGCCGGCGCCCACGTCTTCGCGCCGGCGCTGGTCGCCGGCGTGGAGGCGCGGCGCTCCGACATCGTCAGCGACCTCTACGAGCCGATGCTCGCCGCCGGCCGGCCGATCGCGGCGCTCCTCACCTCCCGCTCGTGGCACGACCTGGGGACTCCCGAGCGCTATCTCGAAGGCGTGCTCGAGACGGTGCGCGGCGGCTGGCCGCGGCGACTCCTGCCGCGTTCCTGGGTGGCGCCGGAGGCGCGGCTCGGGGCGAGGGTGCGGGTGCGCGACTCGGCGGTCGAGGCCGACGTCCAGGTGGCGGCCGGGACGCGGGTCGAACGCTCGGTGCTGCTGCCGGGGACGCGCGTGGGCGAGGGCTGCACGCTCTGCGAGGCGGTCGTCGGCTACGGCGCCGAGCTGCCGCCGGGGAGCTGGGTGGAGCGTCGGGTGGTGACGCCGCGGCTCGCCGGCGCGCCGCCCGCGCCGGACGGCTCGGCGGTGGGCGGCGTCGTCTACACTCCTCTCAGCTGATGCCCGCCGCGAGCCCCGCCTACCGTCTCCTGGTCTTCGACTGGGACGGCACGCTCATGGACTCGGTCGGGACGATCGTGGCTTGCGCCCGGGCGGCGATCTGCGAGCTCGGCCTCGATCCGCCCGAGGACGGAGTGATCCGCGCCACGGTCGGCCTCGGCCTGCGCGAGACGGTCGAGCGGCTCCGGCCCGGCTGCGACGAGGCGCTCTTCGAGCGCATCGTCGGCGCCTACCGCACCCACTGGCACGGCACCTACCGCGACCTGCCGCTGCTCTTCCCCGAGGTGCGCGAGCTGCTCGCGGAGCTCGCCGCGGCGGGGTACCTCCTCGCCGTCGCCACCGGCAAGAGCCGGCGCGGCCTCGAGCACGCGCTGGAGCAGAGCGGCCTCGCCGGCCGCTTCCACGCCACGCGCACCGCCGACGAGGCGCCGTCCAAGCCTCACCCGCGGATGCTCTGGGACCTCCTGGAGGAGCTGGGGGCGCGCCCGGACGAGGCGCTGATGGTCGGGGACACGACGCACGACCTGGCGATGGCCCGCAGCGCCGGCGTCGCCGCGGTCGGGGTGGCGAGCGGCACCCAGCCGCGCGCCGAGCTCGAGCGCCTGGCGCCGCTCGCCTGCCTGGAGCGGGTCGGGGAGCTCTCGGTCTGGCTGGGCGCCCCGGCGGCTACTGCACCGTCCGCTCGCTAGCGCCCCTGCGCCTTGCCCTTCCAGGCGGCGAGCGAGGTCTCGAGCTCGGCGACCAGGTTCGCCGGCGGCGGGTTCTCTGCCTTCTTGGCCTCGGCGAGCGCCTTCTCGGCGTGCGCGATCGCCCCCGCGGTGTCGTTGCGCTTCTCCAGCAGGCGGGCCATCGCGCGGTGGTTCCAGAAGCTCTCGCCCATGGCGAGCGAGGCCTCGAGCCAGCGGTGGGCCTCGTCGAGGCAGGTGTCGTTGTCGAGGCAGTAGTTGGCCGCCTGGTACGGGGTCTGCCAGCGCAGCGTCTCCTGCGCCTTGGCGAGCACGAGCTTCGGCGTGTCGACCTCGACCGCGAACGGCACCTCGAGCTTCTCCCACGCGAGCACCACCTCCGCCGAGGTGTCGGTGAGCTCCTCGAAGGTGAACTGCAGCCGCTCGTGCGGATGGTGGGCGGGCCGCGGCTTGACGGTGGCGCGCAGGGCGTCGTTCTCCGGCTTGTACTCGAAAGCCCCCCAGGCGTCGGCGTCCTTGGACAGGATGAGCGTCCAGTCGCCGGTGGTGGGGATCGTCTGCACGCCGTAGGTGCCGGCCGGGAGCTCGGTGCCGGCGACCTTGACCGGCGTCGAGAAGGTGATGGTCGTGTTCTCGTTGGCGCCGGTGCGCCAGACCTCGCCGTAGGGGACGAGCTCGCCCCAGATCTTCCGCCCCTTGACGCCGGGGCGGCTGTAGCGCAGCGTCATCTCGGTGACGCCGATGGTCTGCGTCACCGTGGCGTTGGGGGAGAGGCGCGGGAACTGGACCTGCGGCTGCTGCGCGGCGGCGGGGACGGCTGGGACGGCGGCGAGCAGCGCGGCGAGCGCCAGCGCGCGCGGATTGGGATAGCGCATCGAGAGTCCTCCTTTCAAGGAATCTACCAGACCGACCGGGCCCTGGCCGGTTCGCGCGCCGCCGCCACCCAGCCCTGCAGGTTCTCGAGCGCCAGCTCGGCCAGGGCGCGGATGTGGTCCGGGCGGTCGTTGAGCGCCGGGACGTAGCGATAGCGCTCGCCGCCGGCGGCGAGGAAGACCTCCCGGTTCTCCGCGTCGATCTCCTCGATCGTCTCCAGGCAATCGGCCGAGAAGCCGGGGGTCACGACGTCGAGACGGCGCACGCCGCTCGCGGCGAGCTCGCGGATCGTCCGCTCGGTGTAGGGCTTGAGCCACTCCTCCTTGCCGAAGAGCGACTGGAACGACACCACCCAGCGCTCGCGCGGCAGCCCCAGCCGCTCGGCGGCGAGGCGCGCGGTCTCGGTGCAGTGCCGCGGGTAGGGGTCCCCGGCGTCGGCGTAGCGCTGCGGGATGCCGTGGAACGAGAAGAGGAGCCGCTCGCCCGGCGACTCGCGCTGCCAGGCCTCGCGCAGCGAGGCCGCGAGCGCCTCGACGTACGCCGGCCGGTCGAAGTAGTGGTGGACCGTGCGCAGCTCCGGCACCGCGCGCCAGGTCGCCAGCTCCGCGGCCGCGGCGTCGAAGGTCGAGCCGGTCGTCACCGCCGAGTACTGCGGGTAGAGCGGCAGCAGGAGGATCCGCCCGCACCCCTGCTCGGCCAGCGCGGAGAGTGCCGCCTGCATCGACGGGTTGCCGTAACGCATGCCGAGCGCGACCGGCACCTCCTCGCCGGCCCGCCGCGCCAGCTCGGCGGCCAGCGCCGCCTGCTGCCGGCGGCTGATGACGAGGAGCGGCGATCCCTCCGCCGTCCAGACCTTGCGGTAGAGCACCGCCGACTTGCGCGGCCGCGTAGGGAGGACGGCGAGGTGGAGGATGGCCCACCAGAGCGGCCGGGGCAGCTCGATCACCCGGGGATCGAGCAGGAACTGCCGCAGGTAGCGGCGCAGCGCCTTGGGAGTCGGCGCGTCGGGGGTGCCGAGGTTCGCGATCAGCACCCCGGGGCGCGAGGGCTCGCCGGGCCGGGCTGCGGGTGCGGCGCGGTACTTCATGGGGCGCGGAGTCTATCCGGCCGTGGCGGCGCCGTTGCCGCGCGCCGCGAGCAGACCGAAGACCTCCGCCACCTGCTCCCAGCCCGCCCGCATCAGGAACGTGTTGTTGCGGCCGTAGCTCTTGGCGCCGAGGATGAAGAAGCCGGGCTCCGGGTTGGTCAGCACCTCGACGCCGTGGCTGGTCTGGGAGAGGCAGTCGCCGCCGGCGGCGCCGAGGAGCGCGGCCG
>DASUNQ010000006.1:0-35775 GCA_036277075.1 Thermoanaerobaculia bacterium
GTGTCGCCGCGTGAGGTGCCGGGCCAGAGGCCCGCGAAGCGGCGCGTTCGGGTACGGTCACCACCAACGTACGCGAACGGAGCCGACCCGACTCTGCCTCCACAACCTCTCCTGATCTGGAACCCGCGAAGCGGGCGCGCCTCTTCGCGGGCCGGGTGGCCCGGCACCTCACGCGGCACTATCCGCCCCGAGCGGCATTGGGCGGGGGGCGGAAGTCAAGCAAGCCCCAGATCCTCGTAGATCGCCTCCAACGCCCCACGCATCCGCCGTTCGTGCGCCGCATCGGACGGAGTGCCGTTGAACACCAAGGCCACCGCGAGCCCGTGCTCGGGGTCGGCGAAGGCGGTCGAGGAGCGGCGCCCGCTGTGGCCGAAGGTGCGGGGCGAGGCGTGGCGGCCGTAGCCGTAGGGGGCGGTCTCCTCGCCGTAGTGCTTCGAGTCCACGATCACCCCCAGCCCCCAATCCAGCTTGTGCCGGAACGTCTGATCCACCATCCCCACCCGGTGCCGCGCCGCGATCGCCTCCACCGTCTGTGGCAGCAGCACCCTCCGCCCGCCGAGAGCCCCGCGCCCGAGAAACATCTCGTAGAGCCGCGCCAGCTCCCGCACCGGACCCCGCCCGTTCCCGCCGGGATTGGGCCGCACGCAGCGCTCCTCGCCGTCGCTCCCATCCGGCCGCGGCGGCATCGTCTCGGTGTCCCACATCGCCGCCAACCGCCCCGCCTCCCGCGCCTCCTTCCAGACCTCCGGCGGCATCCCGATCCAGCAGCCCTCCATCCCGAGCGGCAGGAAGACCTCCTCGCGCACCGCGCGCTCGAACGGCATCCCCGTCGACCGCGCGAGCACCTCCCCGAGCACGAACCAGGACGAGGCCGGGTGATAGCCGGCCCTCTTCCCCGGCTCCCACCGCGGCTCCGGCTTGGCCGCCGCGACCCGCGCCACGATCGCCTCCCAGGAGTCCCGCGGCCACCCGACGTCCAACATCCGGATCCCGCCGGTGTGGGTGAGGAGGTGCCGCAGCGTGATCCGCTCCTTGCCCTTAGCCGCGAACTCCGGCAGGTGCCGCGCCACCGGATCGTCCCACTCGAGCAGCCCGCGCTCCCAGAGCCGCGCCAGGGCGACCGCGACGACCGGCTTCGTCGTCGATTGCCAGAGGACCAGCGCGTCGCGCCGCAGCGGCGTCCCCGGCCGGTCCTCTCCGACCGCGGCGTCCGCCACCGCCTCGCCGCGCAGCGAGACGTAGAGCTGCGCGCCGAGGTGCAGCCCCTGGGCGATCCCCGCCTCGATCGCCGCGCGCGTCCGCGGCAGCCGCTCCAGCTCGCTCATCGCCGCGGAAGCTATCGCACGGTTTGTTACGATCCCCGGCCATGCTCGAGACGATCGACCACGGACCGGTGCGCGAGCTGCGCCTCGCCCGGCCTCCCGCCAACGCGCTCGATCCCGCGCTCATCGCCGCGCTGCGCGCCGCGGTCGACGGCGCTCCCGCCTCCGGAGCCCGCGCGCTCGTCCTCTCCGGCCGGCCGGGGATGTTCTCGGCCGGGCTCGACGTGCCGCACCTGCTGACCCGCGACCGCCGAGCCATCGCCGCCGCCTGGGAGGATTTCTACGGCCTGATGGAAAAGCTCGCCACCTCCTCGGTCCCGATCGCCGCGGCGATCACCGGCCACAGCCCGGCGGGCGGCGCGGTGCTCGCGATCTTCTGCGATTACCGGGTGATGGCCGAAGGGGACTTCCGCATCGGCGTCAACGAGGTCGAGGTCGGGATCCCGATGCCGCCGGTGATCCATGCCGCGATGAGCCGCCAGGTCGGGGCGCGGCAGGCGGAGCGGCTGTGCGTGGAGGCCGCGATGATCTCGCCGGCCGAGGCGCGCGCCATCGGCCGGGTGGACGAGCTGGCGCCGCCCGAGCGGGTCGTCGAGCGGGCGCTCGACTGGTGCCGGCGGCTGCTGGCGCTGCCGCCGCTGGCGATGGGTTTCACCCGGCGCCTGGCGCGCGGCGACATCGCCTGCCTGTTCGAGGAGAAGCGCCAGCTCGAGCTGGACACCCTGATCGAGGCCTGGTTCAGCGACGAGACGCAGAGCGCGATGCGCGCCCTGGTGGCGCGGCTCGCCGAGCGGCGCGCCGCGAGCTAGCCTTTCCCGCCTACCGCCGCCGGCGGTCTTCCTTGCCGCGGAAGAAGTCGCCGAGCGAGCCGAAGCCGGAGCCGGAGCCGCTGCCGCCGCCGCTCTCCTTGGCGTACTCGCGGAGCTCCTCGGCCCCCGCCTCGCTCGTCTCGCCGGCCATCGAGAGCGAGATCCGCTTGCGCTGCTTGTCGACGCCGAGCACCGTCACCTCGACCTCCTGACCCGGCTTGACGACCTCGCGCGGGTGGCTCACGCGCCGCCCCGCGCCGAGCTCCGAGACGTGGACCAGCCCCTCGAGGCCCGGGGCGAGCTCGACGAACGCGCCGAAGGACTCGAGCCGCGCCACCCGGCCGCGCGTCCGCTGCCCCTGGGGGAAGCGCTCGGCGGCCTCCTGCCAGGGGTCGCCTTCGAGCGCGCGGCGCGAGAGCGAGATGCGCTCCGCCTGCCGGCCGTCCTTCCCCTTCTCCACCTTGATGACTTGGACCTCGACCTCCTGCCCCACCTGGAGCACCTCCTGCGGGTGCTCGACGCGGCGGTGCGAGAGCTCGGAGACGTGGAGCAGTCCCTCGAGGCCGCCGAGATCGACGAAGGCGCCGTAGCTGGCGAGCGAGGTCACCTTGCCCATGAGGACGGCGCCCGGCTTCAGCCGCCCGCGCGTCTCGGCCGCCTTGCTCTGCGCCTCCTCCTCGAGCAGCGACCGGCGCGACAGCACGATGTTGGGGCGGCGCCCCTTGGGGTCCTCCTCGAGGCGCAGGATCTTGAAGGCGAGGCGCTGGCCGACGAAGCGGTTGGGGTCCTCGACGTAGCGCAGGTCGAGCTGCGACAGCGGGCAGAAGCCGCGCTGGCCCGCGATCTTGACCTCGATCCCGCCCTTGTTGAGGCCGGTCACCGTGCCCTCGACCGGGATGCCGTGGAGGTGGGCCTGGCGCAGCTCTTCCTTGATCTGCGGGCCGCGCGCCGGCTTGACGCGGACGACCACGCCGCCGGTGGCCGCGTCCGTGGCGGAGACGGTCCCCTCGACGCGGTCCCCGACCTCGACCGTCAGCGCCCCGGACTCGTCCTTGAGGCCGTCGAGCGGCACCACCCCCTCCGCCTTGCCGCCGAGGTCGACGAGCGCCGCGTCCTCGCCGATGGCGAGGATCTCGCCGCTCACCGTCTCCCCGACCTCCGGATCGGCGGTGGCGCCGCCGCCCTGCCGCTGCTCGAACTCATCGAGCACGGTTCCGAAGTCCTGCTCCTCGGTTCGCTTCTCATCTTCCATCGTGCAGTCCTCAGGCCGACGTCGTGACGGGGCTTCGTGATCTCCGCGGCGGGAACCGGCTCTCTAACGCTGCGCGTGGGCGGGGTTGGAACGCGGTGACACCGGGCGGGCTCTCGACAACGCGCGGCATTGTAACCCAGCGGGAGCGCCGGCGCAGCCCCGTGCTAGCCTCCGCCGCCATGCTCGCGGAGCCGACCGCCGCGCCCGCCGGACGCTGGCGCGCGGGCGCCGCCTTCGGGCTGACGCTGGCGGTGATCGCGGTCTGGCAGGGCGTGCAGGTCGCGGTGCTCGGCGCCTGGGCCGTCGCCGCCGCCCTGCGCGGCGAGCGGTTCCAGGACACGGGGTGGATGACCGGCTCGCTCGGGCTCCTCCTCGCGCTCTCCACCCTGCTCGCGGCGCCCATCGGCAGCGCCCTCACCGTCCTCTTCGCGCGGCGGCCGCCGCGCGAGGCCCTCGCCCTGCGCCTGCCGCGGCTGCGCCAGGCCCTCCTCTGGACTCTGGCGCTCGTCGCCTTCCTCGCCGCCTACGACCTCGTGGCGCGCGACCTGGGCCGGCCCCTGAGCCCGGAGATCATGGTGCAGAGCTACCGCACGAGCGTCTGGCCGCCGCTCTTCTGGCTGGCGGTCGCGCTCGCCGCGCCGATCTTCGAGGAGCTCCTCTTCCGCGGCTTCCTGCTGCCCAGCCTCGCGGCCTCGCGGCTCGGCGCGGCGGGAGCGGTCACGGTCTCCTCGCTGCTCTTCGCCGCGCTCCACCTCCAGTACGACCTCTTCGACATGACCGGCGTGTTCCTGCTCGGGTGCCTCTTCGCCGCCGCGCGCCTGGCCAGCGGCTCGACCCTGCTGACCATCGGCCTCCACGTCCTCACCAACCTGCTCGCCCTGATCCAGCTCGCGCAGGTCGCCGCGGCGGCGGCGTAACGCCGGCGCCGCGGGCGCGCCCAAGAAGCCGGACCGACCCCGGTGCAGCCCCCGAGCGAACCCCCCGCCGCCCCGCCATCCCGCCCGCCGCCCTGGGAGGAGAGGGCGGCCCACCGCCTGCTCGTCGCCCTGGGGCCGCGGCTGCCGCGCGTGGCGCCCGCGGACCCGCCGCCGCAGCTCGCGCCCTTCGAGCGCTTCGCCGTACCGCGCCCCGGGCGTCACGGCGCCCTCGACGCCACCTGGTTCCCCGCCCCCGCGGCGCGCGGCGCCGTCCTCCTCCTCCACCCCTGGCTCGAGTGGGGGCAGGCCTACTTCCACCGCCGCGGCCGGATCGAGGCGCTGCGCGCGGCGGGCTATCACGCCGTCACCATCGACCTGCCCGGCTTCGGCGCCAGCCCCCCGGCCGACGGTTTTTTCGATCGCGACGTCGACGATGCCCTCGCGGCGGTCGCCGCGCGCGCCGCCGGCCTGCCGCTCCACGTCTGGGGGGTGAGCTCCGGCGGCTACTGGGCGATCCCGCGCCTGGCGGCGAGCGACGGCGTCGCCGGCGCCATGTTCGAGGACGTGGCGCCGCACCTGCTCCGCTGGTCGCGGCGCATGGCGCCGCTCGGCACCCCGGTCTATCTGTTCTTCGAGAAGGCCCTGCCGCGCGCCTTCCGCTATCTCGAGATGGCGCGCCACGCTCCGCACCTGCAGGCGGAGGCCGCGGCCTTCGTGAGCGGCGGCAGGGACCGGGGCGTGCGGCCGGCCGACACCGAGGAGCTGGCGCGCCTCGCCGGCGGCCGCTGCCGGATCGTCGCGGACGCTCCGCACCTCGCCGCCATCAAGCTGGCGCCGCAGGAGGTGATCGGGTTGGCGCTGGAGACCTTCGAGGAGGCTACTTCCAGATCGCGACTTCGAAGCGGCCCGCTGCGTCGGCCGCGCCGCGGTACATCCCGGGCGAGTTGAAGGGCATGGCGATCGCGCCGTCGCGGCCGACGGCGACGACGCCGCCGTCGTCGGGCTGGAGCACCTCGAACACCACCTGGCGCGCCGCCTCCTCGACCGAGAGCCCGCGGTACTTCATGCGCGCCGAGATGTCGTAGGCCACGGCGTGGCGGATGAACTGCTCCCCCTTGCCGGTGCCGGAGACCGCGCAGGTCCCGTTGTCGGCGTAGGTGCCGGCGCCCACGACCGGCGTGTCGCCGACCCGTCCCCAGCGCTTGTCGGTGCGGCCGCCGGTCGAGGTCGCGGCGGCGAGATCGCCGTGCCGGTCGAGCGCCACGGCGCCGACCGTCCCGTGCTCCTTCGCCGCGCCCGGCCGCGCGGCCGCCGCTTTCTTCGCCATCTCCTCCTGCCACTCCCGGTGGCGGCGCGGGGTCGAGAACCAGGAGTTGGGGACGCGCGCCACCCCCATCTGGTCGGCGAACCGCTCGGCCCCGGGCCCCATCAGCAGCACGTGCTCGGTGCGCTCCATGACCAGGCGCGCCAGCGTGATCGGGTGGCGCACCGTGGTCACCGCCGCCACCGCGCCGCAGGCGCGGGTGCGGCCGTCCATGATCGAGGCGTCCAGCTCGTGGCCGCCGGCGTGGTTGAAGACCGCGCCCTTGCCGGCGTTGAACTTGGGGTCGTCCTCCATCGTGCGCACGATCCGCTCGACGACGTCGAGGCTGCGGCCGCCGCGCTCGAGCATCGCCCGGCCGGTCGTCAGCGCCCGCGTCAGGGCGGCGACGTAGGCGCGGCGCCGCGCCTCGGTCATCTCCGCGCGGTCGATCGTGCCGGCGCCGCCGTGGACGGCGAGCGCCCAGGCGACCTGCCGCGCCGGCTCCTCCGGGCGCTGGCAGGCGAGGAGCGCGAACGGCAGCAGCGCCAGGACCCTCTTCATGCGGCGTTGCGGCGCAGCAGGACGAGCGTCTGGTCGTCCGCCTGCGGCCGGCCGGCGGCGAAGAGCGTGGTGGCGCGGTCGATGCGCTCGACGAGCTCGGGCAGCGGCAGGTCGCGGTCGGCGGCGAGGAGGCAGGCCAGCCGCTCGCTGCCGAACTCCTCGTCGTCCGGCGAGAGGCACTCGGTGATGCCGTCGCTGTAGAGGCAGAGCAGGTCGCCGGGCCGCAGCTCGACGCTCCGCGCCTGGTAGCGGCTGCCGGGGATCAGCCCCACCGGCAGGCCGCAGGCGTTGAGCATCTCGACCGCGCCGCCGGCGCGCAGCAGGAGCCCCGGGTTGTGCCCGGCGTTGACGTAGCGCAGCGCGCCGCGCGGCGGGTCCAGCTCGGCCAGGAGCAGGGTGATGAACTTGTTCGGCGCCGAGGAGTCGAGCACGTGCGCCGAGAGCCGCTCGACGAGCTCCGGGCCCGGCGGGAAGCGGTCGAGCAGGAGGCGCAGCGCGGAGTGCAGCGTCGAGACCATGAGCGCCGCCGGCACCCCCTTGCCCGAGACGTCCCCCACCGTCAGCACCAGGCGCTCGTCGGACAGGGTGAGGAGGTCGAAGTAGTCGCCCCCCACCTGCCGCGCGGGCCGGTTCCAGCCGTGGAGCGCGTAGCCGGGCACCGGCGGCGCGCCCGTCGGCAGGATGAGCCGCTGGATCTCGGCGGCGAGCTCCATCTCGCGCTCCAGCCGCTCGGTCTCGATCGCCTGCTGGTGGAGGCGCACGTTCTCGAGCGCCAGGGCCGCCTGGTTGGCGAAGAGGACGAGGATGCGGCGGTCCCCCTCGGGGAAGGGCGCGAGGCCGCGGCGCGTCTCCTTGTCGCCCACGGCGAGGACGCCGCGCGGCCCGGACTCGACCTGGATCGGCACGCCGATGACGTACTTCGCCTCCGGCAGGAGCTCCGGCGGCGCCGGCCCCTCGCCGGCGAGGAAGCGGACGAGCCCGGGGTCGCCGACCGCCAGCTCCGCCGCCGCCTCGCCGCCGAAGGCGCGGTCGAGCCGGTAGTGGCCGTCGTCGATCAGGTAGAGCGCGGCGCGGCGGGCGTCGAGCAGCGAGATCGCCCGCAGCAGCACCTCCTCGGCCAGCCGCTCGCGGTCGAGCGTGCCGGCGACGGCGAGCCCGACGTCGTAGAGCGCCTCGAGCTCGACGATGCGGTAGTTGACCTGGAAGCGCTCGGTCTTGATCTGCTGGCGCAGGCGCCGGTTGGTGGCCACGACGCCGAGCAGGAGCGTCAGCTCCGCCGCCGCGCCGTTCGCCGCCGCCGCCGGGGGGTCGACGACGAGCGCGCCGCCGGGCAGCGGCACCGCGCCGTCGCCCAGGTCCTCCCGGTCGAGCACCGAGGGGAAGCCGTCGCCGAGCGCCACCTCCCTCCGCAGCAGCCCGCCCTGCTCGAGGTAGAGCGCCACGGCGCGCGCGCCGCTCGCCCGCGCCCAGAGCTCGACCAGGCGCCGCAGCAGCAGCGGGTCGGCCGACTCCTGGCGCGCCAGCTCGAGCAGCCCCGCCCAGGGCGCGGCCTCGGCCGCGGGATCGGAGCCGGGACCCGGCAGCGGCAGCGACATCGCGCGGCTCCGGCGGGCGCCTAGCCGCGCAGCGTCGCGAGCGCCGCCGTCTCGTCGCTGTAGATCGGGGCGTACTGAGCGAGGCCCATGATGTGGAAGGTCTTCTCGATCGTCGGGGTGAGGGAGCAGAAGGCCAGGCGGCCGTCGATCTCGATCATCTTCTCGATGATCACGATCAGGATCGAGATGCCGATCGAGTTGACGATCGTGGTGCCGCCCAGGTTGATCAAAAGGGTCTTGTAGCCCTCGTCGATCAGGGTGTAGGCCACCCGGGCGACCTCCTCGCCGGCCTGGTTGTTGATGTAGCCCTGGGTGTAGATGACGGCCACGCCGTCCCGGCGCTCGACCGTCACGTTGGAGCTCGCCGTCATCGTCACCGCCGCCGCTTGCTCATGATCACCGTCGTCCCGTCGTCTCCGGAGTGGATCTCCACGGAGTCCATCAGCCCGCGGATGATCTTGAGCCCCCAGCCGCGCTTGCGGTCGTCGCGCAGCTTGCGTTCGATGTTCGGCTCCTCGAGGGTCTCGGGATCGAAGCCGATCCCCGTGTCCTTGACCGTGATGCGCAGCTCCTCCGGCTCGGTCTTCCCCACCACCTCGAACGTCATCGTCACCTGCCGGTCGGAAGAATGGCTGTGCTC
Source organism: Thermoanaerobaculia bacterium (assembly GCA_036277075.1). Classification (GTDB taxonomy): domain Bacteria; phylum Acidobacteriota; class Thermoanaerobaculia; order Multivoradales; family UBA5704; genus DASUNQ01. The sequence continues at coordinate 8,400 of DASUNQ010000006.1, forward strand.
GAAGGCGTTGATGCAGGCCTCGATGACCGCCATCCGGACCTCGTCGATTCTATCCGGACTCATCTTCATGTACTCGGCGATGGCCGTAGCGGTCTTGCTCGCCGCGACCTCCATGTCGGGCGCCATCGGCAGCGTGAGGGTGACCTCCCTCAGGGTGGCCAGGCCGTTCATGGCGCGCGCTCGCGGCGGCGATCGGGCCTCAGGCGGCTCAGAAGGCGAGGTAGAGCTGGAGGGCGAAGACGACGAGCGGGTCGATCAGGTCCTGCGACAGCAGCCAGGCGAAGCTCGCCAGGGTCCCGGCGGAGAGCAGCACGCGGGCGGGAATCTGGGGGATGGCGGCGCGGTCGCGAAGCGCTTGCAGCATGGCGTTCCTCCCTGTCGCCACCCCTCATCGCAAGGGGATTGCCAGACGCCGCCGCGGGCTTGTAACCGGACCGTAAACTCAAGGTATCGAGGAGTTTACACGACGCATCGCGGCGTCGGTCGGCGGACGAGGAGCGAAGGCCCTGCGACATTCTGCCGCGAAACAACCGCGCGGTCCCCTGCGTAGAACCCTCGAAACGCCGGTCCCACGGGGGCGGAAGCCGCCTCGGGACAGAATGTCGCGCCTGCGGCAGGACGCCGCACGGCTTTTAGAACCCCTTTCTCTGCAACGTCTTGCGGTCGAGCCCGAGGAGCTTCGCAGCCTCGCTCTTGTTGCCCCCCGTCATCTGGAGGACCCGCTCGATGTGCCGCCGCTCGATGCTGTCGAGGTCGAGCGCGCCGGCGTCGCCGGAGCCCGCCGCCCCGCCGTCCCCCCCGGGCGACGCGGCCAGGAGCGAGCGCAGCAGCTCGGCGTCCACCTCCCCCTCGGCGAGCGAGACCGCCCCCTCGACCAGGTTCTGGAGCTCGCGCACGTTGCCCGGGTAGTCGTGGGCGAGCAGCAGCGCCAGCGCCTCGGGCCGGAAGGGCGGCACCGGGATCCCCTCGCGGCGGCAGAATTCCTCGGTGAAGGTGCGCACCAGGAGGGGGATGTCCTGGCGGCGCTGGCGCAGCGGCGGCAGCTCCACCTCCACACCCTTCAGCCGGTAGTAGAGGTCCTCGCGGAACTGCCCGCGCTCGACCATCGCCTCGAGGTCCTGGTGCGTCGCCGCCACCAGCCGCACGTCGACCGGGATCGACCGCCGCCCGCCGACGCGGACGATCTCGCGCTCCTGGAGGGCGCGGAGGAGCTTGACCTGGAGGGCGATCTGCATGTCGCCGATCTCGTCGAGCAGGAGGGTGCCGTGGTCGGCCAGCTCGAACCGCCCGGGCCGCGCCTGGACGCCGGTCGCCACCCCCCCCTCGATCCCGAAGAGCTCGCTCTCGAGGAGCGACTCGGGGAGCGCCGCGCAGTTGATCGCGATGAGCGCCCCCTCGCGCCCGGAGAGGAGGTGGAGGAGCTTCGCCACCAGCTCCTTGCCGGTGCCGCTCTCGCCGCGCACCAGGACGTTGACCCCGCGCGGGGCCACCCGCTCGACGATCTCGAGCACCCGCCGCATCGCCGGCGCCGTGGCGACGATCCTCCGGCCCGCGACCTCGGCCGCCAGGCGCCCCTTGAGCGCCTTGTTCTCCTCCGCCAGCCGCTCGCGCTGCGTGGCGAGCTTCTCGAGCTGCCGCGCGCTGTCGAGCGCCGCGCCGGCCAGGGCGCCGACGGAGTCGAGGAAGCGCCGGTCGTCGGGCGTGAAGCGGGCGCCCGGCTCGCCGCGCACCTCCTTGTCGAGGATCGCGAGGTAGCCGAGGAAGACGCCGTGGTAGGCGAGCGGCGCGGCGAGGAGGTCGCCGTACGGCCGACCGGCGAGCTGCCCGCCGGCGCGGGCGACGAGCTTCCCCTCCGCCAGCAGCTCGCGCCAGAGCGGGGACTCGAGCAGCGCCTCGCCGGCCGGCGGCGGCCCGTCCCAGCCCGCGGCCGACACCGCCCGCGGCCGCCCGTAGGCGTCCCGCGTCACCGCCACCGCCGCCGCCGGGTCGGTCACCGCCACGACCCGCTGCAGCAGCTCCTCGAGGAGCTCGGGCTCCGCCTGCTGCGCCTGCAGCGCCAGCGCCAGGTCGTAGAGCGTCTCGAGCTGCAGGATGCGCCGCTTCTCGGCGAGGTTGACGTCCGGGCGCACGCGGAGATTCTAGCGGCGGACGAGAACGTGCTTCTGGAACGGAAGCGGCGGAGCTGGCGAAGGTGGCGCAACGCCCTCCTGACGCCTGGAGACGTCCCCGCGCCGCCTTCAGACGCCCCGGCGGTGCCGCCCAATGCCCTCCCGGAACCTCGGAACTGCCTGCGCAGCCTTCGGAATCTTCTCCGACACGCCGGGAATCCCTTGCGCGGCGTCGGGAATCCCTTGCGCGCGCCGCGGAATCGATTCCGCGCGCCTCGGAATCCATTCCGAGCGTCCCGCACTCCATTCCCAGGCTCCCGGAACCCATTCCCGGGCTCCGGGAATCGATTCCGACGCCGCCGCAGCCTGTTCCGCGCCTCTTGGAAGCCATTTGACGCGGCTCACCGGGGGGTTTCCGCCGCTCGGGGGGTGTTCCGAGGCGCGCCAGGAGACTGCCGAGCCGGGCCCGGCGGGCCGAAAGCTCTTCGCTACGCCCCGGCGGCCGCGCGCCGCCGCGGGCGCGCCTCGGGCAGCGCCCGGGCGAGGTACTGGCCGGTGAAGCTGTCGCGGGTGGCGGCGACCTCCTCCGGCGGACCGGCGGCGAGGAGGCGGCCGCCGGCGGCGCCCCCCTCGGGGCCCAGGTCGATGACCCAGTCGGCGGTCTTGACGACCTCCAGGTTGTGCTCGATGACGACGACGGTGTTGCCGAGGTCGACGAGGCGCTGGAGGAGCTTCAGGAGCTTGCCGACGTCGTCGAAGTGCAGCCCCGTGGTCGGCTCGTCGAGCAGGTAGAGCGTGCGCCCCGTCGAGCGCTTGCACAGCTCGCGCGAGAGCTTGACCCGCTGCGCCTCGCCGCCGGAGAGCGTCGTCGCCGGCTGGCCGAGGCGGATGTAGCCGAGGCCGACCTCGCACAGGGTGTCGAGGATGCGCGCGATGGCCGGGAGGTTGCGGAAGAAGTCGCGCGCCTGCTCGACCGGCAGGTCGAGGATCTCGGCGATGTTGAGCCCCTTGTAGCGCACCGCCAGGGTCTCGCGGTCGTAGCGCTTGCCGCCGCAGACCTCGCAGGTGACGTAGATGTCGGGCAGGAAGTGCATCTCGATCTTGATCTGCCCGTCCCCCTTGCAGGCCTCGCAGCGGCCGCCGGGCACGTTGAAGCTGAAGCGGCCGGGGCGGTAGCCGCGCGCCCGCGCCTCGGGGGTCATCGCCATCAGGTTGCGGATCGGGTTGAAGACGTTGGTGTAGGTCGCCGGGTTCGAGCGCGGGGTGCGCCCGATCGGGCTCTGGTCGATGGCGATGACCTTGTCGAGCCGCTCGAGCCCCTCGATGGCGTCGTGCTCGCCGGGGCGGTCGGCGGCGCGGTAGAAGTGGCGCGCCAGGGCCTTGTAGAGGATGTCGTTGACCAGCGTGCTCTTGCCCGAGCCGGAGACCCCGGTGACCACGGTGAAGGCGCCGAGCGGGAACTCGACGTCGAGGTTGCGGAGGTTGTTCTGGCGCGCGCCGCGGACGACCAGCGGCTTCTCCCGGCCCCGCCGCCGCGTCTCCGGCACCGGCACCTCGACCTCGCCGCGCAGGTAGCGGCCGGTCAGCGACCGCGGGTGGAGGGCGACCTCCTCGGGCGTCCCCGCCGCCACCACCTCGCCGCCGTGGACGCCGGCGCCGGGCCCCAGGTCGATCACCCAGTCGGCGGCGCGGATCGTCTCCTCGTCGTGCTCGACGACGAGGACCGAGTTGCCGAGGTCGCGCATCCCCTGGAGGGTGGCGATGAGGCGCGCGTTGTCGCGCTGGTGGAGGCCGATCGAAGGCTCGTCGAGGACGTAGAGGACGCCCATGAGCTTGCTGCCGATCTGGGTCGCGAGGCGGATGCGCTGGCTCTCGCCGCCCGAGAGCGTCGCCGAGGAGCGGTCGAGCGTCAGGTAGCCGACGCCGACGTCGTCGAGGAACGAGAGGCGGTCGGCGATCTCGTGGACGACCTTCTCGGCGATCGCCCGCTCGCGGGCGTCGAGGGCGAGCGCCGCGAGCCAGCGCCGCAGCTCGGCGACCGGTCGCGCCGAGAGCTCGTCGATCGCCCGCCCCCCGACCAGCACCGCCAGCGCCTCGGGCTTCAAGCGCCGCCCGCCGCAGGAGGGGCAGGGCTTGACCGACATGTACTTCTCGATCTCGGTGCGGATGACCGCCGAGTCGGTCTCCTTGTGGCGCCGCTCGAGCATCGGGACGACGCCCTCGAACGAGCCGGTCCAGTGGTAGGCGGAGCGCTTCCCCTTCCAGCGGAAGGTGAGCTCGCGGCCGCCGCTGCCCTGGAGGACGACCTGCCGCGCCGCGTCGGGCAGGTGCCGCCAGGGGGTCGTCAGCTTGAAGCCCATCTCGTTGGCGAGGGTCTCGACCATGCGCATGCGCCAGGAGCGCGAGCCCTCCGGCCAGGGGGCGAGGGCGCCGGCCGCGATCGAGCGGTCGGGGTCGGGCACGACCTTGTCGGGATCGACGCCCATCAGCGTTCCGAGCCCGGAGCAGGTCGGGCAGGCGCCGTAGGGGCTGTTGAAGGAGAAGAGGCGGGGCGTGATCTCGGTCAGGCCGGTGCCGCACTCGGCGCAGGAGTAGTTCTGACTGAGCGTCTCCTCGGCCGCGGGTTGATCCGCAATTTGCGGCGCCAGCACCACCAGCCCGCCGCTGACCTTGAGGGCGGTCTCGATCGAGGCCGCGAGGCGACCCTCGATCCCGGGCTTGACGACGATACGGTCGATGACCAGGTCGATCGAGTGCTTCTTCTGCTTGTCGAGGGCCGGCAGCTCGCCCCCGAGCTCGACCATCCCGCCGTCGATCCGCGCCCGCAGGAAGCCCTCGCGCGCCATCTGCGCGAGCTGCTTCTTGTACTCCCCCTTCTTGCCGCGCACGAAGGGGGCGTAGAGGACGAGGCGCGTCCCCTCCGGCAGGTCCATCGCCCGGTCCACCATCTGCTGCACCGTCTGGGCGCGGATCGGCTGGCCGCAGGTCGGGCAGTGGGGGACACCGATCGAGGCGAAGAGCAGGCGCAGGTAGTCGTGGATCTCGGTCACCGTCCCGACCGTCGAGCGCGGGTTCTTGGCCACCGACTTCTGCTCGATCGAGATCGCCGGCGACAGGCCGTCGATCGAGTCGACGTCCGGCTTCTCCATCTGCTGCAGGAACTGGCGGGCGTAGGAGGAGAGCGACTCGACGTAGCGGCGCTGCCCCTCGGCGAAGAGGGTGTCGAAGGCGAGCGACGACTTGCCCGACCCGGAGACGCCGGTGATCACCACCAGGCGGTTGCGCGGGATCTCGAGATGGAGGTTCTTGAGGTTGTGCTCGCGGGCGCCGCGGACGACGATCGAATCCATGGGACCGGGCATCGTACCGCGAGACGGGCGCTCGCAGAAGGCTCTTAGGAGGCCTCCCTCGCGGGTATGGTATGGCCTAGCGGGAGGGGGTACGAATGGCTCTCGACGGCATCCTGCGCCCGGGAACGGGCGGCGGCGGGGCGATGTTGCTGCGGCATCGGCCGATCTTTATAACCAACGCCGACGTCGTCTCGTCGTCCGCGTTCGGCATGTTCGTGACGGCCGCGGGCACGCCGGCCGTCGCGTGCTCGGTGACCCCGGGTGTCGCCCACATGAATCATCGCGATCCCACCCAGGAGCAGCTCCGGCTCGCCACCCTGGCCGCGGACGGCCGGCAGATGAGCGAGAGCTCGGGCCCCCTCGGCCGCGGCGTATGGTTCGGCGGCGCCCCGAACGACGCGTCGTACGCGCTCGCGGTGCGCGGCGTCGGCAGCGCGCGCGTCGTGATCGCCTACCGCTGGAACGCGCCGGGGTCCAGTTCGGCCGGCTGGGTCGACGGCGCGACGGTCCCGCAGCCGTTCGCGCGGGCGGTGCTGGACAACCGGTTCGCCGCTGGCGTGAGCCCGAACGGATCGCTCTACCTGCTGGCCGGCGGCGCGAGCGCGGCAGTCCTGGTGCTGCGGCCGAACGGCAGGGGCCGGGCCTTCGCGCTCGACCTGCCGGAGCCGGGCCTGCGCCTCGTCGCCGGCATACGCCGGCTCCTCTTCCAGGGGCGGAACCGGATGCTCGTCGCCTGCCTCGGCGGCGCGCCCGATCGCCCGCCGGACCCCGTGTCGCTCGTCCGCGCCTTCGCGGTGGGCGCGTCGAGAATCCGGCCCGACGACGCCTGGGGAACGGACGGCTCGTGGGCGGCGCCGGAGGGCTTCACGCCGGCCGAGCTGCTGCCGGGCCCCCAGGGCTCCCTGGTCTGCCCGGGTTGGTTCGCGACCGGCGGCGCGGTCGCTTTTTCGGTGGTCCGCGTCGCCGGCGACGGAACCGGCGACGACAGTGCGGGCCCCCCGGCGGGGCCGGGCCTGCTCGATCCGTGGCCCATCCACGCGGCGCTCGAGCCGGACGGCGCGCTCCTCGTCGCCACGACGATCGCGAACCCGCTCAGCGCGTTCCTGCCCGGCCTCGCCGAGTTGGGCCTCGTCTCGAGGTGGGACGAGTCCGGCCAGCCCGACACCGCGTTCGGCAATGCGCTCGGCAACCCGGGCGTGTGTTTCGCCGAGCACCAGGGCTATCCGCTCGCGGTGCGGGGCATCGCCGCCACGGCCGGCGGGTTCTTCCTCGCCTGCGACCGCCGCGCGGACATCCGCTGGAGCGACGCGGTCTCCGTCGTCTTCGCGTTCGGACCGACGGGGCAGCCCGCGGCCACGTTCGGCGACGTGGGCGTCGTGCACCACGAGGAGATCCCGGCCGAGCTCCAGCTCCACGAGGGACCGGAGGCGGTCGCCGTGGGCACGATGAGGGTCTTCGTCCCGCAGCAGGCGGACGAGTTCGAGCTGGCGCTGACGCGCGTCGGCGCCGACGGACGAGTGCTCTGGCGGTACGGGACCACCCACGGGCTCCGCTCGGAGCCCCTGTTCTTGAACGGAGCCAGGGTCCCCGTGCCCATGCCTACGGCCGTCGTCCGCTGGCGCGGCCTCTGGGCGATCGGCGGCGCAGCGCCGGGAGTCGGGCCCGGCGGGCTCGGTTTCGTGACGTTCCGCGACCAGAGCGGCGCTCCCCAGGGCACGACGCTCCGCATCGACGGCCCGGTCGCATCGCTCGCGCCGCTTCCGGATGGCACGCTGGAAGTCGTCTATCGCGAGGGCTCGCCCGTCGTGATCCGGAGGACCACCATCAGCCCGGCGTTCGTCGTCGACCCGAACCCGGTCGTGGTCCCGCCCGGGCCCGGCGGCCTCCTGCTGCCGGACGGCTCGCGCGTGCAGGCGTCGCTCAACCTGACGAACTTGGGCAGCAGCTATGCGCTCCGGATGTGGCTCACGCGGACCTTGACCGACGGCTCGATCGACCCGGCGTTCGGCGGCGGCGGCGCCGCCGTTCCCCCGATCACCAGCGTCGTCATGCGGGCGGTTCCGAGCTCGGCCCGGTTCGAGCTGCCCGGCGGCGTGCTCCCGCTGCCCGCGGGCGGCTACGTGGCGATCGTCAGGCTGCGCCAGGACTTCTTCTTCCCGCCGCAGTCCTTGCCCACCGGCATCCTGGCGACCCGCTGGAACGCCGACGGCATGCCGTACGGCGGCTGGCCCAGGGACGGCGCCGCGCATCCCGGCTTCATCACGGTCTCGCAGGTCCTGGTCGATCACCCGGCGCGCATCGTCGTGGTGGGAGCCGTCGGGTCGGTCGGGCCGGGGACGGCGAACACACGGACGCCGACGTTGCTCGGGATCCGCGTCCAGGACGGCGCGATCGACCCGGCCTTCGGCACGCAGGGGCGGCTCTCCGTGGCGCTGCGCGGCGCCGAGCAGAGGGTCGCGCAGGCGTCGGTCACGCGCGCCGACGGCCACGTCGTCGTGCCGGTCCGCGTCGACGAGGAGGAGAATCCCAGGGACGAGCTCGCGCTGATCTGGCTCGACGTCACCTGACGCGAGCCCGCGGCGGCGCGGTGAGGATCTTAGAACGCCTCTTCGAGCCCTCCGCAGTAGGTGCCGGCGGGGTTGTGGAAGGTCTCGACGGCGCCGGTCGTGGTGTCGGTCACCCGCAGGGTGTACTCGAGGTTGCTGAGCGCCCCCCAGATCACCAGGATGCGGTCCCCCTGGTCGAGCACCTTGACCAGGAGCTCGACGTTGCGCGGGTCGTTGTAGGCGAAGCTGCCGGTCGCCTCCGAGAGCGGGATCGCGACGCCGCGGCCGGAGGCGCCGTCGAACTGGTTGCGCCAGTCGAGCTCGACCTGGAAGCGGCGGTGGCCGAGGCAGAGGCGGTTGCGCCCCGGCGCGCAGCTCCCGAGGGCGTGCGGCTCGGCCGCGGGGGCGGCCCCCGCCGGCGCGGCGAGGGCGACCTTGCCGGAGATCCCGCGGCCCGGGGCCATGAAGTCGAACACCTGCGGGCTCAGGAGCGACGGGGCCGTGCTCGCCGCCGACGCGCCCGCGAACAGGTCGGAGCCTCCGCAGTTGTTCGGTCCGTTGCGGTAGCGCCGGACGACGCCCGTCCGGGTGTCGACGACGCGGATCGTGAACTCGAGGTTGGTGAGCTGGCCGTAGAAGAAGCGGACGTCGCCGCCGAAGGGCAGCACCTTGACCATCAGCTCGAGGTTGCCCGGGTCGCCGAAGTGGAAGTAGCCGGAGAGGCTGCCGGCGCCGACCGCCCGGCCCTCCCCGCTCGTGCCGTCGAACGGGTTCGTCCAGTCGACGTCGACCCAGTAGCGGTTGCCGAGCAGGCAGAGGTGGTCGGGACCGGGGCGGCAGGAGGTCGGCACCGGCTCGCTCGCGGCGCGGCCGGTCGGACGGACGATGAAGAGTCCCTGCTCGATGCCGCTGACGATCACGTTGCCGCTGCGGAAGAACGGATAGACGCTCCAGGCGCCGCTGAAGCCGGTGCCGTCGGCCTCGGGGACGACGTCGAAGTAGCCGACCTCCTCCAGCCGCCCGGCGGCGATCTCCGCGACGTCGAGGATGCGCAGGCCGGCGCGGTAGTTGGCCTGGTAGAGGCGCCCCTGGTGGATGAACTGGTTGTGGTCGGTCGCGCTGGTCGGCGCGTCGTGGGTCGCGAACTGCCGGGGCGCCGTCAGGTCGGAGAGATCCCATAAATAGGTGCGGGTGTTGTGGGCGCGCAGGAACTCGTCGGCCTCGTCGTCCATCGCCAGATGGCGGTGGTCCTCGGTGAGCCAGGCCTGGTGGGTGAAGCCGACCCCCTGATAAGTCTGCGCCGCGAGCAGGCGGGGCGCGCCCTTGTCGCTGACGTCGACGATGACCAGTGCGCCGGTGCCGCCGCCGCCCACGCTGCTGCCGAAGCACACCTCGTGGCCGCTGAAGCGCGTGTCCGGACCGCGGTAGACGACGCACTGCGAGTCGTGGACGTAGGTGTAGGTCGGGTGGGTGTAGCAGCCGGCGAAGACCGGCGTCCGCGGCCGGCGGACGTCGAGCATGTGGAAGCCGCAGTTGGCCCGGTCGGAGCCGTTGGCGTAGGCGAAGCCGGTGTCGGGATTGACGGTGATCGTGTGCACCCGGCCGACTCCCTGATAGACGCTGGTGGGCCTGAGCTGCGCGCGGGGGCCGCGCAGACGGCGAAGCTGCGTCAGGTCGAAGATCTGGAGCCCGTGGGCGCCGGCGCCGTCGGCGGCGATCAGGGCGTGGTCGCGGTAGACGTTGACCTCGCGGTTCGGAGCCCGGGTGGTGATCCCGGGAAGGTAGCCGACGACCCGCGGGCTCGCCGGCCGCGTGATGTCGACGAAGGAGGTCCCCTCGGCCAGCGCGATGATCGCGTACTCGCGCCGGGTCTGCGGATCGGTCCACCCCCAGATGCCGCGCGCCCGGTCGCCGGGCCGCGGGCTGAGGTCGCCCAGCGGCACGAAGCTCTGGAGATCGACGCCGCGGCAGGGGTAGGGCCCGGCGAAGCCGTCGCGGCAGGCGGTGGCGCCGAGGGCCTCCGGCGTCGCGATGAGCGGATCACCCTCGCCGCCGCCGTGATCTTCGTGGCCCTCGTGCGGCGCGACGGCGGCCTTGGGACCGGACGCGGCGGCGGCGGTGGCGAGAAGGACGAGAGAAAGCCCGAGGCGGAGACGGCGGCGCAGGACGGCTGACTGCATGACGAGCTCCTCGGCGCCCTCACGCCGAACGGCCAGGACTCCAGATCAGGAGCCTATTCTAGGGCGTCCCGATCGGGCGGTCCTGCCGGGCAAGCCTTTTTCAGCGCTGTAACAAAATCTCATCGACGGTCGCCTTCATACCTACCGGCGCGAAGTCGGCGGGGCCATTCCCCCGCCAAAGACCCAGCTCGGGCCGCCGCCGAACAAGGAGATTGACGATGAGCACCGATGTCACGAGAGCGCGGGCGACCTCGACACTCGCCCTGCTGATCCCGCTTCTCTTCGCGTCCCCGTCCCCGGCCGCCGCCCAGGGCGAGGTCGTCATCGAGAAGCAGACTTACCAGCGCGAAGGCGGCAAGTGGTTCGTCTCGTACCGCGGCTCCCGCTATGAGGTCAACCCCCGGGTGGTGACGATCAAGCTGGCGGAGGGCGTGTCGCCAGAGGCCCGGTCCTCGCTCCTCCAGGGCGAGCGCGTGCGGGAGATCCGCACCAACCGGCTCGGCTATACCGACGTCGAGGTGCCGCCGGGCACCGACGTTCTCGACTTCGTGCGCCGGCTCAAACAGAACAAGGCGATCGAATCGGTGGAGGTGAACACGATCGGCGAGTACGTCGCGCCGCTAACGCCGAACGATCCCACCTTTCCGAGCCAGTGGCACCTCGCGCAGACCAACGTCGCGCCCAACCCGACGTTCGCCGCCTGGGACATCACCACCGGCTCTGTCGACGTGGTCGTCGCGGTTCTCGACAGCGGCACCGACGTCGCGCATCAGGACCTGATCGGCAACTCCTGGGTCAACCCCGAGGAGGACGTCGACGGCGACCGCGCGCTCGATCCCCTCGCCGCCGACCACCTCGACGCGGGCGACGTCAACGGCGTCGACGATGGCGGCAACGGCTTCGTCGACGACTTGGCGGGCTGGGACTTCCACAACGGCGACAACAACGTCCGCGGCCCCTTCTATCACGGCACCCACGTCGCCGGGATCGTCGCCGCGCGCTCGAACAACGGCCTCGGGATCGCCGGCGTGGCCGGCGGCTGGGCGGGCGACCCGGGGGTGCGGCTGATGGCCGTGGGGGTGGGGGACTTCGCCCCGGACGGCAGCATTCTCGACGACGCGATCATCTACGCTGCCGACAACGGGGCGCGGGTGATCACGATGAGCCTGACCGTGGGACCGAGCGCCGCGATCGACGCCGCCCTCGCCTACGCCTGGAACACCAAGGGCGTGTTCATCGACTGCGCGGCGGGCAACTCCGGCGGCGGACCGGTCGGCTACCCGGCGAACAACTCGAACGTGGTGGCGGTCAGCTCGACCGGCCCCGCCGATACGATCTCGGGGTTCTCGTCGGTTGGACCCGAGGTCGAGCTGGCGGCGCCGGGGGAGGTGATCTGGAGCACGCGGATCGGCAACACCTACGGCCAGGGAGACGGCACCTCCTACGCCGCACCCCAGGTCGCCGGCGTGGCCGCCCTGCTCTTCTCGTGCGACGCCACCCTGAGCCACCAGAACGTCCGCCAACTGCTACGGGCGGGCGCGGTCGACTTGGGGGTGCCGGGACCTGACAATCTCTACGGCTTCGGCCGGATCGACGCGCTCGCCTCGCTGGGTGCGGCCGGGTGCCGGACCCTGCTGCGGCGCGAGGTCGGTCTGTTCGTGGGCGGCCTGCTGACCGAGAGCTCGGCCACGTACAACTCGGGTCTCGACACCGGGTTCCGCTACCGCAACCGCTTCCGCACGGTGTGGAGCTGGGAGTCCGAGGTCGGCGTCGCCTTCACCGATGACGGCACCGACGACGCCCTGCTGGCGAGCGGACAGCTCCACCTCGTGCGCCACCTGCCGGGCTCGCCCAGCGTGCAGCCGTTCGTGCTCGCCGGCGTTGGGGTCGCCCACTACAACACGATCGGCTTCTCCGACACCGGGCCGCTGGCGACGCTCGGCTTCGGCGTCGACTACCGCTGGCGCCCGCGGATCGGCTTCCGGCTCGACCTCCGCCTGCTCGCTCTCCACGACGTGGTCGATCCTGGCTGGACCACCAACGGCCAGGTGTTGTGGGGGACGACGTTTTCGTTCTAGCGGTGTGAGGAGGAGCAGCCCACAAGGGGCTACTCCTCCTCGTAGGCGCCCTCGGTGTGGACGTCGACCAAAGCGAGAATTTCGTTGCCGGTCAGCTCCGCCAGCCAGTCGACGGCGTGGCGGTCGGGGCCGGTCCGCACGTCGAGGATGCCGAGGCGGTTGCTGCGCACGACCTCGAAGCCGCGGCTGGCGAGAAAGTCCCGGCGCTCTTCCTCGGTCGCTCCGTCCTGGAACTGAAGCGAAAGCGAGTCGGGCAGAACTCGGAAACGGCGGCCGCCCGATTCCAGGTACCAGTTCTCTCCCCGACGCACGAAACGCCGGCCGGCGATCGTCCGCTCCACGCCCTCCTCGCCGATCCCGGGCGCCTCGGCGGCCTCCGAGTCACCGGTCGCCGTCTCGCCGCCTCCGGTCGCCCCGTCCTGGGCTCCCCCAGCTGTCGCCGTCGCGCAGGCCGTGGAGGGCGCGGCGACGGCAGCCAGGAGGGCGAGTAGAATCGCGCTGGCGGGGGCGGGGCGCATCGCCGACACCCTAACATCGCTCTACGGCGTCTTGATCGGCCCGGCCGGCTTCTTCGGCAGGCGCCGGGGCTCGGCCTCCATCTTCTGGAGCACCTCCGCGACGGCCCGCTCGAGCTGCGGGTCGCGGCCGGCGAGGAGGGACTTGGGATCGTTCTGGACCTCGATGTCAGGGTCCACGCCGTGGCCTTCGATGATCCACTCGCCGGCCACCGAGGCCGACCCCGCCTCGGGAACGAAGACGCGGCCGCCGTCGATCAGCGGCCCGCGGCCGGAGATGCCGACGACGCCCCCCCAGGTGCGCTTGCCGATGAGCGGCCCCATGCCGGCCTGCTTGAACATGGCGGGGAAGATGTCGCCGTCCGAGCCCGAGTTCTCGTCGATGAGGCAGACCATGTGGCCGTGGAAGGCGAAGAAGGGGTAGGTCTGCGGCAGGTCCGAGAGGCGGCCGAAGTCGAGCGACAGCGCCTTGCGGCCGATGCGCTCGAGCAGCGTCTGCGAGATGAAGCCGCCGCCGTTCCGGCGCACGTCGATGACCATCCCCTCCTTGCGCCACTGCCCGTACCACCACTTGATGAACTCGCGCATGCCGCCCTCGCCCATGTCGGGCAGGTGGAGGTAGGCGACGCGCCCGCCGGTCATCTCCTTGACGCGCTTCCGGTTGCCCTCCACCCACTCGAAGTAGAGCAGGTCCTCCTCGCTCGCGAGCGGCTGGAAGGTGACCTCGCGGGCGCCCTCGCGCACCGGGCGGTCGTTGAGCGTCAGGCGCACCGGACGGTCGGCCTTGTGGCGCAGCAGGCGGTAGGGGTTGTCGCCGGCCAGGAGCTCGACGCCGTCGATCGCCAGGACGTAGTCGCCCACCCGCGCGTCGACGCCGATCTCGGTCAGCGGCGCGCGGTAGGTCTCCTCTTCGTTGTGGCCGCGGAAGATCTTGGTGATGCGGTAGCGGCCGGCCTTCTCGTCGAAGTCGAAGCGGGCGCCGGGGAGCGCCACCTTCGGCCGTTCGGGAAGGGCGAAGTCCCCCGCCTCGATGTAGGCGTGCGAAACGTTGAGCTCGGCGATCATCTCGCCGATCAGGTAGTTGAGATCGGAGCGGTGGCCGACGTGGGCGAGCAGCGGCCGGTACTGCCGCCCAAGCGCCTCCCAGTCGTAGCCGTGCATGTTCTCGACGTAGAAGAAGTCGCGGAAGCGGCGCCAGGCCTCGTCGAAGATCTGCGCCCACTCCTGCGCCGGGTCGCGGTCGACGACCAGCCCGGCGGTCGAGACGGTCTTCTTGCTGTCCTTTCCCTTCTCGATCTCGTAGAGGTTCCACTGCCCCTCCTGCGAGACCAGGACCTTCTTGCCGTCGGCCGAGATGGCGTAGTTGTCCACCTTCTCGGCGAGCGTCGTCTCCTTGCGGTCCTCGAAGTTGAAGACCTGGAGCATCGCCGGCACCGGTCCCGGCTCGCGGCCGAGGAAGAAGCCGGGGAGCTTGGTGTAGACGAGCCTGCCCTCGACGGCGTAGAGGCCGTTGTAGTCCTCGAACGGCACCGGCACGCGGGCGACGCGGTCGGCGAGGCCGTCGAAGTCGATCTTGATGTAGCCGTCCGGCTTCTTCGCCTTGTCGTCCTTCTTCTCGCCGTCCTTCTTCTCGCCCTCCTTCTCGACCGTCACCTCGTCGCTCTCGGGCGGGAACGGGTGCGGCACGTCGCGGCGCAGCGCCAGGGCGTAGATCCCCTCGTTGCGCTCGACCGCCCAGTTGAAGTCGACGGTGTCGAACTGCGGCGCGTAGCCGCGCGCCGAGAAGTAATAGAGGTAGTTCCCCTTCGGATCCCAGACCGGCTCGACCTCGTCGAAGACCTCGCCCGTCACCCGCCGGGTCTTGCCGTCGGCGGCGCTCCAGATCCAGAGCGAGCGCCAGCCGGTGACGTCGTTGCCGCTCCAGGCGAGGTGTCCGCCGTCCCACGACCAGGTCTGGTCGCGGATCTCGCGGACCGGGTCGTCGTAGACCTCGACGAGCGACTTGTCGGCGAGAGTGAGCACCCAGAGCTTGCCATCCTTGTCGCCGAAGGAGATGCGCTTGCCGTCCGGCGCCCAGTCGAGCTGGTGGCGCATCGCCTTGCCGCCGCGGGTGAGCTGCTCGGCCGTGCCCGAGCCGTCCTGGTTGCGGATCCAGACCTCGTCCTCGCCGCTCGCGTCGGAGATGTAGGCGATCTTCCGTCCGTCGGGCGACCAGCGCGCCCACTTGTCGTGCGCGTTGGAAGACCCGGTGAGGTTGCGCGTCACGCCCTTCTCGATCGGCACCGTGAAGACGTCGCCGCGCGCCACGAAGACCGCGCGCTCGCCCTTCGGCGAGAGCGCCGCGCCCTCGATCTGCTCGGCGGCCGAGACCTGCGAGGGGCGGTTGTAGAGGCCGTCGGTGGGGACGGCGATCGAGATCGGGCGGCTCGCGCCGCTCGCGACGTCGAAGACCACGAGCTCGCCGTTCTGCTCGTAGACGATCCGCCCCTTGTTGTCCGACGACGGCCAGCGCACGTCCCACTGCCGGCTCTGGGTGAGCTGGCGCACGGGGCCGGCGGCGAGATCCTGGGCGTAGAGGTTGAGCGTGCCGCTGCGGTCGGAGCTGAAGTAGACCGTGTCGCCGATCCACATCGGGTCGCGGTCGCTGCGCGGGTGATCGGTGAGCTTGCGCGCGTCGTGGCTCGCCAGCTCGAAGACCCAGAGGTCCTGCTGCCAGCCCCCCTGGTAGCGCTTCCAGGTGCGGAAGTCGCGGGCGTTCGGGGTGTAGACGATCCGCTTGCCGTCGGGCGAGAGGTCGCCGGCGCCGGAGATCGGCATCGGCAGCGGCTCACCGAGGCCGCCGGCCGCCGGCACCGTGTAGAGCCGCGAGTCGGCGAGCCCCCAACCGTCGCGCAGCGAGCGGAAGAGGACGGCGGCGCCATCGGGCGTCCAGCCCATGACCTGGTTGTCGTAGCCCCAGCGCGGGTTGAGCGGCCCGCGCGCGGGGTAGTAGGTGAGCTGCTTCGGCACGCCGCCCGCGGCCGGCACGACGTAGACCTGCTCGTCGCCGTCGTACTGGCCGGTGAAGGCGATCGAGCGGCCGTCGGGCGAGAACTTGGCGAAGAGCTCGAGGCCGGGGTGGGCGGTCAGCCGGGTGGCGGCGCCGCCCGCGGCCGGCGCCAGCCAGAGGTCGCCGGCGTAGGTGAAGACGACGCGCTCGCCGTGGATGTCCGGGAGGCGGAGGAGCTTGGTCTGGGCGGCGGCGGGGGCGGCGAGGGCGAGCGCGGCGAGGCAGAGCGAAGCCGTCAGCGGTCGTGTACGCATGGAGGCATATACGAGCCTCGGCGGCGAGGGTTTGCTACTTCGACGGCTGCCAGACGAAACGGCCCTCGCGGTCGATGTAGCCGCGAGCGCCGCCGACGCCGACCTCGGCGAGGCCGCCTTTGAAGTCGAAGGCCTCCTCGAACTGCGGGTTGATGACGAACTTGCCGTCGGCGTCGATGTAGCCCCAGCGGCCGCCCGTCTTGGCCCGCGCCAGCCCCTCCTTGAAGGGGGCCACCGACTCGAACTGCGGCGTGACGACGATCTTGCCCTCCTCGTCGACGTAGCCACCGCGGCTGCCGATGCCGATCGTCGCCATCCCCTCCGAGAAGCTGTAGGCGGTGTCGAACTGCGCCGGGATGACGAGCTTGCCCTCCTCGTCGATGAAGCCGTAGCGCCCGCCGCTCTTGACCAGCGCCTTGCCCTCGGAGAAGTCGTAGACCTCGTCGAACTGCGGCGGGATCACGACCTTGCCGTCGCGGTCGATGAACCCCCAGCGCCCGCCCACCCTGACCGCCGCCCGTCCCTCGGAGAAGGCCGAGGCGTCCTCGAACTGCGGGTTGATGACGAACTTGCCGTCGCGGTCGATGTAGCCGTGCCGGCCGGCGACCGCGACGCGCGCCAGCCCCTGCTTGAAGTCGCCGGCGCTCTCGAACTGCGGCGGGATGGCGATCTCCCCCTCGTCGTCGAGGTAGCCCATCCGCCCGCCGTCTTTGAAGGCGGCGAGACCCTCGTAGAAGCTGAAGACGTCCTCGAAGCGCGGGTTGACGGCGAAACGGCCCTCCTCGTCGATGAAGCCGTAGCGCTCGCCGATGGCGACGACGGCGAGGCCGTCGGTGAAGCCGTAGGCCTTGTCGAACTGCGGCGGGATGACGAGGTCGCCCTCGCGGTCGATGTAGCCCGCGCGGCCGTTCTGGGTGACGACGAAGAGGCCGCTCGGGTTCTTCTCCTCCCGCCGGTCGCACCCGGCGAGGAGCAGGACGAGGAGAGCGGAGCCCTGGAGGCGCCTCATGAGGACCGATTGCGGATTCTAGCGGAAAGGTAACGGGCCACAGCATTCGCGCGCCGATGGCATTGACACGCGGGCTTCCGCGCCGTCAGGGTGGACTGTTCTCAGGACGGGGGGGGAATGCCCCGGAACCTCATCTTCTATATTGCGGTCCTGCTTCTCTTCGGGGCGGGGATCGCCGGCATCCTCCAGGTCGGGGCGGAGCTGCGCCCGGCGCCGGCCGCCCGCCTCGACGCGCCCGCCACGCCTCCGGCCGCCGCGCCGGACGGCCTCGCGGCGACGCTGCGCGACAACCTCCACCACCCGTTCGCCATCCTCCTCCTCCAGGTCCTCGTCATCGTCGCCGCCGCGCGGCTCCTCGGCGCGATCTGCCGCCGCATCGGGCAACCGCCGGTCATCGGCGAGATGATCGCCGGCATCCTGCTCGGCCCTTCGCTGCTGGGAACGCTCGCGCCCGGCCTCCAGGCCGCCCTCTTCCCCGCCGACTCGCTGGGCCCGCTGCGGCTGCTGAGCCAGGTGGGGGTGGTGCTCTTCATGTTCGTCGTCGGCATCGAGCTCGACGTCCAGCATTTGCGCCGGCGGGCCGACGCCGCGGTGCTGGTGAGCCACGCGAGCATCGTCGTGCCCTTCTTCCTCGGCGTCGCCGGGGCGCTCTTCCTCTACCGCGCCCTGGCGCCGGCGGGCGTCGCCTTCGGCCCCTTCGCCCTCTTCATGGGGGTGGCGATGAGCATCACGGCCTTCCCGGTGCTGGCGCGGATCATCGAGGAGCGCGGGCTCTCCGGCACCCATCTCGGCAGCGTCGCCATCGCCTGCGCGGCCGTGGACGACGTCACGGCGTGGTGCCTGCTCGCGGTCGTGGTGGCGATCGTCCGCGCCGGCGGCGCGGCCGGCGCCCTGCCGACGGTGGCGCTCACCCTCCTCTTCATCGCCGCCATGCTCTTCCTCGTGCGGCCGTGGCTGGCGCGCCGGGCGGCGTTGCGTCCTCCGCCCGACAACGGGCGCGGCGCCGGGCTCCTGGCGGGGGTCCTCGTCTTCGTCGTCGCGGCGGCGCTGTCGACCGAGCTGATCGGCATCCACGCCCTCTTCGGCGCCTTCCTGGCCGGGGTCGCCATGCCGGAGGACGCGGCGCTGCGGCAGTTCCTGCGCGAGCGGATGGAGACCTTCAGCTCGGTCTTCCTGCTGCCGCTCTTCTTCGCCTTCACCGGCCTGCGCACGCAGATCGGGCTGCTCGACGACCTGCGCGGCTGGCTTCTCTGCGCCGCGATCATCGCCCTGGCGATCGCCGGCAAGCTCGGCGCGAGCATGGCGGCGGCGCGCTGGACGGGGATGGGCTGGGGGGACGCCTTCGCGCTCGGTGCGCTGATGAACACCCGCGGCCTCGTCGAGCTCATCGTCCTCAACCTGGGCTACGACCTCGGCATCCTCTCCCCGCGCATCTTCGCCATGCTCGTCCTGATGGCCCTCGTCACCACCTTCATGACCGGGCCGCTGCTGAACCTCCTCGCCTGGTGGCGGCGGCGGGAGGCGCCCGCTGCGGAGGCGCCGCGGCATCTCGCCACTTAGGAAAACGAGCTCGCGCAGCCAGCCGAGGCCGCTACGCCGATCGGCGGCCGACGCCGAGCTCGGCGCCGGTGCGGACGTGCTGCACCGGTAGGCTGGAGGCGACGGCCCGGGCTTCGGCAAGGGAGACTTCAGGGTCGAGGTCCGGCCAGAGGTGGGTGAGGGCGAGGGCGCGGACCCCGGCGGCCACGGCGGTCTCGGCGGCCTGCGCGGCGGAGAGGTGGAGGGGGCCGCCGACCCTCGAATTCTGATAGGTCGCCTCGCAGAGCAGGAGGTCGCTGCCGCGGGCGAAGCGCGAAAGGTCGGTTCCGGGGCCGGTGTCGGCGGAATAGGTCAGCACGGCACCGCCGCCTTCCATGCGCACCGCGAGGGTGTGGATCGGGTGCCGGGTGCGCAGGAAGCTCAACCGGAGGCCCGCCGCCTCGACGACGCTCCCCTCGTCGATCTCGCGGAACTCCAGGACGCGCGCGAAGGTCGCGGCGTCGTCGGGGGCGAGGAGCGCCGAGAGGGTCTCCCGCGCGCCGGGCGGAGCGTAGACCGGCAGGCGCCGCTCGCTCCCCCACCCTTCGCCCGGCGTGAAGCGCAGCGCGTAGTAGAGCGGGAAGACGTCGAGACAGTGGTCGGCGTGGAGGTGCGACAGGACGAGGGCATCGAGCCGCGTGAACGGCACGCCGGCGCGCTGGAGCGCGGCGAAGGTGCCGGTCCCGGCGTCGAGCCAGAGCCGTCCGGCGGCGGTTTCCAGGACGAACCCGGTCGAAGGGTTGTCCGGCCGCGGGTACGCCCCCGAGCTGCCCAGCACGCGCAGTCGCACGCCGCGAGCATAGACCTAGAAGGCGAAGCGGACCGCCACGCCGAAGTCCCGGCCGGGCAGCGGCACCTGGTCCTTCAGGAACGAGACGTGGTTGCGCGCCTCCTGGTCGGTCAGGTTTTTGCCGCGGAGGAGGACGTCGAGGAACGTCTCGCCGAGGAAGAAGCGGTAGCTGACGCTCGCGTTCACCAGCGTGTAGGCGCCGGTCGGCAGCTCGAAAGGGGCGACGCGGTCCTGCTCCTCGACCCGCTGCCCCTCGATCATGCCCTGGAGGTGCTCGCCGTAGTAGTGCAGGCCGAGCCGATAGCGGCGTGGCGGGATCCGCGGCAGCGGCTCGCCCGTGTCGCGCAGCTCGGCGCGGACGAAGTCGGCGCCGAGCTCGAGGTCGACGTGGCGCGGCTCGCCGTGGAACAGCTCGACGACGCCGGAGAGCTCGGCGCCGCGGAACTCGGCGTCCCGCTGCACGTAGCGGAAGACGGTCAGGCCGTCCTCCTCGTCGCCGGTCGCCTGCGGGAAGATGAAGTCGTCGAAGCGGTTGACGAAGAGGTTGAGCTCCCCGCGCAGCGGTCCGTCGCGCTTGCGCAGCGAGAGGTCCACCCCGAGGCTGGTCTCCTCTTCGAGGCCGGTGTCGCCGATCTCGAAGGCGCGGGTCGCGATGTGCGGCCCGTTCGAGAAGAGCTCCTCCGCCGTCGGCAGCTTCGCCGAGCGGGCGACCGAGAGGCCGACCGAGAGGCTGTCGCCGGGCACCCAGACGAGCCCCAGCGACCCGGAGAGGCCGTCGTGCGAGCGGTCGCCGGCCCCTTCGGCCCGCGCGTCCTGGCGCTCGAAGCGGACGCCGAGCTGCCCGGTCACGGCGCCGCGCGTCACCTCCTCGAAGGCGAACACGGCCCAGGAGTCGGTCGTGCTCGGCGGCGTGAACGCCTCCTCGCCGACCGCGGCGAAGTCCCGCTTCCCGGCCTGCACCCCGAGCGAGCCGGCCACCGGGCCGAACGGCGCCTGCACCAGCTCCAGCCGCCCTTCCCAGCTCTCGTTGGTGAAGAGGGTGCCGATCTCCCCCCCTTCGAGCTCGCGGTGCTCGTATTCGGAAGCGCCGAGCTTCAGGTTGGCGGCGCGGAAGGGGCCGAACGGGCGGGTGACGGCGCCGCGCAGGTCGGCCCGCCGCTGCTCGAGGTCGACGCGTACCGGCGCCTCCGCGGGCCCCTCCGCGCCGTGCTCCTCTCCCTCCTCCTCGCCGTGCTCGTGGGCGTGTCCGGGGACGCCGTAGAGCGTCTCCAGGCCGCCGAGCGCCACCCCCAGGAACCCCTCGTCGGTCACCCATGAGACGCCGACGCTGCCGCTCTCGCTCTCGGCGGCGCTGTTCTCGAGCACGCCGGCGACCTGGTCGTGCTCCTCCCCCTCCTCCTCCTCCTGGCGGCGGAAGGCCGCCGACTCGGCAAACCCGGGGATCTCCACGTCCTCGCTCTCGCGCTTGGCGAAGTCGAGGTGCCAGGCGAGCCGGCCGCTGCCGCCGAGGAGTGAGGTGGCGCCGCTGCGCTCCTCCGCCGCCGTGCCGCCGCGCAGCTCGACGACGCCGGTCACCGGCGTCTCCGGCACCCGGTCGGGAACCCGCTGGTCGATGACGTTCACGACGCCGCCTACCGCGCTGCCGCCATAAAGGAGGGTCGCCGGGCCGCGCAGCACCTCGATCCGCTCTGCCGCCAGGGGGTCGATCGACACCGCGTGGTCGGGGCTGGTGCTCGAGGCGTCACCGGCGCCCAGGCCGCCCTGGAGGACGCGCACGCGGTCGCCGCCGAGGCCGCGGATGACCGGCCGGCTGGCGCCGGGGCCGAAGTAGGTCGAGGTGACCCCCGGCTCGTCGTTCAGGGTCTCGCCGAGCGTCGGCTCGAGCCGGCGCGCCAGCTCCTCGTCGGAGAGGACGCTGGTGGGCTGGGCGATCTCGGTCTGGCCGCGGCCGTCGGCGCCGGCGGTGACGACGATCTCCTCGCGGTGGACGGCGAGGTCGAGGCCGATGGTGATCTCGGCCACCTCGCCGGCAGCCACCGCGGCGCGCGCGAGGCCGGTTCCCACCCGCTCGCTGCCGGCCTCGAGCAGGTACTCGCCGGGGGGGAGATTGTCGAAGCGGAAGGCGCCGTCGGCGCCGGTCGTGGCGTGGCGGTTGAGCTCGAGGATCGACACGCGAGCGCCTGCGACGGGCCGCCCCGCGTCGTCGACGACGCGGCCGGCGAGGGCGCCGCGCGGGCGCGGCTGCGCCGGCTGCTCGGGCGGTGCGGGGGGTTGCGCCGCGGCAACGCCCGCGGCCAAGAAGAGGACCAGCGGCAGCGCCAGGGACGCCGCCGGACGGAACATCCGGATGCCTCGGTGCATCGTTTTCTCCTGACGGTCCCACCGGCCTTATAGCCGGGGGCGCGAACGAGTGAACGTCGGTCGTGGCGCGAGGGACGGGTCAGGCGGACGGCGGGGCGCGGTCGCGGGTGCTCGGCCGCGGCGCGTGGAGCGGCGCCGGCGAGGCGGCGCCGGCCGGGCGCTCGGGGAGGGGGGCAATCCCCTGCCGCAGGCCGGCGGCGGGTGCGGCGCCGCGCCCTTGCAAGCCCCGGAAGCAGGCGGTGCAGTGCGGGCGCTCGACGGCCGCCGCGGCCTCGACGTGGAGCGGCTGCTCGGGGTGCGCCGCCTCGGGGAAGTAGTGCTGCGGGCCGGCCAGGGGGCTCACGGCCTCCTCCGCCGGGTGCAGCTCGACGGCGCCGGCGAGGAGCAGCAGCGCCAGCGCGGCCAGGCCGAAGCTGCGCAGCAGCGAGCGGGCGGCGCAGGGCGCGCTCATCGAGGGCATGGTACCAAAGCGGCGGGCCGGGCGCGCCGACAGCCTTAGCGCTGGCAGCCTGAGCAGTAGAAGGTGCTGCGGCCGGCCTGGACCCGCCGGCGCACGGGGCGGCCGCAGCGCGGGCAGCCCTCCCCCTCGCGGCCGTAGACGCGGAGCGACACCTGGAACTCGCCGACGTTGCCGGAGCCGTCGGTGAAGTCGTTGAGCGTCGTCCCCCCTTCGGCGATCGCCTGCTCGAGCACCGCCACGAGCGCCTCGGCGAGCCGTTGCCAGCGCGCCGGCGAGAAGCGCGCGACGGAGCGCTCGGGGTGGACGCCGGCGCGGAACAGCGCCTCGCTGGCGTAGATGTTCCCCGCCCCGACGACGACCCGGGCGTCCATCAGGAAGGCCTTGACCGGCCCGCGCCGCCCCGCCGCCGCGCGGCGGAGGGTCTCGCCCGAGAAGGCGCCGTCGAGCGGCTCGGCGCCGAGGCTCGCGAAGTGCGGGTCGCCCGGCAGGGTGGCGGTCCACAGTGCCAGGACCAGGCCGAAGCGGCGCGGGTCGCGGAAGCGGAGGCGGCGCCCCGAGGCGAGCGGGAAGGCGACGTGCTCGTGCGGCTCCGGCGGCGCGCCGCCGGGCGCCAGGGTCAGGCGGCCGCTCATGCCGAGGTGGACGACGAGCGTCCGCTCGGCCTCGAGGTCGACGAGCAGGTACTTGCCCCGACGGCGCAGCGCGAGGACGCGCCGGCCGGCGGCGGCGCGGCGGAGCGCCCGGGTGTCCACCGGCTCGCGCAGACCGCGGTGGCGCACCACGACCCCCTCGAGCCGATCGCCGACGAGGAGCGGCTCGAGGCTGCGGCGCAGGACCTCGACCTCGGGGAGCTCAGGCACGCGCGGCGCCCGCGACGTGAGCGACCAGCCGCGCCAGCGCCACGTCGGCCTCGCCGCTCTCCCCCTTCATCTGGAGCTCGGTCTCCAGCACCTCGGCGGGAAGGCGGGCGAGGAGCGGCGCGGGCAGGCGCGAGGCCGCGAGGTAGGCGCGGTGGAGCCGGAACGGGTGGAGGCCGGCGAGCGGGTTCTTGCCGCCGGCGGGGAGCTCCCCCTGGAGCGCCGGCGCATGGCGGTCGCGGAAGCGCGGGTAGTGGGTCTCGCCGCCCGGCACGCGCGCCAGCCGCATCATCCCGGAGACCGCGGTGAGCTGACGGCAGAAGGAGGCGAAGAGGCCGAAGAAGGCGAGGCGGGCCGACTGCGGGTCCTCGGCGGAGGCGACCAGGCGTCGGAGCCGGTCGAGCGCCTCGCCCGCGCGCCCGGCACCGGCGGCGTCGAGCACCTGCCAGACGTCCTCCTCGCCGCGGTCCTCGACCGCCTCCTCGACGAGCCGCCGCTCGATGCGCGCCGCGCCCGAGCCGCGCGCCAGCTCCGCCAGCTTCCGGTACTCGCCGGCCAGGCGCGCCGTCGAATCGGCGTCGACGCCCCGCGACTCGCGCCGCCAGCCGCTCTCCTGCCGCAGGGTGCGGCGGGTGAGCTCGGCCAGGGCGTCGCGCTCGATCGCCACGCCGGTCTGCCGCGCCAGCTCGGCGGCGAGGAGGTCCGCCCCGTCCCAGCCGCCGTCGCGCGCGGCCTCGACCTCCCCGGCCCGCGCCAGCGTGCCGCGCTCGGCGAGGAGCCGCGCCAGCGGGTGGCCGCCGGCGACGACGCGCTCGGCGAGCACCAGCGTGTGCCCCGGCGGCAGGCCGCTCTGCACCACGTCGACGAGCTCGGCGAGCGCCGACTCCCCCCAGCCCTGGAGCCCCTCGCGCCGGGCCGCCTCGAGCAGCGCCGCGAGCTGGCCGCGCCGCTCCTCGGAGCCCTTGCGCGGCTTCGACCTGCCCTCACCCCCCGCCGCGACGACCGCGGCGAGGAGTCGGCTCACGACCTCCTCGGCGGCGCCGCGCTCGGGGTCGAGGTCGCAGAGGCGCAGCGCCTGGAGCAGGCGCGAAGCGGCGTGCCGCTCGCGCGCGCCGAGCGGCCGCGAGGGGTCGACGGGCAGCGCCTCCTCGGCGTCGGCGAGGAGCTCGGCTGCGGCGTTGCGGTCGGCGAGTGCGGCGCTGTCGACGACCAGCACCACCTTGCCGCCGCCGAAGAGCGAGTAGGTGCGGAGGTCGGCAAGGAGCGGCAGGAGCGAAGGCGGGCGGCGGTGCGACTCGGCGGCGCAGCCGGCGCGCTCGGCGAGCGCGGCGGCCAGGCGCGCCGCCGCCGGCTCGGCGAGGACGAGGTCCCCCTGCACCAGCCAGACCGGCTGGCCCGCCCCCTCGGGGGAGCGGGCGAGGGCGAGGAGCTTCTCGATCGCGGGCGGCATCGCCGGGCCGGGCGCGGCCGCCTAGTCGGTCTCGGCGAGCAGCCCCTTCTCGGAGAGCTCCTGGCAGTCGATGCAGAAGCGGGCCCAGGGCACCGCCTCCAGCCGCTGCATGGCGATCTCGCGGCCGCAGTTGCTGCAGCGGCCGTAGACCCCCTGGTCCATGCGGCGCAGCGCGTCCTCCACCTGGAAGAGCATCTGCCGCTCGCTGTCGGAGATCGAGAACATCAGCTCCCGGTTGTAGGAGTTGTTGGCCCGGTCGACGATGTCCTCGGTGCCGTCGTCGGCCGACTCCTGGCCGGCGCGCAGGTCCTGCTTGTACATGTCGAGGATCTCCTGGCGCTGCTGCTGCAGGCGCTGGCGGAGCCCCTCGTAGAGGTCGCTGGCGGGCTCGGGTGTGGCCGAACTGCGGGCCGTCGACATGGCGGTCTGGCTTTCGCTCCTCTCGGGCTGCGGCTTGGTCGGGACCGGCCGGGCGGGTTGGACCGCCCGGCGCGCGGCCGGCTGCGTCGGCTGGGTGGGACGGGTCGGGCGCGGCGCGGCGGAGCGCTTCGGCGCCGCGGCCTTGGCAACCGCCGCGGCGAGGATCGGCCTGGCGACCGCCTTGACGAGCTTGAGGAGCTTGCCCTTGGCGCTCTTGGCGGCCGGCTTGGCGGCGGTCTTCGCGGCCGGCCGGCTCGGCTTCACGGGCCGCGACGGCTTCGCGGTCTTCTTCGCGGGCTTGCGCTGCGCGCTCTTCGTCGTCTTGGTCGGCTGGCTCGTCTTGGCCGTTTTCGTCGTCTTGCCTGGCTTCGCGGCTTTCGTTGCCTTCGACGTCTTCGGGGTCTTGGAAGCCCGCCTCGCCTTCGGAGTGGAAGGCTTGCCGGGCTTCGCCGCCTTCGTCCGCGTGCTCTTCGCCGGCTTGGCGGCCTGCCTCGGCTTGGTCGCCTTGGTGCCTTTGGTCGCCTTGGCCGGCTTCGGCTTCGGCTTCGGGGCCTTGACGGTCTTCTTCGCCGGCTTCGCCGGGCGCGCCGGGGCGCGCGATTTCGCCGGCTTCCTCTTCGCCTGGGTCCTCGCCACGGTGGCTCTCCTATGCAGGGCTGCTCAAACGAGCCCGCGATGATAGCCCATTCCGGCCTCGATGGAGAGCGCGCGGAAGAGTTGCTCGTAAAGAACGAGCCGTGCCAGCTCGTGCGAGAGCGTGAGGGGTCCGAGCGAGAGGCGCCAGCGCGCCGCGGCCGCGGCGGCGGGATCGAGGCCGAGGTCCGAGCCGATCAGGAACGCCACCGGGTGCGGCCACTCGCCGCGCAGCCGCGCCAGCCGCCGCGCCAAGTCGGCGGAGCCGAGCGCTTCGCCGGCGGGATCGAGCGCCACCGGCCAGCAGGGATCGGGGAGAGCGGCGAGGAGCGCCTCGGCTTCGGCACGCCGGCGCTGCGGGTCGCCGGCGCCGCCGCGCGCGCGGACGGGCAGGTCACGGATCGGCGCGAGCCGGGCGATCCGCCGCCGGTAGCCGGCGCACAGCTCCTCCCAGCTCGAGCGCTGGTGGCGCCCGGCCCAGACGACCAGGAGCTCGCGCCCCACCGCCGACCGGCGCCTAGGAGTCCGTCGCGCTGGACGCGCGACGGACGGCACTCCTAGGCATTGATCGGAGCCCGGCGCGAAAGCCTTCGCGCCTAGCCGATCTCCGAGATCGCCGCCGTCTCCTCGTCGCCGGCCAGGAACTCCGCCCACTCCTCGGCGTAGGCGAGGGAGCGGAGGTCCCGCATGCGGTCGAGGAAGACGACGCCGTTGAGGTGGTCGAACTCGTGCTCGACGATGCGCGCCTCGAAGCCGTCGGCCACGTAGTCGATCGCCGCGCCGCCGCGGTCGAAGCCGCGCACCCGCACCCGCTGGTGGCGCGGCACGAGGCCGCGCAAGCCGGGGATCGAGAGGCACCCTTCCCAGTCGTAGACCAGCTCGCCGGCGAGCGGCGCGAGCATCGGGTTGATCACGACGCGGAGCGGGACCGGCTCGCCGTCCTCGCGCCGCACCTCGTAGACGAAGAGCTGCAGCTCGACCCCCACCTGCGGCGCCGCGAGCCCCACCCCTTCGGCCGCGCGCATCGTTTCGACCATGTCGTCGATCAGCTCCTGGATCCCGGCGGTGCCGATCTGTGGCGGCGGAACGGCGCTGGCGGGGGTACGGAGAGCCGGATGGCCGAGTCGAACGATCGGACGGGCAGGCATGACCAGATCCTCACGGGGAGAGATACTCAGTATACGCCGTTGCCGGCGGTGCCGTCGCGGCTGGCACGCCGGCTGCTTCCGAGTCCCGCCATGACCGCAGCCAGCGCCGCAGACGCGCGGGTACTCGAGAGCCGGTGCGCCCGGCGGCTGCTGCGGGGGACGCTCCTGGTCTCCGGGGCGGTCGCCCTGCCGCTGGTCGCCAACGCGCTCGTCCACCGGCGCGCGGCGCCGCTCCCCGCGCCGCGCTGGGGACGCTCCCACCGCTGGGCCTGGGACTTGGGCGCGGTCGCCTTCCAGGAGCTGGGCGACGGGCCGGCGCTGGTCCTGCTCCACTCGCTCGGGCCCGGCCACCACGGAGCGCAGTGGCTGCCGGCCGCCGAGCGGCTCGCCGGGGCACATCGCATCTACGTGCCGGACCTCCTCGGCTGGGGCCGCTCCGACAAGCCGCGCATCGCCTACAGGCCGGACCTCTACCTCGACCTGCTCGACGACTTCCTCGCCGAGGTGGTGGGCGAGCCCGCGATCGTCGCGGCGGCGGGCTCGACCGCGCCCTACGCCGTGCGCCTGGCCGCGGAAAGCCCGCGGCAGGT
>DASUNQ010000007.1:0-4424 GCA_036277075.1 Thermoanaerobaculia bacterium
CGCCGGCGGCAGGCAGCCTAGATGCACGCCACTGCTGGCGCGCTCCGCGTTTTCCGTCGGACTGCGGGGGGGCAGCTGCTCGCTTCAATCATGAGAGGAGACCCCAAACTTCAACCGTCCACCAAACCGGGGTAAGTCCAAACTGTTCCCGGACCGTCCGGGCATTGTTCCTAGCTCAGCGGGGTCACTTCCGGACGCGCAGCACCCAGTCCCCGGCGCCCGGCGGCGTATAAGTGCGGACGCCGCCGCCGGCGACGGTGGGCGCCACGACGCTGGCGCCGTCGCGCGGGTTGTACCACTCGCCGTAGAGCGTCCCCGTCGCCGAGGCGAGGTCGACGCTGACGGTGCCGCCGTTCGGCAGGTAGAAGAGGTAGACGCTCCCCTTCTGGGCCAGAGCGTAGGCGGTGCCGGAGCGCACCAGGGCCTGGTTCGGGTCCATGAGGTGGAACGGCACCCGCGGGACGAAGGCAGTGAGCCGCTTGAGGAAGGCGCCGGTGCCGATGCCCGCGCCGCCCGAGAGGAAGGCGGCCCACGCCTTCTGCCGCCCGGCGGTGTCCTCGAGCCCCAGGCCGAACTCCTCGATGATCAGCGGCTTGGCCGCCAGCGCGCGGTTGCGCACCCCGTGCGAGTGGACCGTCGCGTGGCTGGCGGAGTTGCCCGGTTGGGTGTCCATGTAGTCGGCCCACGCGGCGCTCGGGAAGGAGAAGTCGCCGGTCGTGCCGTGGACGCTGGCGTGACGCGCCCAGGGGTTCTGCTGCTGGAGGTAGGTCATGTGGTTCGAGACCTCGGTCGTGGTCCAGCCCTCCTGCCACTCGAGCATCCCCGTGAACACCGTGTTGACGTAGCCCGAGAGGCGCGCCATGCCGTAGTGGATCAGCCGCTTGCGGTCGGCGTCCGGCAGGTCGCCGAAGCCCGAGTCGTCGGCGAAGAACCAGAGCTGGGCGACGAACCCGGCGTTGCGGAGCTTGACCACCCACTGCTCGTAGGTGCGCCAGCGCTTGAGGTCGAAGCGGGTCTTGTCGTTCGAGGACGCCCCGCCGATCCAGGGCGTCGTCGGGTACGTCCCGCCGTAGTCGCCCTTGTTCGCCAGGTAGACGTTGATCTTGTTGAGGCTCATCCCTTGATGACGGGTGAGCAGCGCCTGGCGGTTGGTCTCGGTCATCTTCTCGGAGAACATCGTGTGCGACCACTTGAGAGGGTCGGACGCCGCCTGGTCGAGGAACTTCCCGGCGAGGAACACCGGCCCGCCGTACTGGTGCATGAAGCTCCGCGGCCGCTGCGGGTTCTCGACGATCGGACCGGCGGCGAAGCGGCCGGCGAGGGCTCCCGAGCACGAGAAGGTGCCGGACTTCCCGCCGAGCCCCGACGTCGCGCTCGAGGTGGTCCACTTCCAGGTGCCGACCCGGTCGGCGTAGATGCGGATCTTCCAGACGTTGCCGGTAGCGCCGCCCAGGCCGTCGCCGTCGAAGAAGCCGGGGACGGTATAGGTCGCGCCCGACGGCGAGGTGACCTTGGCGGTCAGGGAGACGGCCGTGAAGGGGTTGGGCGTGCCGGAGAGGCCGTTGAAGGTCGCGGTGGAGCGAACGACGATCTCCTCGGTGCCGAAGCGCGGGGCCGCGGCCGCCGGCGGCGCGAGGAACGCCGGCGCGAGCGCCCCGGCGAGGAGGGAGAGGGAAAGAACGGATCGGGTCATCACGTGGGACTCCCGCAAGGCGCGGTGGCGCCGGCCGTTAGACTCTGAGGCGGCTCTGCCGGCCTCGACTGGGGGCGAACGGGCGGCACCCTACCAAGCGCGGGCGCGCGAGGCAACCCTTATGTGCACTGGTCTATGAATGGTCCGCCAGAGAGAAAACTTCCGGGGCGCGGGATCTCTTCCCGCGCCCCGGTCCAGCGAGGCTAGTTGAGGGGACAGCCCAAGTTGTTGTCCGCGTCGAGCTGCGAGGCGAGAGCCAGCATCGTGTCGCGGTTGTTGCTGCCGAGCGC
This sequence comes from Thermoanaerobaculia bacterium, assembly GCA_036277075.1. Classification (GTDB taxonomy): domain Bacteria; phylum Acidobacteriota; class Thermoanaerobaculia; order Multivoradales; family UBA5704; genus DASUNQ01. The sequence continues at coordinate 1,984 of DASUNQ010000007.1, forward strand.
CGCGTTGACGTCGGCGATGATCTCCGCCGTCGTGCGCGGGTAGTCGACGTCCGGATGTGCCGCGTTGAGCAGCGCCGCTACGGCGGCCCGCAGCAGGATCTGCGCCGCACCGAGGGTGCCGGGACCGCCGCCGGCTTGGAGCGACTGGAGCAGGGTCTTCGACGCGAGGCTCGGGAAGGCAGCGGCGCCGGCGAAGACGCTGCCGGTCGTCTGACCCGGCGAGTACCCGGTGCCCGCCCAGGAGTCGGTGTGGTTCTTCCAGTAGCCGGGGGTGCAGCCCTCCTCCCCCGGAGGCTGCGGGTCCTCCTCCAGCGGCACCCGCAGGGCACCGAGGATCCAGAGCAGCGAGTCGGGGTTCTGGTTCGCAGGCTCCGAGAAGAGCTGGACGGTCGTCGAGGCCGCGCCGGCGGGGATGTTGATGGCGATCGTGTCGGCGTCCCATGCCGGGCCGTTCGACGAGTCAAGGGTGTTGACCAGGCTCGCGTTGTTGCTGATGTCGATGCGGTCCGGCCGCGATGCAACGGAGTCGCCGGTCGAGACGATCAGCTGGGCGGTTCGCGCCGCGGCGGCCGAGCCGTGCTGGAAGACGATCGGCACGGTCACCCGGGTCGGGCCGGGGGTCGGATCGGCGCCGTAGGCGAAGTCCAGCCCGTCGAAGACGATCAACCGGTAGCTATCGGGGTCCGCCGGGTCGGTGTAGATGACCAGCAGCGTGGCGCCGTTGAAGCGGAACAGATTGCTAGCGAGGTCGCCGTCCTGGAGCGCGAAGGTCTGGGCGCCCGTCCCCTTGGCCTGCACGATCGAGGTCACGTCGGCGAGGTAGCCGATGTTGTTGATCGGCCCGCCGGCGGAGACCGGCTGACCTTCGGTGCCGATGATCGTGCCGGTGATCAGGTTGCCCTCGAAGCGCACCACCTGGTCCTTGTAGGGCTGAAAGGGGATGACGCAGGCGCCGGCGACCTGCGGGCAGGGCCGATCGCGGCCCGCCCAATAGAGCAGAGCGCCCTGCACCGGCCCGCCGATGTTGACGGAGATGTTGCGCGTGCCGGCGCCGATCCCCTCCATCCCGACGCCGCCGGCGACAGCCGACAGCCCTTGGCCCTGGACGTCCAGCGCGACCGACAGCGTGGTGGCCTGCGCCGCGGCCGCGAAGGCGAGCGCAGCGAGTGCCATGGCGACTCCTCTAAAGACCCGTAGATGCATCTTGCACCTCCTCGTTATCCGTCCCGTTGATGTGGTGCTGCGGGCCTTCGGGAGCCAGGGCGATCTCGCGGCGAGATCCCTGCGCTTTGCGGCCCCGCCTCGCGGCGGGTGTGCCTTTCTCGGGGCCTAACCCTGCAATATGAATCGATCATACAGGTTTGCACGCGGCTGCCTAGAGAAGCAGCGTTCGTGCCATAGCACATGTGCAATGTGCTGAGCGGACTAGAGATATCCTGCGCGGCGATACCACTCCGCGGTGCGCCGGAGCCCCTCGTCGAGGTCCACGCGGGGGCGGTAGCCGAGCTCGCGCTTCGCCTTTTCGATCTTGAAGGCGCGGTTCTGGCGGTACCAGTCGACGCGCCGCGGGAAGATCGGCGGCGTCACACCGAAGGGCTTGCAGAGCGCCTCGCACAGATGGCCGGCGGCGACCACCGGCCAGACCGGGTAGTGCGGGATGCGCACCTCGGTGCCGAGGGCGCGCGCCACCCGCCGTACCAGGTCCTCGATCGCCACGTACTCCTCGTCGGCAATCAGGTAGGCCTCGCCGTCGCGGCGTGGGCTGTCCTGCGCCAGGACGAAGGCGTCGACGAGGTTGTCGACGTAGAGCGGGTGGTAGAGCGTGCGACCGCTGCCGAACATCGGAAAGGTGCCGCGCGCCACGCGGCGGAAGATCAGCAGGAAGCGGCCGGGGTCGCCCGGGCCGTAGATCGCGGCCGGGCGGAGGATCACCGTCTCGAGCCCGGCGCGCGCCGCTTCCATGACCAGCGGCTCGGCCTCGTACTTTGTCCGCTGATAATAGTCGGCGGGGTGGATGGGGGCGTCCTCTCCGGCCGGCGGCCGCTCGACGTTGCCGTGCACCCCGACGGTGCTGCAATGAACGACCCGCCGTACGCCGGCGCGGCGCGCGGCCTCGAGGACGTTGCGGGTGCCCTCCACGTTGGTCTCCCGATAGTCCCTCGGCGGCAGGTTCTCGCGGAACGCCGCGGCCACGTGGTGCACCACCTCGGCCCCTTCGACGGCTCGGCGCACCGCCTCCGGGTCGGTGACGCTGGCGAGGTGGACGTCCGCGCCGCGGGCGCGCAGCTCGCCGATGCGGATGCCCTCCTTGTTGTCGAGCGCCACGACCTCGTGACCGAGGTCGAGGAGCCGCGCCACCAGGGCCGCTCCCGTGAAGCCGGTCCCCCCCGTCACCAGGATCTTCATTCCCCCTCCCTTTCGATGCGCAGCAGCGCCGGCCC
>DASUNQ010000008.1:0-5168 GCA_036277075.1 Thermoanaerobaculia bacterium
GGCCGCAGGCCTCGACCTCACCGGCGGCGTCGAGGCGGCCGGCGGCCTCGCCTGGACCGGCGGCACGCTGGCCCTCGAGCCCACGACCTTCGGCGTGGCGAGCGGCCGGATCGCGCGCGGCGCCGAGACCCTGGCGCGCGACCTCGCGCTGCGCGGCACGGGGCGGCTCGACCCCTTCCGCCCCGGCACCCTGCGCGGCGCCGCGACGCTCCGCCCGCTCAGCCTCTCGACGACGGTCGCCGGCCGGCTCGCCTCGCTCGGCTTCCTCGATCCCTACCTGGCGAAGGCGCCCTGGCTCGACCTGCGCGGCGAGGGCCCGCTCGCCGCCACCGTCGAGCTCGACCACGGCCGCCTCGGACGCGGCAGCCGGCTGCGCATCGCGCCAGCGCGCATCGAGGCCGAGTACCTGACCAGCCGCGCGCGCGGCATGGCCACGGTGACCGGCGCGGTGGGCGGGCCGGCGAGCGCTCCGGCGCTCGACCTCCAGGTCCTCTTCGACCGCTTCGAGATCGCCGCGCGGGAGGCGCCCGGCGCCCGCCCCCACCTGCGCGGCCGCGGCCTGCGCCTCACCCTGGCGACCGACGACCTGGACCTGACCCACGCCGAGCGCGACGTCCGCCTGCGCGTACTCCTGCCCTCCGCCGAGGCGCCGGACCTCGCGGCCTTTAACGGCTACCTCCCGGTCGGCGCCGGTCTCGCGATCCTCGGGGGCGCCGGCCGTCTGCGCTCGGACTTCACGCTCGAGACCGCCGGCAACCGCGGCCGCGGCGAGCTCGCCTTGTCTTCGACCGGCGTGCGGGTGCGCTTCCACGACCTCGTCCTCGCCGGCGCCCTCGACCTGCGCGCCCGGCTCGCGGCCCCCGACCTGTCGCAGGACCGCTTCGCGCTCGACGGCACCCGCCTGGTCCTCGAACGGGTCGCGTGGAACGAGCTCGGCGAGACGACGCCGGTGCCCGTGGCCGACGGCTGGTGGGCGCACCTCGACTTGACGCGCGGCACCGTGCGCTGGACCCGCCCGCTGGTCCTCGAGAGCACGGTCGCCGCGCGGATGAAGGACGCGGGGCTCCTGCTGGCCCTCTTCGCCCGCCGGCAGCGGGCGCTCGGCTGGCTCCAGGGGATCCTCGCCGAGGAGCGGCTGGCGGCACGCGCCGAGCTGCGTTTCGCCGGCGGCGCCATCGAGCTCGACCCGCTGCGCGTCCAGGGGGACCGGCTCGACCTGCGCACCCGCCTCCGCCTCTCGCCCGAGCGCAAGCGCGGCTACCTCTTCGTCCGCTACGGCCGCCTTGCCACCGGCATCGAGCTCACCGACGAGCAGCGCACCTACCACCTCCGCCGGCCGCTCGCGTGGTACGAGAGCCGGCGCGGCTTCGAGTAGCGCCGCCGGCGCCGGCAGGTCCCTTGCATCGCGGGGGCGATGGCAGCGCCGTCATGAAGGTCACCCCCTTCAAGCTGTTCCTCGGCCTTCTCTACATCACCGCATTCGGCGCCATCTTCTCCTTCTACCTGGAAGGGCGCTCCTTCTACGGGACGCCGCTCCTCGAGCGGCCGCGGCACGCGGACTTCTGGGCGCTCAAGCCGGGCGGCTTCCGCGGCCACGCCTTCGGCGTCGTCGGCTCCTCGCTGATGGTGCTGATGCTCCTCTACTCGGCGCGCAAGCGGGTGCGCGCGCTGCGCGGGCTCGGGCGCCTTCGCGAATGGCTGGACCTGCACATCTTCTGCGGCGTCATCGGGCCGCTGCTCGTCGTCCTGCACAGCTCGTTCAAGGTGCAGGGGCTGGTGGCGCTGAGCTTCTGGTCGATGATCGCGGTGGCGCTCTCCGGCGTCCTCGGCCGCTACCTCTACCTGCAGATCCCGCGCACCCGCGCCGGCGACGCGCTGACCCTGGCGGAGACCGAGGGGCTGCACCGGGACCTCACCCGCCGCCTGCGCGAGGAGCTCGGGCTCGGCGAGGAGCGGCTGGCCGAGCTCGACCGCATCGCCCTCGCCGGCACGACGCCGACGGCCGGCGTCGGCCGGCTGCTCCTCGCGCTGCCCTTCCAGTCGATCGCCCTGCGCTGGCGGCTGCGCGCCTTCGCGCGGCGGCTGCGGCGGGAGCTCCGGGACGCCCCGCCGCGGCTCCTGCGCGAGGTCGGGCGGACGGCGCGGCAGAAGGCGGTGCTCGAGCGCCGGCTCGTCCTCTGGAGCCGGCTGCAGCAGCTCTTCCACTACTGGCACGTGGTCCACAAGCCGTTCGCCGTCGTCATGTACCTCTTCATGGTGGTCCACGTCGCGACGGCACTCCTCACCGGCTATGGCTGGAGGCCCGGCCGGTGAGCCCGGGGCGGATCGTGACCGGTCTCCTCCTCGCCGCCGCGCCCGCCGCCGCCCAGCTCTCCCCCGGTCCGCTGAGCCAGCCGCACGCCCGGCTCGAGGGGACCGCCAACTGCCTCAAGTGCCACCAGACGGGGGAGGGCGTGGCCGCCGCCAAGTGCCTCGACTGCCACCGCGCGCTGCGCGCCCGCATCGCGGCCGGCCGCGGGCTCCACGCCGGCGCCGCCTTCCGCGCCCGCTGCGAGAGCTGCCACATCGAGCACTACGGGCGGAAGTTCCGGCTCATCGACTGGGGCAAGGAGGGGCAGACGCGCTTCGACCACCGCCGGACCGGCTACGCCCTGCAGGGCGCGCACGCCCGTCAGGCCTGCCGCGCCTGCCACCGGCCGGCCTTCGTGCGCGGCCGGCAGGCGCTGGCGGCGGGCGGCGCCAACCTCCAGCGCACCTTCCTCGGGCTCTCGCCCGCCTGCCTCGCCTGCCATCGCGACGAGCACCGCGGGCAGGTCGCCGCCAACGGCTGCCTCTCCTGTCACACGATGGCGGGCTGGCGGCCGCCGGCCAAGTTCGATCACGCGCAGACCGACTTTCCGCTCACCGGCCGCCACCAGGCCGTCGCCTGCGCGAGCTGCCACCCGGCGAAGGCCGACGCCCTCGCCGCCGATCCCGACCGCAAGTTCCTGGTCTTCGCCGGCGTCGCGCACCAGAGCTGCGCGAGCTGCCACCGCGACCCGCACCAGGGGCGCTTCGGCGCGACCTGCGCGCAGTGCCACTCGACCGCCGGCTGGCGCCAGGGGGCGCGCGCCGCCTTCGACCACGGCCGCACCGGCTTCCCGCTGACCGGCCGCCACCGCGCGGTGGCCTGCGGGAGCTGCCACAAGGGGCGCGACCGCGCCGGCGCCGTGGTCTTCGGCCGCATGGCCCACGCGCGCTGCACGGACTGCCACCGCGATCCGCACGCCGGCCGCTTCGGCACCACCTGCACGCAGTGCCACTCGACCGCCAACCCCTGGCGCCAGGCCTCGGTGGGCCGCGACTTCGACCACGACAAGACCCGCTTCCCGCTGCGCGGCGGGCACCGCCGGGTGGCCTGCGACGCCTGCCACCGGCCGGGGCAGCCGCGGCGGGGGCTCAAGTTCGAGCGCTGCGCCGACTGCCACCGAGACCCACACGCCGGACAGTTCGCCGCCCGGAGCGGCGGCGCGGCGTGCGAGGGGTGCCACCGCGTCGAGGGGTTCTCCCCCTCGACCTTCACCGCCGCTGCGCACCAGAGCTCGCAGTTCCCGCTCGAAGGCGCCCACCGCGCCGTCCCCTGCATCGCCTGCCACCGCGAGGTCGCGGTGCGCGAGCTGCCCGCGGCGGTGCTCGAGCGGCTCCCGGCCGGCGAGCGGCGGTCGTCGGCGCGGGTCGTCCAGTTCCGCTTCGCCTCGACCGCCTGCGCCGCCTGCCACGGCGACCCGCACCAGGGGCAGTTCGCGCGCGCCTCGCCGCCGCTCGGCTGCCCGCAGTGCCACGCGCCGGAGAGCTGGCGCCGCGTCGCCTTCGACCACGACCGCCATTCGCGCTTCAAGCTGGTCGGCGCCCACCGCGACCTCGCCTGCGGCGCCTGCCATCGCACCGAGACGCGCGACGGCAAGCCGTTCGTGCGCTTCAAGCCGCTGCCCGTCACCTGCGAGGGGTGCCACGGCGGCGAGACGAGGAGGGGAGGATGAGCTCGAGATCGCTCGCCGTCGCCGTGGCGGCGGCGGCCCTGCTTCAGGTCGCCGCGCCGCTCGGCGCGCGCCAGGCCAGCCCCAACCCGCACGGGCCGCTCCAGGTCGGCTGCGAGCACTGCCACAGCCCGGAGGGCTGGACCCCCCTGCGCCGGCCGCTGCCGTTCGATCACGGCAAGGAAACCGGCTTTCCGCTGCTCAAGAGCCACTCCGCCGTCGCCTGTCTCGGCTGTCACGAGGACCTGCGCTTCGCCTTCGTCCCCACCGCCTGCGCCGACTGCCACGAGAACGTCCACCAGGCGACCCTCGGCTTCGACTGCCAGGCCTGCCACACCCCCGGCGGCTGGCACGACCGCGAGGGGATCTTCGCCATCCACGCCGCCTCGCTGCTGCCGCTCACCGGTGCGCACGCGACGCTCGACTGCGTCGCCTGCCACCGCGAGGCGCCCCCCTTCGAGCACGCGGCGACGCCGGTGGCCTGCGTCGACTGCCACCTCGAGGACTTCCGCCGCGCCGTGCCCGACCACGTCCGGCTCGGCTTCCCGCGCACCTGCGGCGAGTGCCACGACACCTTCGACTTCGCCAACGCCGACTTCAGCCAGCACGACCAGCTCTTCCCCATCTTCTCGGGGCCGCACCGCGGCGTCTGGAACTCCTGCAGCGAGTGCCACCCGGGCGGCTTCCAGAGCTTCACCTGCCTCACCTGCCACGAGCACCGCCGCTCGGAGATGGACGACGAGCACGACGACGTGCGCGGCTACCGCTACGAGAGCTCGGCCTGTCTCGCCTGCCATCCGACGGGGAGGGAGTAGCCATGCGCCGCCACGCGCCGCCCGCCGCTCTCCTCGCGCTCGTCCTCCTCGCCCTCGGCCCGGCCGCCGCCGACGCGCAGGCCGGGACCGAGGCCGGCGTCCGCTACCGCACGCCCGAGACCGTCTACCTCGACGCCGGGACGCTCGCCGGCGTGGACGTCGGCGACCGGCTGGAGGTGGTGCGCGGCGGCGAGACGATCGGCGAGGTCGAGGTCGTCTTCGCCGCCGAGCGCTCCGCCTCCTGCCGCGTGCTGAGCGAGCGCACGCCGATCCAGGCCGGCGACCACGTCCGCCTCCCCGGCGGCGGCGCCGTCGCGCGGCCGCCGGAGCCGGGGTC
>DASUNQ010000009.1:0-12146 GCA_036277075.1 Thermoanaerobaculia bacterium
CGCGCCTGGAGGAGCTTCTCCTTGGCCGCCAGCTCGGCTTCGCGGAGCTGGGCCTCGCGCTCGCGCTCGGCGTCTTCGAGGGCCTTGGCGGCGTCGCGCTCGGCCTGGGCGAGCACGCGGCGCGCCGCGCGGCGGACGAACAGCCACCAGACGAGGGGCACGACGACCGCGGCGAAGACCAGCGCCGCGGCGAGGATCAGATCGGTGTTCACCGGTGGTCTCCCTGTTCGTCCTCGAACAGGAAGGCGCCGGGCGGGATCGGGAGGTCCCCGGGAGAGGGAGGTAAGGGCATCCCCCGCGCAGCCGTGGGGGCTGTCGCGTCAGAACCTGGTACGCGTCAGGTGGGTGTCCGCTCTACGGGCCATTAGCGTCCTCGTCGATGCGAGGCTGGCACAGTCCCGTAGGTAAAGACTCCCGAGTGATCCGTGTTGGTTCTAATACCGTTGAACCCATCACAAACCACACAGGGGATGCAAACTCGCTCATGATATCCCAAGTCGGCGGCGGGGCCGCTGTCTCACTCTTCGAGGGCAGCTTCCAGCCCCTTGGCCAGGTCCGCCACTTTCTCCCTGATCTCGACCCGTTCGCCTTCCTGCTGCTCGCGGGCGCGCGACAGCTCGTCGGCCAGGTTGAGCGCCACCAGGATCGCCAGCCGCGCCGGGTCGGCCGAGCCGGCGTGCGCCGCCAGCTCCCGCATCCTGCCGTCCACCACCCGGGCCAGCTCCTGGAGGTCGCCGCTGCCGTCGCCGCCCCGCACGTGGTACGTCGAGCCAAAGATCTCCACCGAAGTGCTGGTCGGAGTCGCTGTGCTCACGTCGGAGTCGGTTCCCGTCCCCGCATCAAGTGTCTGAGGCGCAGAGACTTGGCACATGATATCACGATGGGCTACCCGCTCCGGGGGCTGCTCTTCCGCCTCGACCCCGAGAGGAGCCACGAGCTGGCGCTCACGGGATTGCGGGCGCTGGCGCTCCTCCCCTCGCTCGCCGAGCGGCTGGCGGGGCGCTGGCGAGTGGACGACCCGCGCCTCGCCCAGACGCTCTTCGGGCAACGCTTCGCCAACCCGGTGGGGCTCGCCGCCGGGTTCGACAAGGACGGCGTGGCCGTCGCGGCGCTGCCGGCGCTCGGCTTCGGTTTCGCCGAGGTCGGCACGGTGACGCCGCGCCCGCAGGAGGGCAACCCCCGCCCGCGGCTCTTCCGTCACCCCGGAGCCGAGAGCCTGCAGAACGCCCTCGGCTTCAACAACGCCGGCATGGCGGCGCTGGCGGCGCGGCTCGCCGCGCAGCGGCCGTACCCGCTGCCGGTGGGAGTGAACCTGGGCAAGGGGCGGGGCACGCCGCCGGGCGAGGCGCTCGCGGACTACCGGAAGCTCGTGCAGCGGCTGGCGCCGCTCGCCGACTACCTGGTCGTCAACCTCTCCTCGCCGAACACGCCCGGGCTGCGCGACCTCCAGAACGAGGGCTTCGTGCGCGAGGTGCTCGGGATGGCCGGGGGGTTGACGGACAAGCCAGTGCTGGTCAAGCTCTCGCCCGACCTTGGGGAAGAGCCGGCGGCGGCGCTGGCGGCGGCGGCGCTGGAAGCAGGCGCGGCGGGGATCGTGGCGACGAACACGACGACCGACTACGCGCTCCTCCCGGGGGCGCGCGAAGGCGGCGGCCTCTCCGGGCGGGTGCTGCGCGAGAAGAGCTTCCGCATGCTCCGGGCGCTCGCCCCCGCCGTCTCAGGCCGCGGCGTCCTCGTCTCGGTCGGCGGCATCGACTCCGGCGCCGAGGCCTACCGCCGCCTCCGCGCCGGCGCCTCCCTCGTACAGCTCTACACGGCGCTCGTCTACCGCGGCCCGGGCCTCGTGCGGCGGATCAACGAGGAGCTGCTGGCGCTGCTCGAGCGGGACGGGGTAGGGACAGTGGCGGAGGTGATCGGGGCCGACCTCCCTTCCTGACGATTGGAGCCGCGCGGCTCGCACATGGAGTCGGTCCGCTGGCGATCGGGCTGGGTCCGGCGGCGATTGGGCTGGGTCGGGCGGCGATGGGCCTGGGTCCGCCGCCGCTTGGGCTCGGTCCGCCGACGCTTGGGCTCGGTTCGCCGGCGATCGGGCTGGGTACAAACACGATCGGGCTCCATCCGCGGGCGCTTGGGCTGGGTACGAGAGCAGTTGGGGTCCAGCGCCACGCGATCGGGCTGAGTACGAAAGCGATCCGGCCCGATCCGTGCGACTTCGGGCTCCATCCAGCCGCGATCCGGTTCCATTCGGCGCGTGGAACCTTCCATCCGCCGACGCAACCGCCCCAAGCGCTTTCTGTTGGCGCTCGGCAGGTCTTCCCTCTACCCCCTCCACCCGAACCGCCGCTCCAGCTCCGCCGTCAGCGCCGCCTGCCGCTCGTTGACCTCCTCCTGGGTCAGCGAGCGGTCGCGGGCGTTGTAGAGGAAGGTGATCGTCGTGTTGACCGCCCCCTCGGGCACGCCGGGGCCCCGGTAGCGATCCTTGAGGCGGAAGGAGGCGAGGTCCGGGGGCGCGGCGCGGGCGATGGCGCGTTCGAGCTCCGCCCAGGAAACGCCGACCGGGTGGGTGAGGGTGTAGTCGGCCGCGACGCCCGGGAGACGCGAGGGCGCGGCCACCGCGAGCGCCGGCTCGCCCGCCACCAGCGGCTCGACCGCGAGCTCGGCGGCGTAGAGCGCGTAGCCCTCCTCCCCCGCCACCTGCCCGAAGGAGCCGACGACCTCGCCGCGCAGCACGAGCTCGGCGGCGGCGCCCCGGACGAGCCCCGGCAGGTCCGCGGCCCGCGCTTCGAAGCGGCCGCCGAAAGACTCCGCCAGTTCCTCCAGGACCCCCTTCAGGTCGAAGAGGTCGAGGTCGCGGGCGCCGTCCCACGGCGTGCCGCGGCGCCCGCCGCAGACCAGGGCGACCATCTCCGGCTCGTCGGGCAGCGCCGCCTCGGCGCGGTTGCCGGAGGGCGGGAAGAAGACCCGCCCGACCTCGAAGAGCTGGACGAACGGGGCGCCGCGGCGCTGGTTGAAGCGGGCGCTCTCGACGAGCCCGGGCAGGAGCGACCGGCGCAGCAGCGCGAGCCGCTCCGAGAGCGGGTTCGCCAGCTGCAGCGCCGGCGCCGAGGGGCGCAGGCTCGGGAACGACTCGTCTTCGCGCGGGTCGACGAAGGCGAGGTTGATGGCCTCGGCGTAGCCGCAGGCAGCGAGCTGGTCGCGCAGGCGCCGGCGCCGCGCCGCCTCGGGGCCGGCCGGCGCGTCCGGACCGGCGACCGCCGGCAGGTTGGCGGGGATGCGGTCGTAGCCGTAGAGCCGCAGCACCTCCTCGTAGAGGTCGGCCGGGTAGATCTTCGGCTCCTTCCCCTCCTCGGCCGGCCGCGGCTCCATGTCGAAGTAGCGCCACGAGGGCGCCGTCACCTCCCAGACGGCATCGTCGAGAGCGCGCAGGCGGAAGCCCAGGCCGTTGAGCCAGCGCTTGACGTCCGAGCGCGGCACCTCGGCGCCGGCAAACGCCTGGAGCCGGCCGAGGTCGAGGAAGCCGCGCGGCGTCCAGCTCGGCGCCTCGGCCCAGCGCAGATCGAGCGCGCCGTGCGCCACGACCCCCCCGGCCACCTCGGCGAGCAGGAGCGCCGCGCGGCTGGCGGCCTCCGGGCACCCTTCCGGGTCGGTGCCGCGCTCGAAGCGGTGGCTGGCGTCGGTGTGGAGGCCGAAGCGGCGGCCCGCCGCCCGCACCCGCCGGCGGTCGAAGTGCGCGCTCTCGAGGAGCACGTCGGCGGTAGCGGCGGTGACCTCGCTGTCGGCGCCGCCCATCATCCCGGCGAGCGCCACCGGCCGTTCGGCGTCGGCGATGACCAGGATCTCGGCGTCGAGCTCGCGCGGGGCGCCGTCGAGCGTCACCAGCTTCTCCCCCGGCGCGGCGCGGCGGACGACGAGCCGGCTCCCGGCCAGGCGCGCCAGGTCGAAGGCGTGGAGCGGCTGGCCCAGCTCCCAGAGGACGTAGTTGGTGACGTCCACGACGTTGTTGATCGAGCGCTGGCCGATCGCCTCGAGCCGCCGGCGCAGCCACTCGGGGCTCGGACCCACCGTGACGCCGCGCACCACCCGGGCCACGTAGCGCGGGCACCCCTCCGGGTCCTCGACCGCCAGCGCGGCCAGCTCCGCGATCGGCTCGGGCGACTCCTCGGCCGCCGCCGGCGGCCGGCGCAACGGCTCGTCTAGCACCACGGCCACCTCGCGGGCGAGGCCGACGTGACACATGCAGTCGACGCGATTGGTCGTCACGTCGACGTCGAAGAGGAGGTCGCCGTCGCGCCGGGCGAGCTGCTCGACGGCCAGGCCGGCGCCGGTGAGGCGCCGCGCCAGCTCGCGCGCGCCGTCCTCGCCGCCGGGGATCTCGACGTACTCCGAGAGCCACTCCAGGGAGAAGAGCATCAGCCGCGCTCGAGCGGAGCCGGGTCCGTCATGGACGGACCTGGCGCAGCAGCCGCTCGTCGTTCTCGAAGAGCATGCGGATGTTGGGGATGCCGTAGCGGATCATCGCCACGCGGTCGAGGCCGAGGCCGAAGGCGAAGCCGGTGTAGACGTCGGGATCGATCTCGCAGTTGGCGAGCACCCGCGGGTCGACCATGCCCGAGCCCAGGATCTCCATCCAGCCGGTGCGCGAGCAGGTGTCGCAGCCGGCGCCGCGGCAGAACGGGCAGGTGATGTCCACCTCGGCCGAGGGCTCGGTGAAGGGGAAGAAGCTGGGGCGGAGGCGCACGCCGGTCTCCGGCGTGAAGAGGCGCTTCAAGAACGCCTCGAGCGTTCCCTTGAGGTGGCCGAAGGTGATCCCCTCGCCGACCGCCAGCCCCTCGACCTGATGGAACATCGGCGAGTGGCGGAGGTCGTTGTCGGCGCGGTAGACCCGCCCCGGGCAGATGACGCGGATCGGCGGCTTGCGCGCCAGCATGGTGCGGATCTGCACCGGCGAGGTGTGAGTGCGCAGCAGCAGGCCGCTCTTGAGGAAGAAGGTGTCCTGCGTGTCGCGCGCCGGGTGGTCGGGCGGGAAGTTGAGGGCCTCGAAGTTGTGGAAGTCGTCCTCGACCTCCGGCCCCTCGGCGACGCTGTAGCCGAGCTCGGCGAAGATCGCCTCGATCTCGCGCTGCACCTGGGTGACCGGGTGGAGGCTGCCGAGGGCCGGGCCGCGGCCCGGCAGGGTGACGTCGATCGCCGAGGCGCGCCGCGCCGCTTCGCGCTCGCGGGCGGTCAGCTGCGCATCGAGCTCGGCGAGCCGGGCCTCGATCCGCTCCTTGAGGGCGTTGACCGCCTGGCCGAAGTCGCGCCGCTCCTCGGCCGGCACCTCGCCCAGCCGGGCGAGCAGCGCGCGCACCAGCCCCTGCTTGCGCCCCGCCCAGCGCAGCCGCAGCTCCTCCCAGGCGGTCCGCTCCTCGACCGCCGCGGCCTCGCGCTCGAACCGTTCGGAGAGCTCGGCGAGGTCGGCCGCGGCGGTGATGCGCGGCTCGACCGCCAACTCAGACCTCCGCGGGGCGGGGCTCTTCGGGCGGCGCCGCCGGCAGCGCCCCCTTGGCGCTCTCGGCGAGGACCGCGAAGGCCTGCGGATCGCGCACCGCGAGGTCCGCCAAGACCTTGCGGTCCAGCTCGTTGCCGGCGGCCTTGAGCCCGGCCATCAGCCGGCTGTAGGAGAGCCCGTGGAGGCGGGCGGCGGCGTTGATGCGCACGATCCAGAGGCTGCGGAGCTGGCGCTTCTTCTGCCGCCGGTCGCGGTAGGCGTAGCCCAGCGCCTTGTCCACGGCCTGTTTGGCCATGCGGTGGGCCTTGGACTTGGTGCCCCAGAAGCCCTTGGCGGCCTTGAGGATCTTCTTGCGGCGCTCTTTGCGGACGTTGCCGCGCTTGACGCGTGCCATGGACGAACCTCGTTCTTTTGGTCGGGCGCGCCCCGATCGGGTGCGCAGTCGGCCCCGGTGGACAGGTTCGTCCCACCGGCGGCCCGGGTGACGCGATGCCGCTACGAGTGCAGCATCTCCTTGATCGTGTGGGCGAAGGCGTCCGACACCGTCGTCGCCTTGCGCAGGTTCCGCTTCCGCTTCGTGGTCTTCTTGGTCAGGATGTGGGTGTGCATCGACTGATGCCGCATCACCTTCCCGCCCGCCGTGACCTTGAAGCGCTTGGCGGCCCCCCTGTGACTCTTCTGCTTGGGCACCGGCCCACTCCTTTCCGTGAATGCCGCGCCGAGCCGCCGGGACGCGAAAGCTTTCGCGCCGGGCTCCGATCAGCGCCCGCCGCGCTCCCTTTCTCGGGTGCTTAGCTGGTGGCCTTCTTGACGCCGTGTCGGGGCGGCCCCAGGATGACGTGCATCCGGTTGCCGGCCATTTCGGGGTGCGATTCTACCACCCCTCGCTCGCCGACGTCCGCCGCCACCCGCGCCAGCAGCTTGTGACCGAGGTCGGTCCGCGCCATCTCGCGCCCGCGGAACTGGACGGTCGCCTTGACCTTGTCCCCCTCCTCGAGGAAGCGGACCACGTTCTTCAGCTTGAAGTCGTAGTCGTGGTCGTCGATGTTGGGGCGGAACTTGACCTCCTTGACCTGGATGATCTTCTGCTTCTTCTTCGATTCGTGGGCCTTCTTCTTCTGCTGGTAGAGGAACTTGCCGAAGTCCATGACGCGGCACACCGGCGGCTTGGCGGTGGGCGCCACCTCCACCAGGTCGAGCGCCTGCTCCTGCGCGCGCCGCAAGGCCTCCTCGACCGGCACGATACCGGCCTGCGAGCCGTCGGCGTCGATCAGTCGCACCTCCCGCACCCGGATGCGGTCGTTCACCCTCGTCGTCTTGTCGATGATGTGCTCAATCCTCCTTGCGTACGCCGGGGCGCCCCACGCGCCCGGGCTCTACAGCTCCGCGCTGCGGCTCGCGACTCGCCCCTTGAGCCGGGTAAGGAACTCTCCGGGCAGGATTGCGCCGAGATCCTCGCCGCTCCGCAAACGCACCGCTACGGTGCAGCTCTCCTGCTCGCGGTTTCCCACCACGAGCATGTAGGGCACTTTCTGGAGCTGCGCCCGCCGGATCTTGAATCCCAGCTTCTCGTTGCTCGCATCGAGCTCGACGCGGACGTCTTCCTTCCTGAGCTTTTCGTGCAGGCTGGCCGCGTACTCGAAACATTTCTCCGACACCGGGACCACCATTGCCTGCACCGGCGCCAGCCAGACCGGGAACGCCCCCCCGGTGTGCTCGATGAGGATCCCGAGGAAGCGCTCGATCGAGCCGAGCTTGGCGCTGTGGATCATCACCGGCGCGTGCTCGGCGCCGTCGGGACCGACGTAGGCGAGGCCGAAGCGCTCCGGCATCTGATAGTCGAGCTGCACGGTGCCGAGCTGCCAGGAGCGGCCGAGGACGTCGCGGACGTGGAAGTCGATCTTCGGCCCGTAGAAGTTCCCCTCCCCGGGGTTGAGCTCGTAGGGCATGCCGGAACGCTCGAGCGCGTCCGCCAGCGCCTGCTCGGCGCGGTCCCAGGTGGCGTCGTCGCCGAGCCGCTTCTCCGGGCGCGTCGAGAGCTCGATGCGCACGTCGCCGAAGGCGAAGAGGGCGTAGAGCTCGAGGATCATGCCGATCAGGAGCTGCACCTCGCCCGCGATCTGCTCGGGCAGGACGAAGCTGTGCGAGTCGTCCTGCGCGAACGAGCGCACCCGCGTCAGGCCCGAGACGACGCCGCTCTTCTCGTAGCGGTGGAGGCGCCCGAAGTCGGCGTAGCGGATCGGCAGGTCGCGGTAGGAGCGCAGGGCCGTGCGGTAGATCAGGCAGTGCCCCGGGCAGTTCATCGGCTTGACCGCGAACTGCCGCTCGTCGAGGGCGGTGAAGAACATCGCCTCCCGGTAGTGGTCCCAATGGCCGGAGGTGTGCCAGAGCTCGACGTCGAGGATCTGCGGCGTCACCACCTCGGCGAAGCCGCTCCTCTCCTGGAGCTCACGGATCAGCCCGGCCAGCGCGTTGTAGACGAACGCTCCCTTGGGGTGGAAGAACGGGCTCGCCGGCGCCGCCGGGTGGAAGCTGAAGAGGTCCAGCTCGGGCCCCAGGCGCCGGTGGTCGCGCGCCCGCGCCTGCTCGGCCTGCTCGAGCCAGCGCTCGAGCTCGTCCGGCGTCGCGAAGGCGGTGCCGTAGATGCGTTGCAGCCGCTCGTTGGCCTCGTCCCCCTTCCAGTAGACGGCCGACGATTCGAGGAGCTTGACGGCGCCGATCTGCGACACGCGCTGGGCGTGCGGGCCGCGGCAGAGGTCGGTGAAGGCGCCGTGGCGGTAGAGGGTGATCGTCTCGCCGCGCGGGATCTCCTGCAAGCGCTCGACCTTGAGCCTCTCCCCCATCGCGCGGAAGGTCCGCTCGGCCTCCTCCCGCGACACCTCGATGCGCTCGAGCTCCGCGCCCTCGGCGACGATCTCGCGCATCTTCGCCTCGATGCGCTCGAGGTCCTCGGGCGTGAAGGGGCGCGGGAAGCGGAAGTCGTACTGGTACTTCTCGGAGTGGTCCTTGCGGCCGACGTCGATCTCCACCTCCGGCCAGAGGCGCTTCACGGCGTCGGCCAGCACGTGCTCGGTGCTGTGGCGGATGAACTCGCCGGACTCCGGGTTCTTGGCGGTGAAGATGCGGAAGGCGCCGCCGCGGCCGAGCGGCGCGCGCAGGTCGAGCTTCTCGCCGTCGAGCTCGGCGCCGACGGCGTCGGCGGCCAGGCGGCGGCCGATGCCGGCGGCGACCTCGAGGGGCGTCGCGCCGCGGCGGACGGCGCGCTGCGAGCCGTCGGGCAGCGTGAGGTGGATCACCTCGGCTTCGTCCATCAAACGGAGGGCAGGGGGCGGAAAGAGAGTGCGGGCGGGAGGCCCGCCGCTCCGTGCGTCACGGGCGGTGGGTCTGGTAGGCGCTAGCGGACTCGAACCGCTGACCTCTACCGTGTGAAGGTAGCGCTCTAACCAGCTGAGCTAAGCGCCTGTGCATGCGGCGGTACGTTCTGGACTCCGATCGCCTCGTTCTGGTTGCCGGATGGTAGGCCCGAGCGGACTTGAACCGCTGACCTCTACGATGTCAACGTAGCGCTCTAACCAACTGAGCTACGGGCCTTTGTCTGTTTCTGGGGCGGCAGCGCCGCCGGGACCGCGGAGGTTAGCAAAGGCTACCGGAGCTGTCAACGGCGGCGGGAGGGGCCCGCATTCCGCGTGCTACGATGCCCGCGCCGTCGTCATGCAGGTCCCCGCCCGCGTCCGGAAGCTCCTCGTCCCCTCCGGCCTGCTGCTGCTCCTGACCGCGGCCGCGCCGCCCTCCCCGACGGAGTGGTTCGTGGACGCCGCCGCCGAGAGCGGTCTCGACTTCGTCCACTTCAACGGCATGTCCGGCGAGCTCCACTTCGCCGAGATGATGGGCGGCGGCGGCGCGCTCTTCGACTACGACGGCGACGGCGACCTCGACGTCTTCCTGGTGCAAGGGAGCATGCTCGGCGGCAAGCCCGTCGCCGCGGCCACCTTCCCGCCGCACGGCCCGCTCCGCCACCGGCTCTACCGCAACGACCTCACCGTCGGGCCCGACGGCCGCCGCACGCTCCGCTTCATCGACGTGACGGAGGGGAGCGGCATCGCGACCGCCGGCTACGGCAACGGCGTCGCGGCGGGCGACTACGACAACGACGGTCGCGTCGACCTCTACCTCCTGGCGATCGGCGGCAACCGGCTCCTGAGGAACCTCGGGGACGGCCGCTTCGTGGACGCGACGCGGGAGGCCGGCGTCGAGGAGCGGCGCTGGAGCGCCGCCGCCTCCTTCTTCGACTTCGACCGCGACGGCTGGCTCGACCTCTACGTCGGCAACTACGTGGACTGGAACGCGGCGCTGGCGAAGTTCTGCCCCGACCTGACCGGCGCCCGCGACTACTGCGGGCCGCTCGCCTACGCGCCGCTGTCCGACCGCCTGTTCCGCAACCGCGGGCGCGATGCGGCGGGACGCGTCGGGTTCGAGGAGGTCACGGCGCGCGCCCTCCCCGGTGCCGCTCCCGGCACCACCCTGGGGTCGGTGGCGGCGGACTACGACGGCGACGGCTGGCAGGACCTCTACGTCGCCAACGACGCCGAGCCCAACCAGCTCTGGCTCAACCGCCGCGACGGCACCTTCGCCGACGAGGCGCTGCTCGCCGGCTGCGCGGTCAACGAGAAGGGGCAGCCGGAGGCCAGCATGGGCGTGGACGCCGGCGACCCCGACAACGACGGCGACGAAGACCTCTTCATGACCCACCTCAACCAGGAGACCAACACCTTCTACCGCAACGGCGGCAAGGGCTTCTTCGAAGACCTGAGCCGGGAGAGCGGCCTGGGGCCGCCGAGCTGGCTCTTCACCGGCTTCGGCACCGGTTTCTTCGATCTCGACAACGACGGCTGGCTCGACGTCGTGGCGGCGAACGGGGCGGTCAAGCTGGCCGACGCGCCGCGGCGGACCGGCGACCGCTACCCGCTCCACCAGACCAACCAGCTCTTCCGCAACCTTTCCGGCGACCCGGCCGGCCCGCCGCCGCCGGGTGCGCCCGGGCTGCCGCGGTTCGAGGAGGTCACGGCGCGCGCCGGCGCCGTCTGGAGGCTTTCGGAGGTGAGCCGCGGCATCGCCTTCGGCGACGTGGACGACGACGGCGATGCCGATCTCCTGGTGGTCAACAACAGCGGGCCGGTGCGGCTGCTCCTCAACCAGATCGGCAGCGAGAGCCCCTGGGTGGGGCTGCGGCTGGTCGGCGCCGACGGCCGCCGCGACCAGCTCGGCGCCCGTGTCGAGGTGCGGCGCGCCAAGGGGCCGGCGCTCTGGCGCCGCGCCCACACCGACGGCAGCTATCTCTCGGCGAGCGACCCGCGGGTGCTCGTCGGCCTCGGCCAGGCGCCGGAGGTCGCGGCGGTGCGGATCCACTGGCCGAGCGGCCGCGTGGAGGAGTTCCCCCCGCCGCCGCTCCGCGCCTACACCACGCTGCGCGAGGGCACGGGCCGACAGGTCCCGCGGCCGTGAGAGGTCGCGCGGCGGCGCTCGTCCTGCCGGCGCTGGTCACGCTCCACGCGGCGGCGCAGGCGCCTCCGGCCCTCTCGCCGCTCCCCGAGGTGTCCGTCGAGCGGATGGACCCGGCGGTGGCCCGCCAGCTCCGCGAGCTGGCCGCCGCGGCGCCGGAGAGCGCCGCGGCATGGGGAGCGCTGGGGCAGCTCTACCTGGTCAACGAGCTCTACGAGCCGGCCGAGAGCGCGCTGGGCAACGCCCAGGCGCTGGAGCCGGCGGAGCCGCGGTGGCCCTATCTGCGGGGCGCCGCGCTCCAGGAGCTGCGCCGGCTCGACGAGGCGGCCGCGCACCTCGAACGCGCCCTGGAGCTGCGCGCGGGCGACCCCGCCGCCACCCTCCGCCTGGCGCAGGTCGAGCTCGAGCGCGGGCGGCCGGAGCGCGCCGGGCCGCTTCTCCAGCGGGGGCTCGCCGACGCCGGCACCCGCGCCGCGGCGCACTTCGGGCTGGGCCGGCTGGAGGCGGCGCGCCGCCGCTGGGCGGAGGCCGCCCGCCACTTCGAAGCGGCGCTCGCCGCGCAGCCGCAGGCCACCGCGCCGCGCCACCCCCTCGCCCTGGCCTACCGCGAGCTGGGCGAGCTCGATCGCGCGCGCGCCGCGCTGCGCGGCGCCGGCTCCGTGCCGGTGCAGTTCAGCGATCCCTGGGTCGAGGAAGCCAGGCGCCGGGCGACCGGCTCCGGGGTGCACGCGCTGCGCGCGCTCGAGGCGGCGGCGCGCGGCAACGACCCGCGGGCCCTCGAGGAGCTGCGGCGGGCGGCGGCGCTCGACCCCGCGAACCCCGAGCTGCGGCAGGGCCTGGCGGAGGCGCTCGAGCGGCAGGGGGAGGGGGGCGCGGCGCTGGCCGAGTTCCGCGAGGCGGTGCGCCTCGCCCCGGACAGCCCGCTCGCCCACATGAACCTGGGGCTGGCGCTCGCCCGGCGCGGCGAGCTGGCGGCCGCCCTCGGCGCGCTCGAGCGGTCGGTCGAGCTGGCGCCCGACCTCGCGCTGGCGCGGCTCCGCCTCGGCACCGTCCTGCTGCAGTCCGGGCGCGCCGCCGACGCCCTGGCGCAGCTCGAGCGGGCGGTGGCGCTGGACCCGGCCGGGCGCGAGGCGCGCCTCCGCCGCGCCCGGGCGCTCCG
>DASUNQ010000010.1:0-2850 GCA_036277075.1 Thermoanaerobaculia bacterium
AGCAGGTCGAAGCGGCGGTCGGCAGCGACCCAGTCGAGCGGCCGCACCCGCGTCCCCCACCAGCCGCGCGCGCGGCAGCGCGCCTCGACCTCGCCCATCAGGCGCTGCGGCGTGCTCTCCGGGTTGGGGTTGCGGACCAGATAGAGGACCCACTCGGGACGGTCGAGCTGGCGCAGGGCGTCGAGGAGCGTCCACGGGTCGTACCAGTCGTAGAGGCCGCCGAAGAGGAGGCGCCGCTCCCCCGCCACCGGCGGCGGCAGCAGCGGGCGGTGCGGCGGCAGCTCGTCCGGCACGCCGAAAGGGACCGGCGCGATGAGCCGCTCGAGGTCCGGGTCGCCGGCGACCGACTCGGGGTTGACCCGCCCGAGCGCGGTCAGGAGCCCGAGGTAGTAGGTCCGCTGCTCCTCGGAGGAGCAGAGGAAGAAGTCGCCGCGCGCGAGCTGGAGGACCCAGGTCGCGTGGTCGTTGCGAAAGGGGTCGAGGCCGAGGACCGGCGCATAGGCGAGGTTCTCGATCAGCCAGGGGTCGTAGAGGTCGATGGCCACCGGCAGCGACGGGCACTCCAACAGGACGTCGTTGGCGAGCTGCCCCTGAGCGACGGCGGTTTCGCGGCCGGCGAGGAGCGCCGCCACGCGCCCGCGCTCGAAGCGCGCCGCGCGCAACCCGCCGACGGCGGCGAGCCCCAGCTCCTCGCTCTCCGCCGGCTCGGCAGGAGAGGCGAGGAGGACGTCGAAGCCGTAAGCCGGGAGCCGCCGCGCGAGCTCGAGGTAGCGGACGCCGATGCCGGCCATGCGCGGGCGGATCGGCTCGCTGGAGATCAGGGCGATGCGCGTCATCGCGAAGGGGTCATGAGAAGCGGCGGGCCCACCACCGGCCGAGCCGCCAGACGGCGGTCCCTTCGATCTCGCGCAGCCGCCCGGCGAGGCGGGCCAGCTCGGCGTTGAGCCGCTCGATCTCGGCGTAGGTGCGGCCGAGGTGCGCCGTCTGGTCCTCCACCACGGCGCGCAGCTTCGCCTCGTCGGCATAGAGCCGCTGCGCCTCGGCCGCGACCCGCTCGTGGAGCGCCCGCAAGGTCTCGAGCTCGCCGTTGAGGGCCCAGTAGCGCCCCTCGAGGTCGCTCCGCTCGCCGGCCAGCAGGTCGTACCCCTTGCGCAGCGCTTCGGCCTCACCGCTGCGCGCCCACAGCTCCTCGCGCGTCGGGCCGAGCTCGCGCTCCAGCCGGTCGGCGTCCTCGCGCGCGGTCACCGCCTCGAAGCGGAGGGTGTCCACGGCGCGCGCCAGCCGCTCGGGAGTGAGGCGCGTGGCGTGCTTGGCGAGGACCCGCGCCTTGACGGCCAGGAAGTCGGGACGCTCGCGCGGCCGCTCGCCGAAGACGTGATGGGCGCCGCCGCGGAAGTGCCGGTACTCGCAGGTGACGCGGCGGTGGTGGTGGAAGGGCGCGCGCTCGGCGAGGCGAATGAGGAAGTCCCAGTCCTCGAAGAACGGCAGCTCGGGGTCGAAGGGGCCGACCTCGGCGAAGAGGCCGCGCTCGATGGCCAGCGTGTTGAAGGGCACGTAGTTGTCGAGCAGCAGGAGGTCGGGGTCGAAGTCCCGGCTGTAGGGGAGGCGGCGCTCGGCGCAGCGCCAGCCGTCCTCGCCCAGCTCGTAGACCGCCACCGCGGCGTCGGTGTAGGCGACGCGCACGCCGGGGGCGGCCGCCATGCCGGCGAGTGTCGGCAGGTGCTCGGGCGCGGCGAGGTCGTCGTCGTCGAGGAAGGTGACGAACTCGCCGGTGGCCGCAGCCACCCCCGCCTCGGCCGCCGCCGCGCGGCCGCGATTCCCCTCGAGGTCGACGCGGACCACCGGCAGCGGGAAGCCCGAAGCCACTTCCGGCGGCGCCCCGCCGTCGTTGACCAGCACCACCTCCGCGCGCCGGTAGGGCGTCGCGGCGAGGCTCGCCAGCGCTTGGGCGAGGAGGGCGGGGCGGTCTTTCGTCCGCATCACGACCGACAGGCGCGGCCCCTCCCGCACCTCGAGCAGCTCCGGCAGCCCGCCGAGATGGCGGACGAGCTGCGCCTGGCTGCGAGTGGTGAAGTCGGCGAGCGCCAGGCGTCGGTAGCCCTCGGCGAGGCGGACCCCCGGCGTAAGCGTCAGGGTCCGGTAGCGGCGCAGGCCGAGCGCCGCGGCCAGGTAGTCGTGCCGCTCCTGCTGGCTGGCGTAGCAGCTCATCGCCGCCGCCAGCGTCGCCTCCTCGGCGGTGACGTCCACCAAGAGATCCGGGTGGCCGGGGCGGTTGACCTCGTAGAGCAGGACCCGCAGCTCGCCGAGCTCGCCGTCGCGCAGCGGCGCCAGCACCCCGTGGAGGGCGGCGAACACCGCGCGGTGGTCGGCCGTGACCTCGAGCGGCGAGGGGGCGAGCAGGAGGTCGGGGCGTTGGGTGAGGAGAGCGCGGCGGATGCCGCGCTCGGCCTCCTCTAGGCGCAGGGCGAGCTCGCCGTCCGGCAGGCTGAGGTGGTCGCAGCCGGCGAGGCCGAGGGTGCGGCAGGCGCAGGCGGCCTCGTCACGGCGGCGGCGGCGGTAGCCGTCGCGGTCGCCCACCTCCTGCCGGCCGCCGCCGCCGTCGGAGAGGAAGAGGACGCGGACGACGGAGCCGCCGGCGGCGAGCTGCGCCAGCAGGCCGCCGCAGCCCAGCACCTCGTCGTCGTAGTGCGGCGCCAGGACGAGGGCGCTCTGGGCGGCGACGCGCTCGGTGCGGCCGGGCGGGAGGAGGCTCTCGGTCATTGGATGTAGCCCAAAGCCCGCAGGCGGCGCTCGGTCTCGGCATTGCGCTCGCCGCGGCCGGCCGCGAGCGCCCCGCGGGAGCGCCAGAGG
>DASUNQ010000011.1:0-3356 GCA_036277075.1 Thermoanaerobaculia bacterium
TCGGCGAGCTGCGTGGCGCGCGGCAGCGCGCGGCCGGCGAGCGCCGGCGCGAGGTCGCGGCCCTGCGACGGCGGCGGCGCGACGCCGACGAGCCGCAGGAGGCTCGGGAAGAGGTCGGCCATCCGCACCGGCTCGCGCACGACCCCCGGCTCGATCCCCGGCCCGCGCAGCACCGCCGGCACCCGCAGCAGCTCGCGGTAGTGGGTATGGCCGTGGTCGGCGTTGGTCTCGTAGCCGCGGGCGCTCTCCTGCGGCAGCCGCGTCCAGAACTCCTCGCCGTGGTCGGAGAGGACGAGGAGCACGGTGTCCTGCGCCATCCCCAGCTCGTCGAGGCCGTCCACGAAGCGGCCGAGCGCGCGGTCGGTCGCCGCCACCTCGGCGCGGTAGAGCGCCTCGTGCCAGCGGCGGTCGCGCGGCAGCGGGATCGAGTTCTCGGGCCGCCGGTCGGCGGCGCAGCCGAGTGGGCCGCGATAGGCGGGACGGAGGCGGCGCGCCACCCGCTGGCAGTCGGCCGCGGGCGGCTCGTACGGGTTATGAGGATCGAAGAGGTGGAGGTAGAGGAAGAGACGGCGCTCGTCGCCGTAGCGGCGGAGGCGGGCGAGCGCTTCGCCGACGAGGGCCTCCGCGCGCTCCTCCCGCGAGACGTACTCGTCGAAGCCCTGCGCCAGGCCGAACGCCGGGTTGACGTAGATGTTGTGGTAGACGCCGAGGTTGTAGAAGCCGGCCCCGCGCAGGGTCTCGGCGAGCGTGGTGGCGGCGCCCGGCAGCCCGGTCGGCGCGAACTCGCCGAAGCGCCGCCCGGCGCCGTGGGTCTGCGGCTCGAGCCCAGTCAGCAACGTGGCGACGCTGGGCAGCGTCCAGGGCGCGGGGGCGGCGAGGTCAGCGAAGCGGACCCCCTCGGCGGCGAGCGCGTCGAGCCGCGGGGTGAGGCCGGTGCGGTCGCCATAGGCGCCGACGACGTCGGCGCGCAGGGTGTCGATCAGGACGATCACGAGGTGCGGCCCGCCGCGCCGGCCGCCGGCGGCGATGACCGGATCGCCCCAGACGGCCACTCCCTCCGGCAGCGGGCGCCCGTGTCGGGTGGCCTCGACCTCGAGGAGGAGCCGCCCGCCGCGGGCCATCGGCCCGTCGATGTCGCCCCAGGACCTGCCGCCGCCCTGCAGCCACGCTTCGAAGGCGACGGCGCCGCCCTCGTCCGCGAAGCGGCCGCGGTAGCGGACCCTCACCCCGAGCTCGTCGTACTCGGGAGCGAGGCCGAGCCGCGCGAAGAGGCGGGCGTCGCGCGGCAGGTCGTCCGGGAGGTCGATCGCGAGCGAAGGAAGACCGGGCAGCGAAGGGAGGCACTCCCCTTCGAGGCACATCAAACGGTAGGGGTCGGCCGCCGGCCGGCCTTTCAGCTCCAGCAGCTCCGCGTGGCCGCCGGCGACCGACAGCCGGAGCGCCGCCACCTGCCCGATCCAGTAGGGCTCGCGCCCGAGGTCGATCTCGTAGGCGTGCGGTTGGCCGTCGGGGATGAGCGGGAAGGAGAGCGTGCGGTAGGGCGGGAAGTGGCGGTCGTGCGCGAGGCGCCAGGAGAGCCTGACGAGCCGCGCGTCGTCGCCCCGCGCCACCAGCACCAGCTTTGCGATCCGCGCCGCCGAGAGCTCCGCCGTGATCACGCGCGGGCGCTGGTCCAGCATCCCGCCTGCCGGCAGCTTCACCTCCTCCCCGTCCGGCATCTTCACCAGGTCGCCGAGTCGAATCAGCTGCTGGGGTTCGCGTTGGCAGGCACAGACTAGGAGTAGGAAGGCCAGGGTGAGGACCACCGCCCGGCGGCGGGCGCTCCCCTCCGGAAACGGCGCGCGCAATTTGAGGACTGCGGGATCCGAGGCGCGCGCCTCCACTTCGCTGCGCGCCGGATCGGCGGCGACCTTCGACCGGTCTTGCCAGCGCTTGCTCAGAGGTTCCTCCAGGGAGCGCCCGCCGCCGGGCTACCGTCGTTGTCCTTCCTGAGATGGGTAGGGAGGTAGCCCTCCGCGGTGCGCTCACCAGAGGGACCTCTCCGCAAGCGCCGGCAATGCCATGTGCGGGGCAAGGTCGATGACGCGCGCAGCGGGGTGGAGGCGCGCGCCTCAGCTCCGGCAGTCAACCGACGCGCGCGCCGTTCCCGGCGGGGAGCGCACCGCGGAGGGCGGCGGTCATCGAACAGCGCCCCGAATCCAGCAACCCCCCAACACCTTCGCGCCCTGGTAGAACACCGCAGCCTGCCCCGGCGTAACACCGCGCTGGGGCTGCGAGAACTCCACCTCGACCGCGCCGTCTCGCCCGGGGCGGACCCGCGACTCCACGCCCGGATGCCGGGAACGGATCTTCACTGTAGCTTCGACCGCCCCCGCCGACGGTTCGCCGATCCAGTGCAGCCGCTCGCCTAAGAGCCCCCGCGCCAGCAGCTCCTCCTCGCGGCCCACCGTGACCCGGTTCGCCGCCGGCTCGATCCCGAGGACGTACAGCCGCTCCCCGGCCGCCACCCCGAGCCCGCGCCGCTGCCCGACCGTGTAGCGGTAGAACGGCTCTCCCCGGCCGCGCGGCGCGCCGTCGGCCGCCACCAGCTCCGCCGGCTCGCCGAGCGGGATCGCCACCCGGAACCGCTCCGGCGCCTCCGCCACCTGCCCCTCCACGAACTCCCGCACCGAGCCGGCGACGAAGCAGACCTCCATGCTCTCCCCCTTCTCCGCCACGCACAGCCCCGCCTCGCGGGCCAGCCCCCGCACCTCCGGCTTGCTCCGCTCGCCGAGCGGGAACTGCGCGCGGGCGAGCTGATCGCGCGTCAGCTCGAAGAGGTAGTAGCTCTGGTCCTTCTCCGGCGCCATCGCGGCGTGCAGCTCCGGGCCGTCCGGCCCCTCGACGATGCGCGCGTAGTGCCCGGTCGCCACCCGCTCGGCCCCGAGCAGCCGCGCCCGCTCGAGGAGCAGGTCGAACTTGATCCAGGTGTTGCAGCGCACGCAGGGGCTCGGCGTGCGGCCGTCGAGGTAGTCCTGGACGAAGGGCTCCACGACCTGCCGCCGGAACTCGCGGTCGAGCCGCAGCGTGTAGTGCGGGATCCCGACCTGCCGCGCCACCCGCCGCGCGTCGCCGAGGTCGAGCGCGCCGCAGCAGCGCCCGTGCTCGGCCTCGCTGGAGCGGTCCCAGAGCAGCATCGAGAGCCCGACCACCGGCGCGCCGCTCCGCGCCAGCAGCAGCGCCGCGACCGACGAGTCGAGCCCCCCGCTCATCGCCACCGCGATCCGACCGGTCATCAGCGCGCCCTTTCGGCCGCCACTGCCGGCCGCGCGCCGGGTGCCGCCGGGCGCGCAGGGCTCGGCGGGGCCGCTCCGCGG
>DASUNQ010000012.1:0-15560 GCA_036277075.1 Thermoanaerobaculia bacterium
TCTACCCCCTCTCCGTCGCCTGCCGGCGCAGCGCGTCGACGCGCCGCAGCGTCGCCAGGACCTCGGGGTCGCAGGCGAGCTGCTCGAAGGCGAGCCGCGCCTTGCGCCGCCAGTTGGGCCGCTCCGCGGAGGTCCCGGGCACGTTCTGCGGCCGGGTCTCCTGCCAGAGGTCCTCCAGGTTGATCAGCAGCAGTCGTGCCGGGCTCTCAGCCAGGTACTCCAGCAGGCCGCGCAGGACCTGCGGGTAGTCGGGCTGGCCGTTGGTCCCGGCGCGGCGCCGCACCAGCTCCACGAGCTCGCGCCGCACCTCCTCCAGCCGCTCCCGCTCCCGCCGCGCCTGCTCCTCGTCGAGCAGCCCCAGCTCGAGGCGGTCCTCGATGTCGGCGCCGTCCCAGAAGGCCTTGAACGGCGGCATGTCGTGCGTGTTGAGGCTGGCGGCGTCCGCCGCGGAGGGCCGGTGCGCCAGCCCCTCCGCGCCGGGCGCCAGCTCGTACTGCAGCACGTGCATGCCGAGCACGCCGTGGCGCTCCAGCGCCGCGTCGACCTCGCGCGGCACCGTCCCCAGGTTCTCGCCGACGACCAGCGCGCGGTGGCGGTGCGACTCGAGGCTCAGCACCGCGAAGAGCTCCTCCGCCGGGTAGCGCACGTAGACGCCGTCCTTCGCCTCCAGCCCCTCCGGGATCCAGAACAGCCGGTAGAGCTGCATCACGTGGTCGAGCCGCAGGATGCCGGCGTGCTCGAGGTGATGGCCGAGGCACGCCACCAGGTAGTCGTACCCCTGCTCGCGCAGCGCCTCCGGCTTGAGCGGCGGGAAGCCCCAGTCCTGCCCCTTGGTGAAGAAGGCGTCCGGCGGCGCCCCCGCCGACACGCCGCGCGCGAAGATCGCGCGCTCGCGCCAGACGTCGTAGGCGCTGGCGTGCACGCCCACGGGCAGGTCCAGGTAGAGCCCGGGACCGCGCCGCCGCGCCTCGTCCGCCAGCTCCCGCAACTGCCCGTCGGCCGCCCACTGCGCCCAGAGATGGTAGCGGAAGTCCTCCGGGTCGTAGTCGGCGGGCGCCAGATGCCCTTCGCGCAGCCGCTCGGGCCAGCTCTGCCAGGGCTCGCCGCGGCGGTCGCCGACGGCGCGGAAGGCCGCCCAGAGCTCGAGCTCCGGCCGCTCGGAGACGAAGCTCTCGAAGGCCTCGCGCCGCTCCGACGGCCGCGCGAAGAAGCTCTGCGCCAGGTCCTCGAGGACGCGGCGCTTGAGCGTGATCACGCGGTCGTAGTCGACCAGCTCGGAGGCGCGCGCCGCCTCGACCTGCGCCTCGAGCTCGACGCTGGCGAGGAGGCGCCGCACGCCGGGCGCGTGCTCCAGCTCGGGCAGGGCGCGCGGGTCGAGATAGAGCTCGTTCCAGAACAGGCGGCTCGCCGGCGCGTAGGGGCTGGGCTCGAACGGCTGGTCGAGGAAGGCGGCGAGCAGCGGCAGCGTCCCGACCACCCCGCCGCCCAGGCCGGCGCTCCAGTCGGCGAGGGCGCGCAGGTCGCTCAGGTCGCCGGCTCCCCAGCTCGCCCGCGTCTGCAAGGCGTAGAGCGGTAGGAAGACCCCCCAGATCCGCGCGCCGTCCCCTTGCCAGGCCCGCTCGGGCGCGGCGACGACCGCCGTCTCCGCCGCGCATGCTCCTGTCCGCACGATGAGCCGGTGGTGGCCGGGCGGCAGGCCGCTCAAGGGCAGCGCGCGCCGCGGCGTCCCTTCGGGGCCCGGGGGGGCCGGCGCGAGGTCGCCGGCGGCGACCCCCCACGCCCGCTCGGAGCCGTCCTCGAGCACCAAGTGGGCCTCGACCTCGCCGCGGTCGACGCGGAGCGGCACCTGCGCGGTCCCGCCCCACGCCACCGCCGCCGGCTCGACGAGCTGCTCGGCGAGATCGCGGCGGCGCGCCGCGAGCGCCTCCGCCGCATCCCCGTCCTCGAGCGCGTCCATCGCCGCGAGCACCGCCTCGAGCGCCTCGGCGCTCGCCTCCCGCACCGCGCCGGCGACGTCGTGGTACTCGGTCTCGACTCCGTGGAGACGGGCGAGCTCGCGGAGTGCGTCAGCGGAGGACATCAGGAGGAGGCATCATCCTATCTACTCCGCCTCCAACAATCTCCGGATCCCGTGCAGCGGGATCGCGACCCAACCCGGCCGGTTGTTCAGCTCGTAGGCCAGCTCGTAGATCGCCTTCTCGAGGACGAACGCATCGAGCAGCATCTTGAGCTCGTCGCGGCTGGGCGGCAGGAAGGGGGCGCCCGCCGCCGTCTCGAGGTAGCACTGCAGGAACGCCGCCGAGGCCCAGCGCACCCAGGCCTCGGACCAGCCCTCGAGCGCCGTCCGCCGCCCGGGCGGCACCAGGCCCGCCTCCGCCTCCTGGAAGAGTGCCGCGACCGCGGCGTAGTGGAACGAGCGCAGCATGCCGGCCGCGTCGCGCAGCGGCGAGCGCTTGAGCCGCCGCTCCGAGAGCGGCCGCGCCGGCTCCCCCTCGAAGTCGATGACGACGAAGTCCTTGCCGGTGTAGAGCACCTGCCCGAGATGGTAGTCGCCGTGGGTGCGGATGCGCACCGCCGCCACCTTCCGCTCGAGCAGCGCCTGGAAGCGGGCGAGGACCTCCTCGCGGGCGCCGAGCAGCGCGAGCGCCTCCTGGCGCTCCGGCTCCGGCAGGCGGTCGGCGCGCTGCTTCAAGAGCTGGAAGGTGCGCCCGGCGAGGGAGCGCATCGACTGGTAGATCGAGCGCTGGTAGAGCCCGGTGAAGGGCTCCGGGGCGAACGCGGGGTCGTCCATGGCCGACGCCAGCGCCAGGTGCATCTCGGCCGTGCGCTGGCCGAGCAGGCGGGCGCTGGCGAGGTAGGTGCCCATCGTCTCGTAGGCGTCGGCCGACAGCTCGGCCGCGGCCCCGTCGGCTAGGTGGACGCGCCCGCTCTCGGCCGGCGGCTCGCCTTCGCGGGCCAGCGCCCGCTCGTAGAAGCGGCGGAGGTGGTCGAGCGAGTAGCTCCAGGCGTCCCCCTCGTTGTCGACGAAGGCGTGGAGCACGCCGAGGGTCATCGGCTCGCCCTGCTCGTGCCGCACCTGGAAGGAGCCGGCGATGGCCGGCGTGTGGCGGAAGCCCGTGCGCTCGGTCAGGAAGCGGCCGACCTCGAGGTCCGGGTTGACCCCCGGCTCGAGCCGGCGGAAGAGCTTGAGCATCCAGCGGTCGCCGTAGCGGATCGAGCTGTTGCTCTGCTCGGTGCCAAGGTGCGCGGGCGCGGGCGGCGGCCCTTCGGCGCGCTCGCGGAAGGCGGCGGAGGTCCAGACGGCGACCTCGGTCGCGCGGCCGCGGAGCTTGCGCCGGCGGGTCATCGCCGCGAGCAGGCGCGCCGCGAAGCCGCGGTCCCAGACCGCCTCGACGAGCACCCCGGACTCGCCCGCCCGCGACTCGATCCGCGCCAGGACGGCCTCCGGCTGCGGCCGTCGCCGCCGCTCCAGCGCCAGCGGCAGGGCGTAGGTCTCGGGCTCCCCTTCGGCGTAGTCGACGTGGAGGAGCGCGATCCGCGCCTCCGTGCCGTCCTCCTCGCCGCCCACCGGCACGGCGTCGAGGACCTCCACGCCGCGCACGGTGCGCGCCTTGCCGCCGAACCAGCGCCGCCCGCGCAGCAGCTCGGGGAGGACCGCCTCGAAGGCGCCGCGCGCGCCGTCGAGCAGCTCGGTCCAGCTCCCCGCCACCGCCAGCGCCGGCACCTCGGCGTCGGGCGCCGCCTCGCCGCGCCCCGGCAGCTCGTAACGCTCCGGCACCTGCTCGAGGGCGAACCAGTAGAAGTTGTGCGGTCCGAGCGTCAGCGCGTAGGGGCGCGCGCCGATCTCGGGGAAGCGGTTGCGGCCGAAGAGCTCGACCGGCGTGGCGCCCGCGAAGGCGGCGAGGTCCAGCTCGGCGTGCTGGGCGAAGCGCGAGAGGTTGGCGACGACCAGGATCCGCTGCTCCTCGTGGCGGCGCACGAAGGCGAGCACGTGGTGGTTCGCCGGGTGGAGGAACTCGAGGGTGCCGCGGCTGAAGGCGCGGTAGCGCTTGCGCAGGGCGACGAGCCGGCGCATCCACCACAGGAGGGAGTGGGTGTTGCCGTGCTGCGCCTCGACGTTGACCGCCTCGAAATGGTACTCGGGGTCGATGATCACCGGCAGGAAGAGCCGCTGCGGGTTGGCGCGCGAGAAGCCGGCGTTGCGGTCGGCGCTCCACTGCATCGGCGTGCGGACGCCGTTGCGGTCCCCGAGATAGAAGTTGTCGCCCATGCCGATCTCGTCGCCGTAGTAGACGACGGGCGAGCCGGGGAGCGAGAAGAGCAGGCCGTTCATCAGCTCGATGCGGCGGCGGTCGTTGCCGAGCAGCGGGGCGAGACGGCGGCGGATGCCGAGGTTGATCCGCGCCCGCGGGTCCTGGGCGTAGACGCGGTACATGTAGTCGCGGTCCTCGTCGGTCACCATCTCCAGCGTCAGCTCGTCGTGGTTGCGCAGGAAGACCGCCCACTGGCAGGGCTCGGGGATCGGCGGCGTCTGCTCGAGGATGTCGAGGACCGGGAAGCGGTCCTCCATCCGCACCGCCATGTAGAGGCGCGGCATGACCGGGAAGTGGAAGGCCATGTGGCACTCGTCGCCGTCGCCGAAGTAGGCGATCGCGTCCTCCGGCCACTGGTTGGCCTCGGCGAGGAGCATGCGGCCGGGGAAGCGGGCGTCGACGTGGGCGCGCAGCTTCTTGAGGAAGGCGTGGGTCTCCGGCAGGTTCTCGCAGTTCGTCCCCTCGCGCTCGTAGAGGTAGGGGATGGCGTCGAGGCGCAGGCCGTCGACCCCCAGCTCCATCCAGAAGTCGAGCGCCTGGAGGACCGCCTTGTGGACGCGCTCGTTGGCGAAGTTGAGGTCCGGCTGGTGGGAGTAGAAGCGGTGCCAGAAGTAGGCGCGCGCCACCGGGTCCCAGCTCCAGTTCGAGGCCTCGAAGTCCTTGAAGATGATCCGCGCCTCCTGGTAGCGCTCCGGGGTGTCGCTCCAGACGTAGAATTCGCGCGCCGCGCTGCCCGGCTCGGCGCGGCGGGCGCGCTGGAACCAGGGGTGCTGGTCGGAGGTGTGGTTGATGACCAGCTCGGTGATCACCCGCAGCCCGCGGCGCTTGGCCTCGCGCAGGAAACCGCGGAAGTCCTTGAGCGTGCCGTAGGCGGGGTGGACGCTGGTGTAGTCGGCGATGTCGTAGCCGTCGTCGCGCCAGGGCGAGGGGTAGAAGGGCAGCAGCCAGAGCGCCGTCACCCCCAGCTCCTGCAGGTAGTCGAGCTTGGCGGTGAGGCCGGCGAAATCCCCCATGCCGTCGCCGTTCGCGTCGGCGAAGGCGCGGACGTGGATCTGGTAGATGACGGCGTCCTTGTACCAGAGCGGGTCGTCGGTCATGCGCCGGTCAGAGAAAATAGTCGAAGTCCCGCTCGGAGCGTAAGCGGTGGCGCAGGCGGAAGACGTGCGCGGGGACGCCGTGCGGGTCGAGCTGCACGAAGTTGCGCGGGCCGTGCCACTGGTAGCGGGCGCCGGTCAGGAGGTCGTGGACCTGGAAGGGCTGCGCCGGGTCTTCGATCCCCAGCTCGGCGAGCGGCAGCTCCAGCCAGGCCGCGTGGGTGGAGTGCGGATCGAGGTTGACCGCGACCAGGACGACGTTGGCGAGGTCCGGCGTCGCCTTGCTGTAGCAGAGGACCTGATCGTTGTCGGTGGGGTGGAAGCGCAGCCCCGCGTTCGACTGCAGCGCGGGGTTGTCGCGGCGGATGCGGTTCACCAGAGCGATGATCTCGGCGAGGCTTCCCGGCCGGTCGAGGTCCCAGCGCCGGAGCTGGTACTTCTCCGAGTGCAGGTACTCCTCGCTGCCGCGCTCGCGCGGCACCAGCTCGCCGAGCTCGAAGGCCGGTCCGTAGATGCCGTAGCTCGCGGCCAGCGTGGCGGCCAGCAGCAGCCGCTGCACGAATGCGGGGCGGCCGCCGAGCTGGAGGTGCTCGGTGAGGATGTCGGGCGTGTTGGGCCAGACGTTGGGGCGGAAGAACTCGCGCACCTCGGTCGCCGTCAGCTCGGTGAAGTACTGCGCCAGCTCCCACTTGCTGGTGCGCCAGGTGAAGTAGGTGTAGGACTGGGTGAAGCCGAGCTTGGCGAGGCGGTACATCGGCTTCGGGCGGGTGAACGCCTCGGAGAGGAAGACGGCCTCCGGGTGCGCCGCCTTGACGTCGGCGATCAGCCACTCCCAGAAGGCGAACGGCTTGGTGTGCGGGTTGTCGACGCGGAAGATCCGCACCCCCTGCTCGATCCAGAAGGTGAAGACGCTCGCGAGCTCCTGCCACAGCCCCCGCCAGTCCGCGCACTCGAAGTCGAAGGGAACGATGTCCTCGTACTTCTTCGGCGGGTTCTCGGCGTACTGGATGGTGCCGTCCGGCCGCCGCTTGAACCAGTCCGGGTGCTCGCGCACGTAGGGGTGATCGGGCGAGCACTGGAAGGCGACGTCCAGCGCCACCTCGAGCCCGTGCTCGCCGGCGCGGGCGACGAAGCGGCGGAAGTCGTCGAGCGTGCCGAGCTGCGGGTGGACGGCCTTGTGCCCGCCCTCCTCGGAGCCGATCGCCCACGGGCTGTCGACGTCCCCCGGCTCGGCCCGCGGGTCGTTGTTCCTCCCCTTGCGGTGCGTCCGGCCGATGGGGTGGATCGGCGGCAGGTAGAGGACGTCGAACCCCATCGCGGCGACGTAGGGCAGGCGCTCCTCGCAGGCGCGGAAGGTGCCGTGCGGCGGCTCGCCGTCGGGGGGCGCGTCGGCGCCGTCGCAGGAGCGCGGGAACATCTCATACCAGGCGGAGAAGAGGGCGCGCTCGGGGTCCACGACGACGCCGAGCTCGCGCTCGTAGAGCGTGGCGTGCGCGCGGTCGGCGTGGCGCTCCACGAGCTCGTCGACGGCGGCCAGCTCGAGGAGGGTGATCCCGGGGTCGGCCTCGGCGGCGAGCCGCTCGGCCCAGCCGGTGAGGAGCTCGGCCTCCTCCTCCGGCGCCCGCGCCGCCGCGGCGCGCAGCAGCTCGGCGCCGATCCGCAGGTCGACCGCGACGTCCTGCCGCGCCGCCACGCGCTTGGCGAGGTCGCGGCGCCAGGTGGTCCAGGGGTCGACCCACCCGACGAGGGTGTAGCGCCAGCGCCCCACCTCGCTGACGCGGAACGCGCCGCGCCAGCGGTCGTTGACCAGCGCCTCCATGCGGCTCTCGCTCCAGCCGCTTTCCGCCTCGCGGCGGTAGAGCAGCCGGCAGGAGAGCGCGTCGTGGCCGTCGGCGAAGACGTCGGCCTCGACGACCACCGCCTCCCCCACCACCCGCTTGATGGGGAACCGCCCGCCGTCGATCTCGGGCGCGACCCCTTCGATCACCACCCGCCGCCGCCCGTCCTCCGGCGCTTTCGTCCTCTTCCTGCCGCGAGCCTTCGATCCGGTCGTCGTCACCCGTCCCTCCGCGGGCGGTAGTTTTCCAGACCGGAGCGGCCTGCGCTAGCAGGCCACGACTATTCCGCGCGAAGGACTTGCGCGAGGTCTAGTCGCATCGCCCGGCGCAAGGGCGTCAGGGCGGCCAGCAATGCAACCGTTCCCGCGAGCAGAGCGGCCGCGATGAAGGAGGCGGGGTCGGTTGGAGCCACGCCATAGAGCAGGGATCGTAAGAACCTCGTGGCGGCAAGCGCGGCCAGAACTCCCACCAGCACACCTCCGAGCGCGATGCGACCGCCGTAGGCCAGGATCAGCGCCACGAGATGGTCCGATCGGGCGCCCAGGGCAGCTCGGATCCCTATCTCCCGGCTCCGCTGCTCCAGCGAGAAGGCCATCACCGCATAGACCCCGAACGCAGCCAGAACCAGCGCGCAGGCCGCAACCAGAGCGAGGACGGTGGCAACCGATCTCTCGCGGGCCGTCGCTCGAGCCACCAGCTCCGACAGGGGCCCCACGGATGAAAGGGGCTGGTCGCGATCGACCTCGGCGATCGCCGACCTGACTGCAAGGAGAACCTCCAACGGTTCCCCTTCCGTCCGGATCACCAGGTGATAGAACGGCCAGGGCAGGGGGAATTGAGCGCTCGGCAAGTACGCCATCGCGCGGTGCACCCGCCTGAAGCCTTGCTGCTGGACCTGAGGCACGACGCCCACCACCTGCCGCCACTGCCCGAAGAGCTGAATCCGACGACCAATCGGGTTGCGCGTTCCGAACAAACTCTTTGCGATCGCGTCATCCAGCACCGCCACGCGCGGAGACGCGGCACCATCGGAGGGAAGGATTCCACGGCCTCTCGAAAGCGGCACTCCGAGAGCCCGGAAGTAGTCTGGCGAGATCGACACGCAATCGACGGAAGGCAGCTCGCCCTGCATTGCCTCGGTGCCCTCGGCCGCCACAGCGAGGGTAAGGCCGCCCGGCTCGAACGGAAGGCTGCTGCTGAACGCGGCTTGCCGGACTCCCGGGAGGTTGCCGATGCGCTCGGCAAGGCTCTGCAGGAACGCGGTTTGTCGCGCCACCGTCGCGTAGGTCTGGCCCGTCAGTACGAGTTTGCCCGTCACCACATTCCTGTCGTCGAATCCCAGGTCCTCGCCCATCAGGATGCGCACGCTCCGCACGAGCAGCCCCGCGCCGATCACCAGCACCAGGGCGAGCGCGATCTCACCGATCACCAGCGCGGCCAAAGGCCCGGTCGTCCGACTCTTGCTACCTGTTCCCTGCAGCGCCGCGGGCAGATCGAGCCGGGCGCCACGCAGGGCAGGCAGGACGGCCAGGAAAGTCCCGCTCAGGATGCCGAGGCCCACCACGAGCAGCATCAGCGGCCCGTCGAGCTGGGCAACCCCGAGCGGTTGCGAGCCAACGGAGGCAACGGCCGGCAAGGCTCGCAGTCCGACGAAGGCCAGCAAGAGAGCGGTCGCGCTCCCTGCCAATCCAAGGAGGAGGCCTTCGCTGAGGAGCTGCCCCGCGATCATGGCCGGACTCGCACCCAGCGCGCCCCGCACGGCGAGCTCTCGCTCACGCCGAACCAGGTGCGCGAGAAGGAGGTTGGCGGTGTTCACGCAGGTCACGACCAGGAGCAGCCCCACGGCGACGAGCAGGATCAGCAGCGCGGGCCGCGCCTCGCCGATCAGGTCCTCCCGGAGGGGGACGGTACGGAGGCTCACTTCCGCTTCGCCCGCCGGTCCGAGCAGGTGACGTCCGAGCGCGGCAACTTCTTCCCGCGCCTGGGGGAGAGAGGCTGTCGGCTCGAGTCGTGCGAGCACTCGAAGCCCGTAGCTCACCGGTAGCGGGAGGTTCATCGCCTGCCCCGCCTCTAGCGGGCCAGGAACCCACAGCTCCACACCCGGGAAGTCGAACCCAGAGGGCATGACACCCACGACGGTCCAGCTCCTGCCACTCAGATCAAGGGATCGACCCAAGATCGTGCGATCCGCTCCGAACCGGTCCCGCCAGAGGTCGTGACCGAGTACGGCAACCCGATCGCCTGCGCCTTCGCCGGGCAGGAACGAGCGGCCGAGCATGGGTCGCGCTCCGAGCAGCGCGAAGAAACCCGGCGTGACCGCCGCGCCCGAAACACGCGCCGGCGCGCCCCGTCCCACGAGATCGAAGCCGACGTCGGGCCCGGCCACGAATGCCTCGACCGACGCAAACGACCGCACCCGATCGTGAAGCTGCCAGAAGTACACGGGGTTGAGAGGCAGCCGGCTCTCGCCGGCTGTGCGACTACTCATCCAAACCATCACCAGCCGCTCAGCATCCGGGTACGGCAGAGGCCGGAGAAGGACACGATCGACGAGACTGCCCACGACGGCGGTCGCCGCGAGCCCTAATCCCAGAAGGAGGACGGTCGTCAAGGTGAGGCTGCGTCTTCGCAGCAGCGCGCGCGAAGCCGAGCGCAGCGGCTCTGCCACGAGACCGAGCCCCTTCACCGACGTTCCAGCGCTTCCAGACGCCCCAGGAACTTCTGCGCGGCGAAGGTGTCGGCGGCGGGCAGATCTTCGAGTAGGACCTTCCCCGTGGCGGTCTCGACCACGATCTTCCACGGCATCTTGGGCGGGGCGAGTGCCCTGACGAGCTCTCCCTGTGGATCTTGGAGAATGGGGATGTCGAGCCCAAGGTTCGCCCGGGTCTGTCGGGCCTCGTCGGCGTTCGAGAAGCCCATGACCGGAACGACGCGAAAGTCCGGATGCTCCGGGCTGAAGCGGCTCAGGCCCGCAAGCTCGAACAGACAAGCCGCACAGTCCTGCGGCGTAAACAGGTAGAGCACGAGGTATTTCGAATCGAAACTCTCCGGCCTCACCATCTCGCCCGAATCGGTGGCCCAGGAGCGAGTGAGAACGGCTCGCATCGTTCGCTGATCGGGCTGCTGCCGGGTATGGGTACGCGACTCCGGCCCAGCAGCGAGCCGCCACAGAACCACCCCGGTCGAGATAGCGATGAGGGCTGCGCAAACGTAGACGGGCCACGCGTGCTGCGGCCCCGCCTTCGAGATGCGGCTGCTCACCGTGCTCCCTTCGGGTCTGCGCGGGTGGCGAGCCCATACTTTGTGATCTCGTGGCCGGTTCCCACGCGCCTCGCGAAGAGGAGCTTGCCTTCCGCGGTCTTCCCTACCAATTCGCCGGGCGACGGAAGATCGACCCCGACCTGCACGCCGTCCAGAGTGAAGACCGCCAGCAGGAAGCCTCGCTTGGCAGGTCGGCGCACGGAGACGACGGCATACCCCTCCGCAACAACGATCCGCTCGATGAGGTCGGAGCTCTCGTAGGCCCTGAGCGCGGCCTCCGACGTCTTGTCGAGAGTGGGAAGCGGTCGCAGCGTCCGGCTCCGCAAGGGGAAGGTCCTCGTTGCTCCGGACCTCGGATCAACGCGGTTCAGTTTCAACACCGGGGCATCGGCAGCGAAGACTCTCCCCATCCCATCGAGAGCAATGGCGACGTCTTGCAGAGCCACATGGTTCTTCGTCAGGACGTCCGGGTCTGTCGGCAGGAAGGAACGTGCGTGAGCCTTGTCTCGGATCCGGTACTGGTGGACCAGGACACATCCCCTGTCGAGGAACCCCGCCGTCGGGAGACAGCCGCTCAGAAAGAAGAAGCCGCGCCCCTCGTCGATGGCGAGGCCGTCCACCTGGTAGCCTGGGTTCTGGATCAGCTTCGTCCCCAGGAGCTTCCCGCGGAGGTCGAGGAAACTGAGTCGGCCGATGATGTCCGCGGCCCATATCGTCGTGCCGGCGGTCACCGCCACGTCCTTCAGCCGATAGAAGCTGCCGGGAGAACGCCCATAGCCGGCGAGGCGCCGGATGAGGCGACCGGATCGGTCGTAAAGCTCCAGACTTTGGTCTTCCGCGTTCTCGAAATCGGAGTTCCGGACGACGTGCGTACCGTCGCGGAGGACGATCACTTCGTCCACTCGGCCGCCGGCCTTGGCGAGCGTGATCGGCTCTCCAGCGGGGGTGAGCTGCACGGCAGCTCGTCCCTGCCGGGGCGCCAGTCCGAGGCATCCGAGAACAAGAAATAGACCAAGACATCGCCGCGAGACCGTGGAACTCAAACGTCCGCCTCGGCTCATGGCATTGCTCCCCCAGCGTGTAGTGAGGTCGGGTTCGCCTGCGGGCTGGAGAGGACCAGGGTACGGATCGGCCCTCCGTACCCCGGCTCTCTTCTCCGGAGCGGACTGCTAGGTCAGTAGGTGGTCCACTCGCACACGCAGTCACCCGTCAGGACGGGGCACCTGCAGATGGCGCCGCTGGGACGCAGAAGGCCAGCTTGGTAGAACGCCGCTTCCGCCGGCGTGGGCGTGACGACGGCGAGGCCTGCCACCGCCATGCTCAGGGCCGTGAGCGCAAACAAGAGCAGCCTTGGACGGTTCATCAGGAATCTCCTCATGGAAGGCACCGCGACTTCAGCGTGCGGTGCCAGGTCGCATTCACCGGATGCCAGGGCGCCCCCTGGAGGTCTCATTCCTTCGTCACTGCTAAGTGGCGAGAGTAGGTCGGGGTGGGGAAAAAGACAAGAAAGTTCCGTACGACGCACCAAGTTGGGGGTCTGAGGAGCGTCATGAAGCGCGCAACGCGCCCGGAGGCACTTCGCCCCGGCGCTCGAAAGGGAACTTGCTAGCGCCCGTAAAGACATTAGTTAAGCCTGATCTCACATGCCGAGTGTCGGAAAGATTCATAGCCGGGACAGGTGCCGCTCATCGGCACCCGCGCCGACCGGATCGCCGAGGGCTCCCGCCACGGGCCCCGAGCCTCCCGCCGAGGACCGCCGGCGGCGGAGCCTGAACTTCCCCCGCCCACGCGGGGACCCACCGGCGATCGGATCTTTGCTTCGGTCTGTTACGCAACGGCCCCGGCGTGCGTAGATAGAGACGAGAAGATGCGCGCTCCCGACGACGCCCCCCGCCAGCGGCGCCCCCGGCGTCCCGCCGCCGCCCACCCGGAGATCGTGGCGGCGGTGGCGCGGGAATGCCTGCGCCGCGAGCAGGAGCGGGCCACGGCGCCGGAGCCCTTCGCCCCGGCCGTGCGCGCCACCCGCGTGCCCTGGAGCCGGCGCCAGCGGCCGGCCGGCTCGGCCCCCACGATCGAGCTGATCCGCTCGCTCGCCCAGGGCGAGCGCACCCGCCAGCAGTGACCGCGGCGGCCGCGGGCCGGCCGCCGCGCGTCCGGGGAGACCGCGTCGAGCGCGCCCTCTTCGCCGTCTTCGTCCCGCTCTACCTCGCACCGCTCTGGGCCGTCGCGCGCGTGCCCACGACCGACGGCCCGAGCCACCTTTACAACGCCTGGCTCCTCGGCCAGCTCGCCTGGGGCGATCCCCCTCCGCTCCTCGCCGCCGTCTACGACCTCCGCCTCGAGCCCCTGCCGAACTGGCTGGGGCACGCCGCGCTCGCGCTGCTGATGACCCTGGCGACGCCGGCCGTGGCCGAGAAGCTCCTCCTCTCCGGCTGCCTCGTCCTCTTCCTCGTCGCCCTCCGCGCGCTCGCCGGGGCGGTCGAGCCGGACGCTCGCGTCTGGGCCTGGCTCGGCTTCCCGCTGGCCTACAACTGGCTCTTCCAGATGGGTTTCACCAACTTCTGCCTGGGGCTCGGGCTGGCACTGCTCGCCGTCGCCGTCTGGTGGCGGCGGCGCGAGCGGCCGGGGCTCGGGACGGCGCTCCTGCTCAACGCGCTCCTCCTGCTCGGCTACTTCGCGCACGTCCTGACGCTGCTCCTCGCGCTGGCGGCGATCGGCGTGCTCTGGCTCGCGACCCTGCGGCGCGCGAGCTGGCGCCGCCATCTGCGGCACCTCGCGGCCCTGGCGCCGCAGCTCCTCCTCCCGCTCTGGTTCGTGGCCGCGCGCGGCACCGCGGCGACGGCCGACGGCTGGAGCGGCGAGGACCTCTGGGGCTACCTCCTGCGGCTCGAGGTGCTCTACACCTGGAGCCCGGGGCAGCTCCGCTTCGGCCAGGCGCTCGCCGGGCTCTGGGGCGCGCTCGCGGTGGCGACCCTGCTGCGCGAGAACGTGGACTGGCCGGCCCGGCGTCTCCGCGTCCGTCCCGCCGACGCCTTCCTCCTCCTCGCGCTCCTCGCCGTCGTCCTTTACGCCGCCGCCCCGGCCGGGCTCTCCGGCGGCACGCTGGTCAAGCAGCGGCTGAGCCTCCTGCCCTACCTGCTGCTCCTGCCCTGGTTCTCGCCGCGGCTCCTGCAGCGCCGCCTGGCGCCGCTCGGCGCGGCCGCCCTCGCCCTCCTCGCCGCCGCGACCCTGGTCCATCAGCTCCGCTGGCACCGCCGTCTCGACGGCGAGATGCGCGCCTTCCTCCGCCCCCTCGCGGCGGTCCCCGCGCACTCCCGCCTGGTGCCCCTCCTCTTCGCGCGCGACGGCTCGGCGGCGCGGGTGCCGGTCTTCCACCACGCCGTGGACTACGTCGCGGTCGAGAAGGGTCTGGTCGACTGGGGCAACTACGAAGCGGCCAGCGACCTCTTCCCCGTCCGCTTCGCCCCCGGCCTGGCGCGCCCGGAGGTCTGGACCCTGGAGGCGCGGCCGCGCGCTTACCGCGTCGGCCTGCACCGCGACCATGTCGAGGCGGTCTACGCCTGGCGCCTGCCGCCGGGAACGCTCGTCGCCAGCCGCCTGCGCCGGCACTACGACCTGGTGCGCGAGGACGGCCCCGGCCGCCTCTACCTGCGCAAGGGGCTGGCACGCCCGCAAGGCGTAAGATAGGCCCGCGCCGCCTCCCTCCCCGCCGATGTACGACCACTTCTACGGTTTCCACGAGCCCCCCTTCAACCTGACGCCCGATCCGCGCTTCCTCTTCTACAGCGAGCGCCACCGCGAGGCCTTCCACCACGTCCTCTTCGGCATCCAGGAGCGCAAGGGGTTCATCCAACTGACCGGCGACGTGGGGGCGGGGAAGACCACGATCTGCCGCGCCCTGCTGGAGGAGCTGGGACCGAGCTACCGCACGGCGCTGATCCTGAACCCGGTGCTCACCAGCTCGCAGCTCCTGCGCGCCATCTTGACCGAGCTCGGGCTCGCCGCCGGCCGGGTGGACCGCGCGACCGGCCTCGACCTGCTCAACCGGTTCCTGCTCGAGCAGGTGGCGCTCGGCCACGACGTCGTGCTGCTGATCGACGAGGCGCAGGACCTTGAGCCCGAGCTGCTCGAGCAGGTGCGCCTGCTCTCGAACCTCGAGACCGACCAGCGCAAGCTGCTCCAGATCGTCCTCGTCGGCCAGCCGGAGCTGCGCGACCGCCTCGACGAGCGCGGGCTGCGTCAGCTCCGGCAGCGGATCACCGTCCGCTACCACCTGACGCCGCTCTCGCGCCACGAGACCGAGCAGTACATCCGCCACCGCCTGCTGGTGGCCGGCGGCAACGGCCGGCCGACCTTCGACCGCTGGGCCCTGCGCCGCGTCTGGCGCTACTCGCGCGGCGTGCCGCGGCTGATCAACGCGGTCTGCGACAAGGCCCTGCTCTGCGGCTACGTCGCCGGCACCGACCGCCTGAGCGGCCGCCACGTGCGCCGGGCGGTGCGCGAGCTGGAGGGGAAGCTGTGAGGCGACGCCGGTGAGCCTGATCGACGAGGCCCTCAAACGGG
This sequence comes from Thermoanaerobaculia bacterium, assembly GCA_036277075.1. Taxonomy (GTDB): domain Bacteria; phylum Acidobacteriota; class Thermoanaerobaculia; order Multivoradales; family UBA5704; genus DASUNQ01. The sequence goes on from DASUNQ010000012.1 coordinate 15,070, forward strand.
CGCGGGAGCAGGCCGAGCGGGAGAGCGCGACGCGGCGGAGCGCCGCCAGCCGGTGGGTACCGGCCGACCCGCTGGCCCGCAAGCGCTCGCGTGCCCTGCTCTGGGTCGGCCTGGCCGCCGGCTGCCTGCTGTTCGGGGTCGGCGCCGGGCTGGTGGCCTCGCGCTTCTCCGGCGGCCGGGAGGGCGGCGAGAGGGGATTGCCGATCGCGGAGGAGCGGGCGGCGGACGGCGGAGCCGACCTCTCCCCCGCGGCCGGCGCGGTGCTGCTCGAGGAGACGACGGAGACCACCGACCTCTCGACCGAGCCTCCCTTTCCGCTGCCGGGCGAGCTGCCGCCCGGCGAGCCGCTCGAGCTGGTGCCCCTGCCGGGCCCGGAGCCGCCGCCGGCCGAGGTCGACGAGGTCCCGGTCGAGCCGCCGCAAGCCGCGCTGGCGCAACCGGTCCCGCCGCCGCCCACCCCGCCGCCGGACCCCGCCCCGCCCGCCGCGAGC
>DASUNQ010000013.1:0-14282 GCA_036277075.1 Thermoanaerobaculia bacterium
CCGCTGGCCGACCTCGCGGCGCGCTCCGCCCCGGCCCCGCGCGAGCCCGCCGCCCGGCGCGAGACGACGCGCCGGCCGGCGGCGGCGAGGACCGGCGCCGGGTTCCCCGACTTCCTGACCCGGGCGAGCCAGCCCTATCCCGACCTCGAGGTCGCGGCCGAGCTGCAGCAGATCTACCACGGGCGCGGCATCGAGGAGGTCCAGGTCTTCGCGGGCACTCGCGGCGACCGGCCCTTCGTCGAGATCACGACCAACTCCGAGGCGTCCGTCCTGCGGGCGCTCACGGCCAGCGCCGAGGCCCTCCTCCAGCTCCGCCGGCGGCTGCCCGGCAAGGTCGCGGCGCTCGAGCTCCTGATGACCACCCCGGCGCGCGAGCGCGCCGGTCAGTTCGTGCTGACCCCGGAGATGGCGGATGAGCTGGCGGGGAAGAGGGTGGAGGTGACGGCGTTCTTCGTCCGGAACGTGCAGTTCTGAGCCGCGTCGGCGCGGTCGCCGGATCCCGTCGCTCCGCCCGTCTAGGCGGCCGGCTCGCCGGTTGAATCGCTCGCTTCGGGCTCCGCGGGGATCGCCGCGCCCTCGCCGGCGCCCTCGCCCTCGGCCGCGCCCTCGGGCTTCGCGTCGCCGAGCCGGCCGTGCTTCTTGTCGAGGCGCTTCTGCATCTTCTCTTCGCGCTTCTGCTTCTTGGCCAGCTCGCGCTGCCGCTTGCCATGCTGGAATTGCTGTCGCGCCAAGGTGGCTCCTTCGGGCTGTGATGGCCGAGAGTTCGGCCCAGTCTACCGCGTGCGGCCCCCGGCCTCGAAATCCCAGGGCGTCAGCCCCACCGTCCCCTCCGCGAAGCGGACGTCGACGTACTCCTCGAACTGGACCGGCCGGTCGAGCGTGCCCGCCTCGAGCATGAGGTCGCGGACGAGGTCGAAGTCCGCCTTGCGCGGCGACAGCCGCGTGTAGATCACCCGCTGGAGGTCCTTGGTCAACGCCCAGCGCAGCAGCTCCGGCGGCTGGTTGAAGTAGTAGCGGCCGACGAAGTCGGCGGCGTGCTCGCGGTGCGGCTTGCCCTCGTCGAGCCAGAGGCCGGAGCGGGCGATGCCGTCGACCAGCGTCTGCACCGCCGCCGGTCGACGATCGATCGCGTCCTCGCGCACGACGAGGACGCAGGACATGTAGTCCGGCCAGTAGCGCTGCGCCGGGAAGAGGATGCGCCCGAAGCCCATCATCTCGGACTGCGACGGGAAGGGCTCCCCCATCGAGAAGGCGTCGATCGCCCCCGCCGCGAGCGCCCCGACCACGTCGGGCGGCGCCATCTCGAGGAAGCGCACGGCCTCGGCGGGCACGCCTTCCCTCTTGAGCGCGCGGCGCACGATCAGGTACTCGTCGGAGAAGCGGCTGGGGATCGCCACCGTCCTCCCCGCGAGATCGCGCACGCCGCGGATCGGCCCGTCCTTCTGCACCACGACGGCGCTGCCGGAGCGGTGCCCGAGGTAGACGATCTTGATCGGCACGCCCTGCGCCCGCAGGGCCATCGCCATCGGTGCGACCATGAAGCCCGCCTGCATCCGGTTCCCGATCAGCGCCTCCTTGATCTCCGGGAACCCCTGGAACTTCCTGGGGATGAAGCTGTTCTCCCCCAGGGAGTGACGGGCGATGTAGTCCGTCACCGGGCAGGCGAGGTGTCAGGTGACGGGGATGTAGGCGACGTAGAACTTCCGCTTGTCGAGCGGCTGGCGGTCGTTGAGCGCCACCGACCAGTCGACGTTGAGCGCCAGGTGCGCGCCGCTCACCAGCGCCACCCAGCCGGCCGCCGCCGCCGCGATCCTCTTGCCGGTCGTCATCTCAGTCCTTCCTGAAGCCCCAGCGCACCGCCGGCAGCCGCTCGACGCGGCGGGCGAGGAGGTCGAGCGAGAGGCCGATGACGCCGATCACGGCCATCGCCGCCACCACCAGGTCGTAGCGCTTGCCAGCGTTGCGGGCGTCGATGATCAGGTAGCCGAGCCCCGACTCGATGCCGCTCATCTCCGCCGCCACGACGACCAGCCAGGCGACGCCGAGCGCGATGCGCAGCCCGACCAGCACCTGCGGCAGCGCCGCGGGGAAGACGACGCGCGCCAGCACCCCCGCCGGCGAGAGGCCGAAGTTGCGGCCGGCCAGCAGCACGATCGGCGGCAGGCTGCGCACGCCGTTCATCGTCGCCACCGCGATCGGGAAGAGGGCGGCGAGGAAGATGAGGAAGACGGCGGCGCCGTCGCCGACCTTGAAGAGGACGATCGCCACCGGGATCCAGGCGATCGGGCTGATCGGCCGCAGCACCTGGACGACCGGGTTGAGCGCCCGCGCCGCCGCGACGCTCCACCCCATCAGCATGCCGAGCGGGATGCCGACGAGGAGCGCCAGCGCGTAGCCCGAGCCGACGCGCAGGAGCGACCGCCCCACCGCCGGCGCCAGCGCCCCGTGGCGCGCCAGCTCGACGAGCGCCGCGACGACGGCGTACGGCGACGGGAAGACGGTGCCGCCGCTCGAGCGCACCGCGAGGTCCCAGAGGGCGATCAGCGCCGCGGCGGTGGCCAGGGGCAGGAGGAGGGCGGAGCGGGAGCGCACGGCGGCCGGCTCCTAGACCTTGTGCGCCAGGCCGATCGCCTCGAAGATGCCGTCGCGCACTTCGAGGTAGCGGCGCGAGGAGAGGTCGCGCGGGTGCGGGATGCCGACCTCAAAGACGCGGCGGATCGTGGCCGGTCGCTGCGACATGACGACGACGCGGTCGGCGAGCTGCACCGACTCCTCGATGTCGTGGGTGACGAAGAGGATCGTCTTGCGCTCCGCCTCCCAGATGCGCAGCAGCTCGCGGCGCAGGGTCAGGCGGGTGATCGAGTCGAGGGCGCCGAACGGCTCGTCGAGGAAGAGGACGTCGGGGTCGACCGCCAGCGCCCGCGCCACCTCGACGCGCTGCTTCATCCCCCCCGAGAGCTCGTGCGGGTAGGCCCCCTCGAACCCCTGGAGGCCGACGAGCTCGACGTAGTGGCGGATGCGCTCGCGGCGCTCGGCGGCCGGCAGGCGCCCGAGACCGAAGCCGATGTTCCCCTCGGCGGTCAGCCAGGGGAACACGCCGCGCTCCTGGAAGACGAAGATGCGCCGCGGGTCGGGGCCGCGCACCTCCTCGCCGTCGATCGCCACCGTGCCGCCCGTCGGCTGGAGGAACCCGCCGACGATGTTGAGCAGCGTCGACTTGCCGCACCCCGAGGGGCCGAGCAGGCAGACGAACTCCCCCTCGCGCACCTCGAGCGCGATGTCGCGCAGCACCTCGACGCGCTTGCCCTCGGTCTCGAAGGTCATGTCGAGGCCGGCGAGGCGCACCTTCGCCGGCGCGGGCGCGGGACGGGGGACCGGCATCGCGGTCACGTGCGGGCCTCCGCGTAGCCCCAGCGCAGCGCCGGCAGGCGCTCGAGACGGCGGATCCCGGCGTCGAGCGCCAGTCCGACGAGGCCGATCAGCACCATCCCCGCGACGACCAGGTCGTAGCGGTTGCCGGCGTTGCGCGCGTCGACGATCAGGAACCCGAGCCCGGAGTTGACGGCGATCATCTCCGCCGCCACGACGACCAGCCACGCGATGCCCAGGGCGAGCCGCAAGGCGACGAGGAGCTGCGGCAGGACGGCGGGCAGCACCACCTTGCGCGCCAGGTCCGCCGGCGGCAGCCGGAAGTTGCGCCCGGCCTGGAGGTGCACCGCCGAGATGTTGCGCACCGCGTGGCTCGAGGCCATGGCGAGCGGCAGGAAGGAGGCGAGGAAGATGATGAAGACGGCGGCGGCGTCGCCGACGCCGAACCAGAGGATCGAGATCGGGATCCAGGCGAGCGGCGAGATCGGGCGCAGCACCTCGAGCAGCGGCCCGACCGCCTCCTGGCCGCGCTGCCGCCAGCCGAGGAGCAGCCCGAAGGGGACCGCGAGGAGGACCGCCGCGAGATACCCCCAGGTGACGCGGAAGAGCGAGGCCACCAGGTGGCGCACGAGGAGGCCGCTCGCGGCCAGCTCGCCGAGGGCGCCGGCCACCGCCGCCGGGCCGGGCAGGAGGCGCTCGCCGGAGAGGCGGATCGCCAGCTCCCAGGCCACGACCAGCAGCGCCAGGCCCGAGAGCGGCAGCAGGAGCGCGGACGCGCCGCGCCGCCCGCGGCCGGCGGGCGCGGCTGCACGGCGGGGAGCGGAGCGGGTGGCGGGGATCACGGACAGCCCGAGACTTACGAAGGTACTTCCGCGGTGTCGCCGGCCTCGTCGGCGAGCCCGAGGTAGCGCTCGACGGGGACGCCGACGCGGCGGGCGAAGCGCTGGCGGTAGCTCTCGACTTCGCCGACCGGCTCGTCGAGGAAGATGCGCTCGACGCGGAAGAGCGGCACGAAGGTCGTCGAGAGACCGAGGTTGCGCTCGCCGCGCGCCGCCTGCGCCATCCAGTCGTCGAAGCTCGAGACGTTGATGCCGCGGAGCGTCAGGCCCACTAGTTCCAACGCTTCGAGAATACCCCAGAACTTCTCGGTCGGATTGGCGAGGTGGACGATGACGATGGAGCCGGGCGCGATCACGGCGCGGCCCCCTCTTCTCCGTCGCCCGGCTGCGACAGCTCGAGGAGGACGCCTCCCGTCGAGCGCGGGTGGACGAACTGCACCCAGCAGCCGCCGGCCCCGCGCGCCGGGGCGGGGCGCAGGACCTCGTAGCCGCCGGCGCGGAGGCGCGCGTCGTCGCCGGCGAGGTCGTCGCTGCCCAGGCAGACGTGGTGGAGGCCGGGGCCGCGCCGCTCAAGGAAGCGGGCGATCGGCGAGTCGGCCGAGAGCGGCTCGAGCAGCTCGATCAGGCTCTCGCCGCAGGGGATGAGCGCCACACGGACCCCCTCTTCGGGCACCTCTTCGATCGCCGAGACCGCGAGCCCCAGGGCCTCGTACAGCGCCCGCCCCTCGGCGATCGAGCGCACGGCGATGCCGAGGTGGTCGATCTTGCGGATCACGCGCCCTCCTCGACCCGCGCGCCCTCGAGCACGCCGCTGAACAGGCGCTCGGCGACGCGGTAGGGGTCGAGCCGCGCGGCGAAGCCGCGCTCGACCTCGCGCTCCACCCCCAGCACCGCGTCGGCGGCGGCGAGCACGCGCTGCTTGAGGATCGTCTCGACGCGCAGCCGCAGGTGGGCCTGCCGCCGCCGGCTGAGCTCGCCGCTCGCCCCGAGCCAGGCGCGGTGGCGCTCGACCTCCTCCAGGACGCGCGGCACCCCCTCCTCGCGGCTCGCCACGGTGCGCACGATCGGCGGCCGCCAGACGCCCTCGCCGCCGCCCGTGTCCTCGGCGAGGTGGAGCATGAACTGGAGGTCGCGCTCGGCCCGCTCGGCCCCTTCGCGGTCGGCCTTGTTGAGCACGAAGACGTCGGCGATCTCCATCAAGCCGGCCTTGAGCGCCTGGATGTCGTCGCCGAGGCCGGGGACGGTGACGACGAGGACGGTCTCGACGCTGCGCACCACCTCCACCTCGTCCTGACCGACGCCGACCGTCTCGACGAGCACCCAGTCGAAGCCGGCGGCGTCGAGGAGGTCCACGGCGTCGTGAGTGGCGCGGGCCAGGCCCCCCAGCGCGCCGCGCGTCGCCATCGAGCGGATGAAGACGCCGGGGTCGGTGTAGAGCCCCTGCATGCGGATGCGGTCGCCGAGGAGCGCGCCGCCGGTGTAGGGGCTCGTCGGATCGACGGCGAGGATGCCGACGGTCTCGCCGCGGGCGCGGAGGAGCTTCGCGAGGCGGTCGACCAGGGTGCTCTTGCCGGCCCCGGGCGGGCCGGTGACGCCGACGACGCGCGCCCGCCCGGTCCTCTCGTAGACCCGGCCGATCAGCTCGCGCTGCGCCTCGCCGCCGTCCTCGGCGAGCGAGATGGCGCGCGCCACCGCCCGCGGCTCGCGCGCCAGCAGGCGCGGCACGAGCGCGTCGAGCGCCGCCTCGCGCATCACCGCCCCTTCAGGAGCTGGCGGGCGATGACCAGGCGCTGGATCTCGCTCGTGCCCTCGCCGATCGTGCAGATCTTGCAGTCGCGGAAGTACTTCTCCGCCCGGTAGTCCTTGATGAAGCCGTAGCCGCCGTGGATCTGGACGCCGCGCTCGGCGCAGAAGACCGCCGCCTCGCCGGCGTAGAGCTTGGCCTCCGAGGCGAGGCGGGTGACCTTCTCGCCGCGGTCCAGCGCCTCGGCGGCGGCGTAGGTCAGGATCTCGGCGGCGGCGATGCGGGTGGCCATCTCGGCGAGCGCGAACTGGATGGCCTGGAACGCCGCGATCGGCTGGCCGAACTGCTCGCGCTCCTTGGCGTAGGCGACCGAGGTCTCGAAGGCGCCGATCGCGGTGCCGAGCCCGAGCGCGGCGATCGAGATGCGGCCGCCGTCGAGCACCTCCATCGCCTGGCGGAAGCCCTCGCCGGGCGCGCCGAGGAGACGGTCCTCGCCGACGAAGCAGTCCTCCATCACCACCTCGGCGGTGTCGGAGGCGCGGATGCCGAGCTTGCTCTCCTTCTTGCCGGGGCGGAAGCCGTCCATCCCCTTGTCGAGGACGAAGGCGGAGATGTTGCGGTTGCGCGCCCCGTCGGGCTCGGTCACGGCGAAGACGACGCAGACGTCCCCCACCGAGCCGTGGGTGGTGAAGGTCTTGGCGCCGTTGAGCACCCAGCCGCCGTCGCGCCGCTCGGCGCGGGTGCGGGTGCCGGCGGCGTCCGAGCCGGCGCCGGGCTCGGTCAGGCTCCAGGCGCCGATCTTCTCGCCGCGCGCCAGCGGCACCAGCCAGCGGCGCCGCTGCTCTTCGCTGCCGAAGCGGTAGATGTGGTTGCTGCAGAGGGAGTTGTGGGCGGCGACGCTGATCCCCACGGAGGGGTCCACCTTGGACAGCTCGGTGACGACGATGACGTACTCGACGTAGCCGAGCCCGGCGCCGCCGTACTCCTCGGGGAAGAGGACGCCGAGGAAGCCGAGCTCCCCCGCCTTCGCCATCACCTCGCGCGGGAAGCGCTGGCTCTCGTCGATCTCGTCGACGAGCGGGTCCACCTCCTGCCGCGCGAACGCCCGCGCCGTCTCCTGAATGGCGCGCTGCTCCGGCGTGAACGAGAAGTCCAAGCTCCGTTCCCCTTCCCTGGCGCCCTGGCGCGAGATCCCACGCCCACGCCCTCCTCCCGCTGCCCCGGGCGCGGAGCCTTGGATCGTAGCGCGCAGGGGAGGGGGGCGCAACGCGAACGACCCCCCGCGGGGCGGAGGAAAGCGCTGGAGCGCTCGCCGAGAACCCGGCCGCGGCTCCGGCGAGATCTCCGGGCTGCGGCGTGAGGGGCGGAGGGATGGATTAGGCTAGATCCGCGTGGATCATTGCGAGCTATGAACCCTCTGCTCTCACCCAAGCTCGCCCGCGAGCGGGCGGAGCGGGCCGCCGATGTGCTCGCGGCGGACCCGCGCGTGCGTCTGGTGTTTCTCTTCGGCTCCGCCGCCGATCCCGAGCGTCCATCGGTCGGCGACATCGATCTCGCTGTCCTCAGCGAGCCGGCGCTCGAGCTCGGCGAGCTGCTGCGGCTGCGTGCAGACTTGATCGACGCCGCAGGCCCTGGCATCGACCTCGTCGCGCTGAATGAGGCGCCGGTCGTTCTCGCCCATGAAGTTGCCACCGGAGGGAACTGCTTGTTCTCGCGGGAGGAAGGGCTCGACACCGACTTCGTGGTCCGTTCCATCTTGCGCTACCTGGATTACAAGCACTACCTCGACCAGCAATGGCAGGTCTCCGGCGAACGGCTCGAGGAGCGGCAGCGTGGTCTTGCGCGTTGAAGCGCTGCGGCAGAGGCTCCTGAAGCTCGACGAGGTCGTGGCGCAGCTCGTGGCGCTGTCGACGCGCGACCGCGCGACGCTTTCTCGGCTGCCTGATCGCTGGCTCGTGGAGCGCGGGCTCCAGCTCGGTGCCGAGCTCGATCCCGTGCGCGTGCTCGATCATCTCGCTGACGCCCCCGCGGATTTCACGGATTTCACCGCCGCCATCCGCCGCTGGCTCGACGGGCAGCCCGCCTGAGCGGTGGCAGCCCGCATCCCCCTTACCCTGAAGCTCCTCTACACCGCCTGGATGGCGTTCTGGCTGCCGGTCTACTGGGTTCACAACGGGTGGGAGAACTTCTTCTGGCTCTGCGACGTGGCCAACATCCTGGTGGGGATCGCGCTCTGGCTGGAGAGCCCGCTGCTGCTGTCCGCGCAGGCGGTCGGGGTGCTGCTGGTGCAGGTGCTCTGGACGGTGGACTACCTCGCGGCGCTGCTCTTCGGGGTGCACCCGGTCGGCGGGACCGAGTACATGTTCAACGCCGCCGAGCCGCTCTGGCTGCGGTCGCTGTCGCTCTTCCACGCGGTCATGCCGCCGCTGCTGCTCTGGGCGGTGCGGCGGCTGGGGTACGACCGGCGCGGGTTCTGGCTGCAGACCGCCCTGACCTGCTTCCTGCTGCCGGCGACGCTCCTCTTCACCGATCCGGCGCGCAACCTCAACTGGGTCTGGGACCCGTTCGGGGTCGAGCAGCGGTGGCTCCAGGCGGAGCACTACGTGCTGGCGCTGATGCTCCTCTACCCCCTCCTCCTCTACCTCCCGGCGCACCTCCTCCTCGGGCGGTGGGCGCGGCGGGCTAGACTCGGCGCGTGATCGCGCTCGAAGAGGAGATCGACCCGGCGGTTCTTCTCGCGCCTTCGCGGCCGCTCGTCGTCCACTCCGACGTCGCGGTGCGTGCCGCGCTGGGGGCGGCGCCGGCCGTGCAAGCGCTCGAAACCTGGCGGCAGGAGGGCACGCGCCTGATCGCCCCGGACCTCTGGGCCGCCGAGGCGGTCGGGGCGATCCGGCGCAGCGTGGCGCAACGGGTGCTCTCGCGCGCCGAGGGGAAGGGGGCGCTCTCGCGGCTCTTCGCGCTGGGGATCGAGAGCGTGCCGCTCGACCTCGCGCTCTCGCGCCAGGCCTTCGACTGGGCCGAGCGGCTGGGCGCGACGCGCGGGCAGGGGGCCTTCTACGTCGCCCTCGCCGAGCGCGAGAGGGCGACGCTCTGGACTGCCAACCGCCGCTTCGCCCTGCGGGCGCGCCAGTCCGGGGCGGCCTGGGTCCGCCACCTCGACGAAACCGACCTGCCGTAAACCTGCTGTAAAAGGTTCCCCGGCCCGCCCGCGGGGGTGAAACCTTTCCCCGGTCCGCCGGTATCTCTGTCCGGAGTCGGAGGGATTCGGCATGCGACTTAGGGAACGACAGATCCGCCGTCCGCACCGGCAGACCGCCGCCGCGGCGCTCGCGCTGGCGCTGGGGCTCACCGCCGTGCCGGCAGCCGCCGCGCCGCAGGAGGCGCCGGCGGTCGCAGCGCCGGCCGCCGCGGCCGCGCGCCCCACCTACCAGATCCGCCGCACGGACGCCGAGATCGCCGTCGACGGCAAGCTCGACGAAGCCCCGTGGCAGGGGGAGCCCACCTTCGAGCTGGCCTACGAGACCTGGCCGCGCGAGAACGTGAAGCCGGACGTCGAGACCCGGTTCTGGCTGACCTACGACTCCGAGCGCCTCTACGTCGCGGTCCAAGCGCTCGACCCGCAGCCGCAGGCGATCCGCGCCCGGCTCACCGACCGCGACCAGGCCTTCCAGGACGACTTCGTCGGCGTCGTGCTCGACACCTTCAACGACGAGACCCGCGCCTTCGAATTCTTCATCAACCCGCTGGGCGTGCAGATGGACCTGCTGCAGAACGAGGTGACCGGCAACGAGGACGACTCCTGGGACACGATCTGGACCTCCTCGGGGCGGGTGACCGAGGAGGGCTACGTCGTCGAGCTGGCGGTGCCCTTCTCCTCGATCCGCTTCCCGCGCGCCCAGGGCGCCCAGACCTGGGGGGTGGACGCCCTGCGCATCCATCCGCGCGACCAGCGGCGCCGCATCGGCCTCGTGCCGCAGAGCCGCAGCGTCAACTGCTACCTCTGCCAGGGGGCGAAGCTGGTCGGCGTCGAAGGGGTGTCGCCGGGGCGCAACATCGAGCTCGACCCGACGCTGACCGCCAGCCGCACCGACGTGCGCGAAGGCTTCCCCACGGGCCGGTTCGCGGAGGGGGAGGTCGATTCCGACCTCGGGCTGACCGCGCGCTGGGGGATCACCCCCAACCTGACCTTCACCGGCGCGGTCAACCCGGACTTCTCACAGGTCGAGGCCGACGCCGCGCAGCTCGACGTCAACACCCAGTTCGCCCTCTTCTTCCCCGAGAAGCGGCCCTTCTTCCTCGAGGCGGCCGACCTCTTCGACACCCGCGTCCAGGCGGTGCACAGCCGCAACATCGCCGACCCGGAGTGGGGCCTGAAGCTCACCGGCAAGGAGGGCAAGAACGCGCTCGGGCTGGTGGTCGCCGAGGACCGCCTCAGCAACATTCTGATCCCCGGGCCGCAGGGCTCGGCCCTCACCTCGCTCGACGACCCGAACACCTCGACCATCCTGCGTTACCGGCGCGACCTCTCCGGCGCCTCGACGATCGGCGTTCTCTACACCGGGCGCGAGGGGGACGAGTACCACAACCGTCTCGCCGGCCTCGACGCCCTCTTCCGCTGGAAGGGGACCGAGGCCGTGCGCATCGAGCTCCTCGCCTCGCAGACCGAGTACCCGCTGGCGCTGGCCCGCGACTTCGGCCAGCCGGCCGGCTCCTTCGACGACTGGGGCCTGCGCGCGGTCTACCAGCACACCGACCGCGACAAGATGTTCTACGTCCTCCACCAGGACATGGGGGACGGCCTGCGCGCCGACCTCGGCTTCATCCCGCAGGTCGACTTCCGCCGCGAGCAGGCGATCTACGAGCGCTTTTTCTACAACGAGGGGGGGCGCTTCTCGCGCATCAACTTCGGCGGCCAGTTCAACGACACCTGGGACCACGACGGCAACCGCCTGCGCCGCTTCGCCGAGGTCTACGCCTCCGGCAACGGCCCCTTCCAGAGCTTCTTCAGCACCGGCGTCGGCGGCGGCGACCGCTTCTTCGACGGCCGCACCTTCGACGACCGCTACCTCTGGTTCTTCGGCGAGCTGCGGCCGACGAGCTGGCTGTTCATGACCCTCGACTCCTCGATCGGCGACGACGTGGACTTCGCCAACACCCGCGCCGCCGAGCAGGTCCGCCTCGTCCCGACCTTCCGCTTCGACGTCGGCAAGCACCTGCGGCTGCAGCTCGCCCACAACTGGCAGCGGCTCGAGGTCGACGAGGGCGAGCTCTTCACCGCCAACATCAGCGACCTGCGCCTGACCTGGCAGTTCAGCGTCCGCACCTTCCTGCGGCTGGTGACGCAGTACCGCGACGTCGAGCGCAACGCCGGGCTCTACACCCAGCGGGTGGACCCAGACAGCGAGCACGTCTTCAACCAGGTCCTCTTCAGCTACAAGCTCAACCCGCAGACGGTGCTCTTCCTCGGCTACGCCGACGACCACGTCGGCGGCCAGGCGATCGACAGCCGCGCCGTCGACCTGACGCAGGCGGACCGGACGTTGTTCTTCAAGGTGGGCTACGCGCTGATCTTTTAGGCCTGGAGGGAGCAACGCAGCTCGATCAGATCGTTGATCTGGCTTCGCGGAGGATCGAGACGCCGCTCGAGGTGCCGAGACGGGTGGCGCCGGCGGCGAGCAGGGCGCGCGCCGTGGCGGCGTCGCGGATGCCGCCGGAAGCCTTGATCGCGAGCCGCCCGCCGACCGTCGCGGCGAGGAGGGCGACGTCCGCGACCGTGGCGCCCCCGGCCGCGAACCCGGTGGAGGTCTTCACGAAGTCGGCCCCGGCCTCGGCGGCGAGGAGGGCGCCGCGCCGCTTCTCCTCGTCGGAGAGCAGCGCGGTCTCGAGAATGACCTTGAGCGTCAGCCCCTCGCGCTCGCCGCGCAGCGCCCGCACCCAGCCGGCGAGGTCGGCCAGCACCCGCTCGTCCTCGCCCCCCTTGAGCCACGACATGTCGAGGACGGTGTCGAGCTCCTGCGCGCCGTCGGCCACGGCGCGGCGCGACTCCGCGAGCCGCACCTCGGGGTGCACGTAGCCGAGCGGGAAGCCGACCACCGTCCCCACCCGCACGACCGTCCCCGCGAGGCGCGCCGCCGCCGCGGTGACGTAGACCGGCGCCACGCACACCGACGCGAACTCATGCTCCGCCGCTTCGTCGAGCAGCCGCCGCACGTCCGCCCGCGTCGCGTCGGGGCGCAGCAGGGTGTGGTCGATCGCGCGGTGGAGCGGGAGCACGCGCCGAGTCAGCGGCCGCCGGCCGCCGCGCCCGCCGCCGCGACGAGCTTCACCCGCCCGAGCTCGGCGCCCCTGTAGTAGTGCTCGAGGATCTCGCGGTAGCCGTGGCCGCGCTGGGCCATGCCGTAGGCGCCGATCTGGCAGAGCCCGACGCCGTGCCCCCAGCCCTTGCCGTTGAAGAGCCAACCCGCCTCGCGCCCGGGCGGCTCGAGGCGGCGGGCGGTGAAGAGGGTGTCGGGGATGTCGAGCGTCCAGCGCACCGCCAGTCCCTCGACCTCGGCGGTCTCGCCGGTCTTGCCGTGGATGCGGATCTTCCCTACCCGGCCGGAGACGCCGCGCGAGAGCACCTCGAATTCGCGGAAGCCGAGCCCCGGCAGGCGGGTCTCGATCGACTTGGCGAGCTCGGAGTCGGTGCGGAAGCGGGTCCAGGAGCTGTAGCTGCTGCTGCGGTCGAAGGCGACCCCCTCGCGCTCGATGCGCTGCACGACGGCGACCAGCGTCTCCCCCTGCCAGTAGAGCTCGAGCCCGTCGCCGGGGACGAGGGTGAGGGTGCCGGCGGTCGCCGCGTCGCCGACGCGGCGGAAGGTGGCGAGCCGGCCCGGCAGCGCGTAGGTCTTGTGCTCCTTGCCGGCTCGCACGGTGACGGCGGCGGGAGCGACCGACAGATAGGAGACCTCCTCGCGCCGCACCACGCGAAGGAGCTCGGCGAGGACCAGCAGCATGCGCTCGATCTCCTCCTGCCCGAGCGGGTGGTCGAGCGGTCCGGTGAGGACGCCGCTCTTCATCAGGTAGGCGGCGCGGCGCTGGTCCTCCTCGCTCCAGCCGGCGGGCGCCGCCTGGAGGAGGTAGGGGACGTCGGCCGCGGCGACGAAGAGCCGCGTCTCCGGCGCCAGGTCGAAGAGCGCGGCCAGGAAGCGCTGCACCTCCCGCCGGTCGAGCGAGGCCAGCCGCTCGCGCGGCACCGGCAGGCCGGCGAGGAGCGCCAGGTGCTCGAGGCGCGCGGCGAGCGCCGCCGCCGGCTGCACCTCGGGCGAGGGCGGCAGCAGGCGGAGGGTGAAGCCGGCGGGGAACTCGGCGCCCGGCGGCAGGTCGCCGGGCAGGCGGGCCATGCCGGCCTCGACGCACGGCACCCCCTTCAAGTACGGCTCCTGCTTGAGCGGGAAGATGACGTGGCCGTCCTCGGTGTGGCCGCCGCAGGTCGAGCTGTAGAGGGCGTCGACCAGGCGCCCCTCCCAGAGCAGCACCTGGCCGGCGGTGTCGGCGATGGCGCGGTCCGAGAGCGGGTGCTCGACCTCCATCCCCTTGTAGACCTGGCAGCGCGGCGTGGCGCAGATGTCGTAGCCCTCGCGCGCGAACTCGCCCAGCGTGCGCAGCGCGTAGGTGCGGGCCGCCACCGCCTGCGCCTTGAGCCCTTCGAGCTGCGGGTAGGCCTCCGGCCCCATCTCGCTCGGCACGACGCCGCGCAGGTAGTCCTCGAGCGAGACCTCGTTGATGAGGTTCAGGGTGCCGCGGTCGTTGAGGTAGACGAGGAGGCGCCCGCGGTAGCGCCGCCCCTCGTGCCGCAGGCCGCTGCGGGCGGCGGACTGGAAGGCGAGCCAGCGGCCGGGGATGGTGACCGTCCGCCCGCCTTGCGTCATGCGCAGCGCCGGGTCGGCGACCCGCCCCCCTTCGCTGACCACGAAGGCGCCGGCGAGCCCGCGGGCGGTGATCCGCCGCAGCGCCGCCTCCGCCGCCTCGCGCGTCGGGTAGCGGCCGACCCGCACGCGGTAGAGATCGACGCTGGCGTCGAAGTGCGCGGCGCCGCTCTCGCCGGTCTGCCGCTCGAGCCGCCGCGCCAGCTCCTGCGCCTGCCGCTCGTCGCGCAGGGCCGCGACCTGGATGCGGTAGCTGCCGCTCTCGACGATGCCGGCCGAGGGCTCGACGCGCAGCGGCGAGGAGATCGCCCAGCGCTGCTCCCCCTGCGCGCTCTCGGCCACCACCTCGCCTTCGCAGCAGGGCAGGGTCAGGTTGGCGAGGTCGCTCGCGACCCCCACCTTGAGGAGGACCGGCACCGCGGG
>DASUNQ010000014.1:0-34184 GCA_036277075.1 Thermoanaerobaculia bacterium
GCGTGGCGCGACGTGCGCGACGAGACGAAGTTCGGGCGGATGATCGCCTTCGCCGAGGCGCTGCCGAAGCTGCGGCGCCGCATGGTGGACGACCTCGCGCGCCCCGGGCTGCCGCGCGAGAAGGTGCTGGCGGCGGTGGTCAGCCTGCTCGAGGCGACGCTCCTGCGCGTCGGCAACGAGGAGTACGCGCGCTCCAACCAGTCTTTCGGGCTGACCACCTTGCGCGACCGCCACGCCGCGATCGACGGCTCGACGGTGCGCTTCGAGTTCCGCGGCAAGAGCGGCAAGGAGTTCAAGGTCGACATCCTGGACCGCCGTCTGGCGCGGGTCGTCAAGCGCTGCCGCGACCTGCCCGGGCAGGACCTCTTCCAGTACGTCGACGAGGCCGGCGAGCGGCAGGCGGTGGGCTCGGGCGACGTCAACGCCTACCTGCGCGAGGTGACGGGGGAGGAGTTCTCGGCCAAGGACTTCCGCACCTGGGGGGGCACGGTGCTGGCGCTCGGGGCGCTCTCCTCCCTGGGCGCCGGCGAGGGCGCCGGCGAGGCGAACCGGAACGTCGTCCAGGCGGTCAAGGCGGTCGCCGAGCAGCTCGGCAACCGCCCGGCCATCTGCCGCAAGTACTACATCCACCCGGGAGTGCTCGACGCCTACGTCGACGGCGTCCTGGCCGGCGCCGCGCTGGCGGCGTCCGAGACCCACTACTTGACCGACGGCCCCGCCCTATCCCCCCTCGAGCGGCGCACCCTGGCGCTCCTCCGCGAGCGCCAGCAGGCCGCCGCCTAGAGTCCTCTCTAACCGTTCACGATCTCCCCGCCGTTGGGGTGGAGGATTTGGCCGGTCATGTAGGAGGCGTCGTCGGAGGCCAGGAAGACGAAGCTGGGGGCGATCTCCTCGGGCTCGCCCGGGCGGCCGAGCGGGACGTCGGCGCCGAAGGTCGCGACCTTCTCCTCGTCGAAGGTCGAGGGGATGAGCGGCGTCCAGACCGGCCCCGGCGCCACCCCGTTGACGCGGATGCCGCGCGGCGCCAGGTTCTTGGCCAACGAACGGGTGAAGGCGACGATCGCGCCCTTGGTCGAGGCGTAGTCGAGGAGGTGCTCGCTCCCGCGGTAGGCGGTGACCGAGGTGGTGTTGATCACCGCCGCCCCCTTCCGCAGGTGGGGGAGGGCCGCCTTGGTCAGGTAGAAGAAGGCCAGGATGTTGGTGCGGAAGGTGCGCTCGAGCTGCTCGGCGGGGAGGTCCTCGAGCCGCTCGCAAGGGTGCTGCTCGGCGGCGTTGTTGACCACGACGTCGAGCCGGCCCAGCTCCTCGAGCGTGCGCCGCACCACCTCGCGGCAGAGCTCCTCGTCTCCGAGGTCGCCGGCGAGCAGCGCGCAGCGCCGCCCCTCGGCCTCGACCCGGCGCGCCGTCTCCTCGGCGTCGCCGTGCTCGTCGAGGTAGGCCACCGCGACGTCCGCCCCCTCGCGCGCGAAGGCGATCGCCACGGCGCGGCCGATGCCGCTGTCGCCGCCGGTGATGAGCGCCACCTTCCCTTCGAGCTTGCCGCTGCCGCGGTGGTGCTCGGGGTCGTCGGCCTTCGGCCGCGGCCGCATCTCCGCCTCGATCCCGGGCTGGCGGTCCTGGTGCTGCGGCGGCTTGGTCCGCTTCTTCTCGGCGGGCTTGCGCTTCTTTCCGGCCATCTCGGTCCCCCCTGGAAATGCGACGGGCGCCCCCGGGGGGGCGCCCGTCTCGGCCCAGTCGAACCCCCCCGCGGCTAGGAGTCCGTCCCGCTGTCGCGGGACGGACGGCACTCCTAGCTACTGATTGGAGCCCGGCGCGAAGGCTTTCGCGCCTAGCGGGTCAGGGCCTCGACGTTGATGTGGCTCTCGGCCAGCTTGGTCAGCTTCTCGTTGGTCTGCTTCTCCTCCGTCAGGTTCTGCTTGAGGAGGTTCATCGCCTCGCGCTCGCCCAGCATCTCGGCCCAGGTGCAGAGGGTGCCGTAGGTCGCGATCTCGTAGTGCTCGACCTTCTGGGCGGCGGCGATCAGGGCGGCGTCGCGGGTGGCGTCGTCGCCGCGCAGCTTCACCGTCTCGTTGCCCTCCTTGACCAGGCCCTTCATGGCCTCGCAGGTCTTGCCCTTGGCCTTCTCGCCGAGCTGTTCGAAGACGCGCTCGAGGCGGCTCACCTGCCCCTCGGTCTGCCGCAGGTGCTGCGCGAAGCCGCTCTTGAGGTCCGCGGCGCTGGCGGCCTTCTCCATCTTCGGCAGCGCGTCGACGAGCTGCTTCTCGGCGTCGTAGATGTCCTGGAGCTCGTGGAGGAAAAGTTCTCGGAGTGATTCGACCTTCATTCGGTGCCTCCTTGGTGGACTGTTGATCGGATGAGCGCGGCACCGCGGGCGCCGCGCCGGCCCAATCATGGAGGTTCAAGAAGCGTGCCGGAACGAAGGCCGCCGGGGGCGGCTACCTGCCGGGCGCCGGCGGTTCCGGGATCGTGACGTCCACCGCGGTCACCGGCCCGAAGTCGGTGAGCGGCCGGTCGCGGCCCTCCGGCGGGGCGACGACCAGGATCGCGAACTCGCCGGGGCGCAGGTGCTTGGCGGCGGCGGCCCGCACCTCGGCCGTGGTCACCGCCTCGACGCCGCGCCGGTAGCGCGACAGCCAGTCGAGGGGGTAGCCGTAGTACTCGAAGGTGAGCTGCTGCTGCATCACCTTGCGCGCCGAATCGGAGGTGAAGACGAAGGAGTTGAGGATCGACTGCTTGGCCTTGGCCACCTCCTCGTCGGTGGGCGGCTTGGCCACCATGTTGCGCGCCTCCTCGAGCAGCGCATCGATCGCCGCGCCGGTCGTCTCGCGCTTGGTGGTGAGGAAGAGCCGCGTCTCGCCGGGGTGGTCCCACTGGCTGCCGACGCTGCCGGAGACCGCGTAGGCCAGCCCCTTCTGAGTGCGGATCGTCGAGAACAGGCGCGAGGCGAAGGAGCCGGAGAGGACCTGGTTCATCACCTCGACCGCGTAGAAGTCCGGCGCGTCCTTGCGGATCCCCTGGTAGCCGATGGCGATGCTCGACTGGGCGAGGTCCGGCCGCTCGATCAGGAAAACCCCCGGCGGCACGCGCTCGCGCAGCGGCACGTCCACCTTGCCCGCCTGCGGGCCGCGCGGCCAGTCGCCGAAGGCCCGGCGCACCAGCGCCAGCGCGTCGGCGCGGCGGAAGTCGCCGACCAGACCGAGGACGATGCGGTCGGGGTGGAAGTGCTCGCGGTGCCAGCCCGCGAGGTCGGCCGGGCCGATCGCCGCCACCGAGGCGTAGGTCGGCTGTCGCGTGTAGGGCGACTCCGGGCCGTAGACCACCTCCTCGAACTCGCGAAAGAGGATGGTCAGCGGATCGTCGTTCTGGCGCGCGATCTCGGCCACCACCCGGTTCTTCGCCACCTCGAGCTTGGCCGGGTCGAACGCCGGCTCGCGCAGCACCTCGGCCAGGAGCTGCACCATCTCGGGGAAGTCCTTGGTGAGGCTCGAGAGGCTGGCGCGGCCGAAGGTCTCGCCGATCGAGGTCTCGATCGTCGCGGCGCGGCTCTCCAGCAGGTCGTCGAGCTGGTCGCCGCTGCGCTTCTTCGTGCCTCCGGTACGCAGCACCTGGCCGGTCAGCTCGGCGAGCCCCGCCTTGGCCGCCGGCTCGAGCCGCGAGCCGGTGCGGACGACGGCGCTCGCCTCGATCAGCGGCAGCTCGTGGTCCTCGAGCAGCAGGACGACAAGGCCGTTGTCGAGCACCACCCGCTCCGGCACCGGGATCGGCTGCTCGGGCAGCGGCGGGTAGCGGAGCTGGTCGACCTTCTCGACCTGCGCCGCCGCGGGGGCGAGCGCGGCGGCGAGCAGGCAGCAGGCCGCGAGGAGCGTGCGGGTCGTCGGTCTCATCGGCCTTCCTCCGGCTCCTCCTGCTGAGGCGCGGGCTGCGGGGGCGGCGCCACGGTCTCGATCACCGCCACCGTCCGGTTGACGTCCTTGAACACCTCGTTGGCGACGCGGCGGATGTCGGCCTTGGTGACCTTGTCGAGCCTCTCGATCGAGCGGAACAGCTCGCGCCAGTCGCCGTGCAGCCGCTGGTAGGTGGCGAGCTGGATCGCCAGGCCCTGGTTGTTCCCCAGGCGGCGGAGCAGGTCCGCCTTGGCCCGGGTCTTGAACTTGGCCAGCTCCTCGTCGCTCACGTCCTCGCTCTTCAGGCGCTCGATCTCGACGCGCACCGCCTCCTCGACCTGCCGGTTGCCGATGCCGCGCGCGGGCACCGCGTAGACCGCCCAGAGGTTGGGGTACTTCTCGCCCGGGAAGCCGGAGAAGGAGGCGACGAAGACCGCCAGCCGCTTGTCGCGCACCAGGGCGCGATAGAGGCGCGAGGTGCGGCCGTTCGAGAGCACGTCGTCGATGGCGTCGTAGACCGCCTGGTCGGGGTGGGTCGAGGCCGGCTTGTGGTACCCCTCGAGGTAGAAGGGCTGCGACGGGTCCTCGAGCGCGATCCGCTTCTCGGCGATCTGCGGCGGCTCGACGGTGCGCAGCGGCGGCGCCGCGGGCCCGGCCGGGATGCGCCCGAAGTACTTCTCCAGCATGGGCACGAGCGCGTCGGCGTCGAAGTGGCCGACGACGGCGGTGATCATGTTCCGCGGCGCGTAGTAGGTGCGGTAGAAGCGCTCGGCATCGGTCAGGGTGAACGACTGCAGGTCGCTCATGTGGCCGATCGTCGGGATGCCGTAGGTGTGGGCGTTGTAGGCGGCGGCGAGGAACTGCTCGACCAGCCGCTGGATCGGCTGGTCCATCGCCAGCCGCCGCTCCTCCTGCACCACGTCGCGCTCGGTGTAGAACTCGCGGAAGACGGGATCGAGGAAGCGCTCCGACTCGAGGTAAGCGAAGAGCTCCAGCTTGTTGGCCGGCAGCGAATAGTGGTAGCCGGTCATGTCGCTGGCGGTGAAGGCGTTGAGGCCCACGCCCCCTTCGCGCTCGATGATGTCGCCGAACTCGTTCTTGACCACGTAGCGCGCCGCCTCTTCCTGCTCCTTCTTGAAGGCGGCGAGCAACTCTTCGACTCTCTTCGGGTCGGGCCGCGGCGACAGGCGCTCCGCCTGGTAGGCCTGGTAGGCCGCCTCGAGCTCGGCGATCTCCTTCTTCTCGGCCGCGGCGTCGGTGGTGCCGATCCGCTCCGTCCCCTTGAACGCCATGTGCTCGAACATGTGCGCCAGCCCGGTGATCCCCGGCACCTCCTGCGCCGAGCCGGCGTCGACCAGGGTGAAGAAGGTGAAGACCGGCGCCACCGGGCGCTCGAGGAGGATGAAGGTCCAGCCGTTCTTCAGGGTGTGGACGCGGGTCTTGGCCTCGAAGGAGGCCAGGTCCTGGGCGGCGGCGGGGCCGGCGGCCAGGAGCAGAGCGGGGAGGAGCAGGTGGAGCAGGGAATGGCGGAGCTGGAACATCGTGATACCTCTCGGACGAGCCTCGGCAGGGACTAGTACGCGCCGAAGGCGGGCGAAGTTTAGCGCGCGGTGCGACGGAGCGCGTCGGCAGGGCGGTGACCCGATCGGCTTGAACGTCTCGGGCCTCTCTTCGGCAGGAGTGCTCAGGCCAGGCCTTGATCGCGGGCCCAGAGCGCGAGCTCGACGCGGCTGTTGATCGCGAGCTTCTCGTAGATGTTGTGAAAGTGGATCTTGACCGTGCCCTCGGTGATGAACAGGCGCGCGGCGATCTCGCGGTTGCGGGCGCCGCTGCCGACCATGCGCACGATCTCGATCTCGCGCGGGGTGAGCACCCGGTCGGCGTCGCGCGCGGTCTTTTCGCGCCGCACCAGCTTCTGCAGCGCGCGGCTGACCGCCCGCCCCTCCAGCCAGGAGCCGCCGGAGCGCACCTCGCGCAGCGCGCTGATGATGACGCGCGGCGCCGACTCCTTGAGCACCACGCCGCGCACGCCCAGCCGCACCGCCTCGACCAATTGGTCGTCGTCGAGGGCCGCCGTCAGCAGGACGGTCTCGGTCGGCAGCCCCTCGTCGCGGACCGCCCGCAGGACCGAGAGGCCGTCGAGCCCCGGCATCTTGATGTCCAGGACGAGGAGGTCCGGCCGGTGCAGGCGGACGGCGCGCAGCGTCTCGTTGCCGTCGCGGCAGCGGGCGACGACCTGGAAGTCGCGCTCCAGACGGAAGAGCTGCTCGAGGCCGTCGAGCACCAGCGGATGGTCGTCGGCGAGGATCAGACGCACGCTCATGGACCCTCGCGTAGCGGCAGGCGGATCTCGAGCTTCGCCCCGGCGGGGCTGGAGTCCAGCGTCAGCGCCCCGGCGAGCGCCGTCACCCGGTCGCGCAGGGTGCGCGGGCCCAGGTTCTGCGCCACCAGGTCGGCATGCGAGAAGCGGCCCGCGAAGGGGAAGCCGCCGCCGTTGTCGGCGACGACGATGGCGACGCCGTCGCCGGCGACGCGGATCGCGGCGTCGACCGCCGAGGCGTTGCCGTGCCGCACGGCGTTGACCATCGCTTCGCGGACGATGTGGTAGATGTCGCGCCCCAGCCGTTCCGGGAGCTCGCCGTTGGCGCCGTCGATGGCGAGCCTGACCTTGAGGCCCCACTCGAGCTCCAGCCGCTGCGCCAGCCCGGCGATCTGGCCGCGCAGCGACGGCGGCTGGCCGGCGCCGGTGGGCTTGCTCGGCTCGAGCTCCTGGATGAAGAAGCGCAGGTCGCGCTGCTCGAGGGCGAGGAGCTGCTGCAGCTCCTCGACGCGACGCGTCGCGCCGCCGCTCCCCGCCTCGAGCAGCAACCGGCGGATCGCCTCGAGGCGGAGGCCGAAGCCGGTGAGCGATTGCAGCACGCCGTCGTGAAGGTCGCGGGCCAGCCGGATGCGCTCCTCGGTGGCCGTCTGCTCGGCCAGGCTGCGCGCCAGGTAGACCGACTCGAGGCGCGCCGCCACCATGGCGGCGACCGCCTCGCCGAGCACGAGGTCGTCGGAGCTGGCGCCGCGCTTGCCGGTGAACAGGAGGTGTCCGGCGAACGAGTCCGAGCGCAGCCGCAGCCCGAGCAGCGGGCCGGGGCCGGCCCGGGCGCGCAGCGGTCCGCGCAGCGGCGCGCCGCGCCAGTGCGAAAAGCCGGCGGCGCCGCGCACCAGGACCAGCGACGGATCGCCCTCGGCGGCCGTGAGGAAGCTGGTCTCGGCGAGCTCGTCCGCGACCAGCGGCTCGGCGCTGCGCAGCCCCTCGCGGCTCCATTGCAGCTCGCCGTTCTCCCAGGAAGCGAAGTAGAGCCACGGTTCTTCGCGTTCCGACCAGGCGAGCAGTACCCGCGGCGCCCCCGTGACGCGGCTCGCGTGGGCGAGGAGGGCGGCGAGCGCGACGTCGAACCGCTGCGGCCCGAGGTCCGGCCACCCGGCGAGACCCGAGATCTCCCGGCGGGTGTGCTCCTCGTGGGCGCCGAGGTATCCCAGGAGCACCGCGATGACCCCGAGGTAGATCACCCGCACCACGAGCCGATAGTCCTCGGCCGGGTGCGCCCACGGAGAGCCGGCCAGGAAAGCGATGGCGAGATAGGCGACGATCGACGCCGCCGCCGTCCACAGCACGCCCCGCCAGCGCCAGCGCAGCGTGGCGCAGAGCATCGAGAAGACGAAGTAGGTGGTGAACGGGCTGGCGGGCCCGGCAGTGAAGTAAACGAAGAGCGAGAAGAAGGCTAGATCGACGACGTGCGTGACGACGCGCTCGCGCCTGCCTGGACCGCGCGCCCGCCAGGCGCGCAGGGCCAGGAGAGCCGCGTAGGCGACGTAGGCGACCAGCAGCGAGTAGGCGACGGCGGCGTGCCGGTCCGGCTCGGTGGGGTCGAGCCAGACCCCGAAGAGCGAGGAGCTGGCGAGCACGATGCGGCCGGCGGCGATCAGGCGCTCGGCTCGGCTCTCGGGGGAATAGAGCGTCTCCATCGGTGGCGGGCGCGCGTCGCGGCGCCGGCTGGCGCCGCCGTGATCTTAGCCGCCCGTCCGCCGCGCGCCCTCTATCCGCGGTACTAGAAAACTATACCTGCAGGTCGATTCCGCAGTGCCGGCGCTCTGGCTAGCCTTGGCCCCGGTGAGCTGAGGAGGAGCACGCGATGCGCAAAACGGTCTTGGCGATCTCGTCCGTGGTGGTGCTGCTGGTCTCGATGAGCTGTGCCCGGAAGAAGCCGGTGGTACCGCCGGCGCCGCCGCCCGTGGAGACGTCCGCGGCGCCGGCCCCCGCCGCGCCGCCGGAAGAACCGGCCGCGCCGGCCGACCCGCTCGCCGGCGACCTCGACTCCGTCAACGAGTACGTGCGGACCCAGGGCTTGCTGCGAGACGTCTACTACGCCTACGACAGCGCCGCGCTGTCGCCGGAGGCGCGTCAGGCCCTCGCCGCCAACGCGCGCTTCCTCAGCGGCCACCCGGAGTTCGAAGTGGTGATCGAAGGGCACTGCGACGAGCGCGGGACCAACGAGTACAACCTGGCGCTGGGCGAGCGCCGGGCCAGCTCCGCGCGCGACTACCTCGCGAGCCTCGGGGTGAGAGGAGACCGCTTGCGCACCCTCAGCTACGGCGAGGAGCGGCCCGCCTGCCACGACTCCGACGAAGCCTGCTGGTCGCAGAACCGGCGCTGCCATTTCTTGATCGCCGCCCGCCGCGGCCCGTCGTAGAGCCGAGCGCGGGGAGGAACCAAGGTCTCGCCCAGCCGCCGGCGGCTCCCCGCTCGCCTGAAAGGCGAGTTCATCGTCGGCGGCTGGGCGTCCATACCTCGCGCACCGCGCGACCTAGAGGCCGTGGCGGAGGGCGGCCAGGGCCTCCGGCAGAGGCCGGGTGTTGAGGACATCCGCGGCGGTCAACCAGGCGCGGCGGGCCTGCTCGACGCCGTAGCGCATGTAGTCGAGCTCGGAGAGGCGGTGGGCGTCGGTCGAGACGACGATCTTGCACCCCAGGCGCTTGGCGAGGAGGAGGTCGGCGTCGCGGAGGTCGAGGCGGTTCGGGCTCGAGTTGTGCTCGACGGCCACGCCGAGCTCGGCCGCCCGCCCGAGGACCGTCTCGAGGTCGACGTCGATCGGGCGGCGGCGGTTGATCATGCGCGCGGTCGGGTGGGCCCAGATCGAGACCGCCGGGTGCTCGAGGGCGCGCAGCACCCGCGCCGTCTGCTCGGCCCGCGGCAGGTCGAAGCGGGTGTGGATGGAGACGACGACGAGGTCGAGGCGGGCGAGGTGGTCGTCGTCGAGGTCGAGCGCGCCGTCGGCCAGGATGTCCACCTCGAGGCCCTTCAGCAGGCGCACCTCCGGGTGGCGCTCCTGGAGCGCGGCGATCTCCGCCCACTGCAGCTCCAGGCGGGGCCCGTCGAGCCCGCGCACCATCGGCAGCGCCTTGCTGTGGTCGGTGATGGCGACGTACTCGTAGCCGCGCGCGGCGCAGGCGGCGAGCATCGACTCGATCGTCTCCGAGCCGTCGGACCAGGTGGAGTGGAGGTGGAGGTCGCCGCGCAGGTCCTCGCGGACCACCAGCTCGGGGAGGGCGCCGCGCGCCGCGGCCTCGACCTCGCCCCGGTCCTCGCGCAGCTCGGGGGGGATCCAGGGCAGCTCGAGGGCGGCGTAGACCTCGCGCTCGTCGGTGCCGGCGACGCGCTCGCTCTGCGCGAATCGATACACGCCGTACTCCGACAGGTGCAGCTTCTGGCGGAGGGCGCGCTGGCGGAGCTTCACGTTGTGCTCCTTCGAGCCGGTGAAATAGACCAGGGCGGCGCCCCAGCTCTCCTCCGCGACGACGCGGAGGTCCACCTGGAGGCCGGAGCCGAGGACGACGGTGGCGCGGGTCTCGCCGGCCAGGAGCACCCGATCGACCTGCGGGTAGGCGAGGAGGCGGGCCATCACCCCCTCGCCCGCCGCCACCAGGTCGACGCCGCCGACGGTGTCGCAGCGCCGGCGGTAGCTGCCGGCGGGCTCGACCCGCGCCGGCGGCGGCCCGGCGCGCAGGTAGGCGAGGAGCGGCTCGACGTGCCGCTCGGCGGTGGCCAGGAGGAGCCGGGCCGAGCGCTCGCGGGCGCCGGCGATGCCGTCGAGGATCTTCTGCTGGCTCTTGGCGCCGAAGCCGGAGAGCCCGGCGATCCGCCCGCCGCGCGCCGCCTCTTCGAGCCCTTCGACGGTCTGGATGCCCAGCTCTTTCCACAAGCGGAGCGCGCGCTTCGGTCCGACGCTGGGGAGGCGCATCAGGTCGATCAGCGAGCGCGGGATCTCGGCGAGCAGCTCGTCGCGGTAGGCGAGGGTGCCGGTCGCGATCAGCTCGCCGATATGCGCCGCCATCTGCTTGCCGATCCCGGGCAGCGCGGTGAGCGGCCGGCCCTCGGCGACCAGCCGCTCCAGCGGCTCCGTCTGCACCTCGACGGTGCGCGCGGCGTTGCGGTAGGCGCGGATGCGGAAGGAGTCCTCCTGCCGGATCTCCAGCACGTCCGCCACCTCCGCGAGCACCCGCGCGATCTCGGCGTTGGTCACGGGCGGATGGTACTCGGACCCGCTGCTATCGTCAGCGGCACCGTGAACAGGACGCCGATCGACGCCGCGCGCCTCGACGAGGTGCACCGCCAGATCGCGCGCGAGTTCGGGGCCGTGGCCGAGCCGTTCACGCTGCATCGTCCGGTGCCGGCGCTGCTCGTGGCCGCCTGGAGCACGTTCCGGGAGACGGTGGTGGCGCGGGGCCGCCTGCGGCGGGCGATGAAGGAGGCCGCCGCCATGGCGATCTCGGCGAGCAATCGCTGCGGCTACTGCGTCGACGCGCATGCCGCCGTACTCCACGGGTTGGGGGAGCGCCGCACCGAGCGGGCGATCCGCGGGCGCGGGGGGCACGGCGATCCGGAGATCGCGGCCTTCGTCGCCTGGGCCGAGGCGACGCGCCGGGCGGACGCCGAGCCCCTCCGCCGGCCCCCGTTCGGCCCCGCCGAGCAGCCCGAGGCGGTCGGCACCGCGCTCTGCTTCCACTACATCAACCGCATGGCGACGGCGCTGCTCGGCGAGACCCCGCTGCCGACCCGCTCCCGGCGGCTGCGGGGGCCGTTGCTGCGGATCGCCGGTCTCTACCTGTCGCGGCGCGCCCGCGCCGAGCACCGGCCGGGGGAGTCCCTCCGCTTCCTGCCGGCGGTCGAAGGCCCCGCCTACCTCGGGTGGGCGGCCGGCTCCCCGGCGATCGCCGGCGCCTTCGCCCGCTTCGCCGCGGCGATCGACGACGCGGTCGCGGACCGCCTCGCCCCGCCGACGCGCGAGCGGGTCCTGGCACGGCTCGACCGCTGGCGGGGGGAGGACCCGCCCTTCGGCGACGACTGGGTGCGGGAGGTCACGGAGGGGCTCGAGCCGGCGCAAGGGGCTGCCGCGCGGCTCGCGCTCCTCGCCGCCCTGGCGCCCCACCGCGCGAGCGGGCCGGAGCGCGCCGCCTTCACCGCCCGCTGGCCCGCCGACGCCGACCTCGTCGCCACCCTCGCCTGGGGGAGCTTCCACGCGGCCCGGCGGATCTCGGAGTGGTCGCAGCTCGCGTCGGCGGACCCGGTAGACTGCCACCCATGAGCACGGTGGTCACCGGCGATGTCGCCCGGGAGTTCGCCAGCGCCCTGGCCGAGCGGCTGGGGGAGGAGCTGGTGCGCGTGGCCCTCTTCGGCAGCCGCGCCCGGGGCGATGCGCGCCGGAGATCGGACTACGACCTGATGGTCGTGGTGCGGACCGCCACCGGCGAAGCGCGCAGCGCCGTCCACGGGCTGGCGACCCGCTTCGAGCTCGACGGCAACGTCGACCTCTCAACCAAGATCGTGGACGCGGAGCGCTTCGAGGAGCTCCGCCGATCCTCGCTGCCCTTCTGGCGCAACTACATGCGCGACGAGAGGGTCCTGTGGCCGCCGACGAGCTCGCCGAGCGCGTAAGGGCGGCGTTCGACCGGGCACGGCAGAAGCTGGCGGTGGCGCGCCACGTGCTCGCCGGCGGCTATGCCGCCGATGCCGTCTCGCCCGCCTACTACGCCGCTTTTCACGCCGCGGAAGCGGCGCTGCTCGTCGAGGGCGACGAGCCGCGCACGCACGAAGGGCTCAAGAGCCTCTTCGGCCTCCGCTTCGTCAAGACCGGGCGGCTTCCCGACGAGCTGGCCTCCATCCTGCGCGAGCTCAAGGACGAGCGCCAGAACGGCGACTACTCGGTCTTCCCGGCGATCACCACCGCGGAAGCGCAGCGCGCCGTGGCGAACGCGGAGCGCTTCGTCGACGCCGTGGCGGCGTTCCTCCGCGAGCAGGGCTTCGCAACCGGCGGCTGAGGGCTCGGTAATGAAAAAACGGGAGGAGAAGAAAGGATCGAGGCGGGCTCGTCGTCGCCTACCCACCCCGCGCGGAAGCCCCCCGTAAGCGCCGCCGAGCCGCCTCGAAGGCGCTGTTTTGTGCAGGAAACGTGCCGCGGCCCGCGGGAAGTCGAAGCCCTGTTCAGCCGGCGCGGAGCGAGCGCCGGCGGGCGCGCCGGGCGCCGTAGTGGGCGGGTGGCTCATGCACCTCGCCGGAGCCGAGCTCGCCGACTCGGCCGAGCGCTTCGGCCAAGCTGAGGACAGGAATCTCCACGATCCGCTTGAGGCGCCCATCCTCGGAGACGAAGGCGTCGGCGTCCGACGCCAGCGCGGTGGCGACGTGGATCGAGTCGGGGGTGGCGATGTTGTAACGGGCGCGAAGGCCGGCGCCCAGCTCGGCCACCTCCTGAGTCACCGGCTCGACGGCGAGGCTGGACAGCGACTGCAGGAAGGAGCGGTACTCCTCGCAGAGCTCCTCGCGCCCGCGGCGCTTGGGGCCGACGAGCAGCTCGAGGAGCGCGACGGTCGAAGTGACGAGCTGACAGCGGCGGCGCTCTTCGGCGGCGGCCAGGAGATCGCTGGCGAGGGGTCCGAAGAGCGGCTCCTGATCAAAATGGTAGATGAAGACCATCGCGTCGAGCCCGAGCAAGGGGAAGGGAAGCTCGGGCGGCGCGGGGCTCATCGCTCCCAGGACTCCCGCTCCCGCCGGAGGTAGGCCTCCGCCCCGCCTTCCGCTTCCCAGACCTCCTTGCCCAGCCCCTTCGTGCGCTCCACCCAGCTCCCCTGCGCGGCCCTCAGGACGATCTGATTCCCTTCCATGACCAGGTCGATGTAGTCCCCCTCCTTGACCCCGAGCCGTTGCCGGACCTCGGCGGGGATGGTGATCTGGTACTTCGAGGTGAGCTTGGCGCTGGAAACGACCATCGGCGCGCCCTCCTCCTTACAGTCTAGCAGAGAGGTAAGGAGGAGACGCCCCCGTGCCTACTTCGCCTTCTCGAAGTCGAGGGAGACCGAGTTGATGCAGTAGCGCAGGCCGGTCGGCGGGGGCCCGTCCTCGAAGACGTGCCCGAGGTGGCCGCCGCAGCGGGCGCAGTGGACCTCGGTGCGCGGCAGCCCGAGGCTCCAGTCGCGCTCGGTCTCGACGTTCTCCGGGGCGACCGGCTGCCAGTAGCTGGGCCAGCCGGTGCCGGACTCGAACTTGGCGTCCGACGCGAAGACGGGCAGGCCGCAGGCCGCGCAGACGTAGACCCCCTTCTCGTGGTGGTCGTGGAACTCGCCGGTGAAGGCCCGCTCGGTGCCCTGGCGGCGGAGCACGCGGTACTCCTCCGGGCTGAGCTGCTCCTTCCACTCGGCGTCGGTCTTCTGGATCTTCTGGATCGCAGTCGTCTTCTCCACGGTCGGGCGTCCTTTCGCGGCGGTCTTCGCGGCGCGCGGCGCGGCGTACAGGGCGGCGCCGGCGGCGACGATCACCAGGCAGACGATGAGGGCGATGAGCTTCTCGGACATTCGGTTTCCTCCACGCGATTGTACGAACCGCCGGGCTAAGCGGACTGTTCCAGCTCCTCCAATTTCACCCCGAGCTGGGTAAGGAGGGCGACGAAGGCCTCCTCGTCGAGGGTCTCGATCCCCAGCTTCCGCGCCCCCTCGGCCTTGGAGCCGGCGTCCTCGCCGACCACGACGTAATCCGTCGCCTTGCTGACCGAGCCCGTCGCCTTGCCACCCAGCTGTTCCACCAATTCCTGCGCGCGCCGACGGGTGAGCCGGGCAAGACTCCCGGTAAACACAAACTTCTTCCCTACCAGAGGTTGTTTCACCGCCGCGGCCGCCGCCGGTTTCCCTTCCTTCAGAGCGACTTTCTGCAGCAGCGCGTCGAGCACCGCCCCGTTCCCGGGGTCGGCGAAGAAGGCGGTGATCGCCTCGGCCATCCGCGGACCCACTCCCGGAACCTCCTGGAGGCGCTCCGCCGTGGCCGCGCGCAGGGCGGCGAAGGCCCCGAAGTGCCGGGCGAGGTCGCGCGCCACCGTCTCGCCGACCTCCGGGATGCCGAGGCCGTAGAGGAAGCGCGGCAGCTCGGCGTGGGCGGCCCGGGCGAGCGCCTCGACCAGCTTCTCGGAGGACTTCTGCGCGAAGCCCTCGAGCGGCAGGAGCTGCTCGACGCCGAGGCCGAAGAGGTCGGGGAGCTGCCGCACCAGTCCCGCGGAGACGAAGAGCTTGGCGGTCTCGTCGCCCAGCCCCGCGATGTCGAGCGCGTTCCGGCCGGCGAAGTGGACGAGGCGCCCGGCGAGCTGCGCCGGGCAGCGGAAGCCGTTGGGGCAGACGGTGAAGGGGCCGCGCTCGACCAGCGGCGTGCCGCACGACGGGCACTCGGCCGGCATGCGCCAGAGGGGCGCGCGCTCGTGCTCCCCCTCCCGCTCCGGCTCTTCGATCCGCTCGACCACCTGCGGGATGACGTCGCCGGCGCGCTGCACCCGCACCCGGTCCCCCTCGCGGATGTCCTTGCGCGCCACCTCCTCGCGGTTGTGCAGGCTGGCGCGCGAGACGGTGACGCCGCCGAGCTCGATCGGCAGCAGCAGCGCGACCGGCGTCACCACACCCGTGCGGCCGACGCTGGTGACGATCGAGAGCACCTTCGTCACCTCCTTGCGCGGCGGGAACTTGAAGGCGAAGGCCCAGCGCGGGTGGTGGGAGGTCCAGCCGAGCCGCTCGCGCGCCGCGAGGTCGTCGAGCTTGACGACGATGCCGTCGATCTCGTAGCCCAGGTCGTCGCGCCGGCGCTCCAGGTCGTCGTGATAGGCGACGATTTCGTCCGCCGTGGCCGCCCGCGCGGTCAGCTCGTCGACCCGGAACCCCCAGTCGCGCAGCGCCGCCAGCACCTCCCCCTGGGTCGTGGCCGGGAAGCCGTCGGCGAGGAGCACGTCGTAGGCGTAGAGGTCGAGCGGCCGCGCCTTGGTGATCTGCGGGTCGAGCTGGCGCAGCGCCCCGGCGGCGGCGTTGCGCGGGTTGGCGAACGGCTCCTTGCCCTCGCCGAGGAGCCGCTCGTTGAGCTTCTCGAAGT
Organism: Thermoanaerobaculia bacterium; assembly: GCA_036277075.1. Lineage (GTDB taxonomy): Bacteria > Acidobacteriota > Thermoanaerobaculia > Multivoradales > UBA5704 > DASUNQ01. Next base: position 15,325 of record DASUNQ010000014.1, read on the forward strand.
CGGGGACGCGCATGATGACCTCGCCGCGCACGGCGAGGAACGGGGGCACGGCGCGCGGCCGGTCGCGCAGGCGGAGCGGCGCCGCGGGGATGGTGCGCACGTTCTCGGTCACCCCCTCGCCGAAGCGGCCGTCGCCGCGGGTCGAGGCCTGGTGCAGCCGCCCCTCGCGGTAGATCAGCTCGACCGAGGCGCCGTCGAGCTTGGGCTCGAGCGTGTAGGCGACCTCCGCATCGGGACCGAGCCCCTTGCGCACCCGCTCGTCGAAGCGGCGGAGCGCCGCCTCCGAAGGATCGGAGTCGAGTGAGAGCATGGGCGCCGCGTGCTCGATCGCCGGGAAGCTCGCGAGCGGTTGGCCGGCGACGCGCTGGGTGGGGGAGTCGGGCGCGACGAGCTCCGGGAAGCGCTCCTCCAGCTCGCGCAGCTCGCGGAACAGGCGGTCGTACTCCTCGTCGGAGACCTCCGGGCTGTCGCGGACGTAGTAGAGGTAGTCGTGGTGGCGGATCGCCGCCGCCAGCGCGTGGATCCGCCCCTCGGCGCGCTTGCGGTGCACGGCCGTCCTCCCTGGGCGGCGGAACTCTAGCGGAATGAGGGTTGATACGCTGGTCCCAGGAGCCGCACCGGCCGGCATCTTGCACGCCGGGGGCGGCGGGGAGAATCGACGCATGCGACGCAAGCGGAGAGCGCGGACGGGCTCGCTCTGGAGCCGCCAGGGGCTCGGCTGGGGGGAGCTCGCCCGCCGCATCTACCGCGACATGAACGAGGACGGCCTCTACGGCCACTGCGCCGAGCTGGCCTACTACTTCCTCTTCTCGGTCTTCCCGCTGCTCGTCTTCCTGACCACGCTGCTCGGCTATCTGGCCGGCGAGAGCGCGGCCCTGCGCGTCGAGCTCTTCGGCTACCTGCGGCGGATCGCGCCCTCGGGCGAGGTCTTCGCCCTGCTCATCAACACGCTCAACGAGATCACCCAGGGGCGCGACGGGATCAAGCTCTACCTGAGCCTGGCGGCCGCCCTCTGGTTCGCCTCGAACGGCATGATCGCCATCGGCCGCACGCTCAACCGCGCCTGCGGCCTGCGCGAGACCCGGCCGTGGTGGAACCGGCGCCTGACCGCGGTGCTGCTCACGGTGGTGTTCGCGGCGCTGATCATCTCGGCCCTGGTGCTCATCCTCTACGGCCACGCCCTCTTCCGCCTGCTGGCGAGCCGCCTCGCCGTCGACCCGTTCCTCGAGACGCTCTGGGCGTTCCTGCAATGGCCGGTGGTGCTGGTGTTCATCCTGGTGTCGTTCGAGATGATCTACAACTACGCCCCCAACCTCGGCGAGAGCCCGCACCGGGTGTGGTGGACGCCGGGCGCGGTCCTCGGCGTGAGCATGTTCCTCGCCGCCACCTTCGGCCTCAAGAGCTACCTGGCCCAGTTCAGCGCCATCAACAAGGCCTACGGCTCGCTCGGGGCGGTGATCGTGCTGCTGCTCTGGTTCTACTTCTCGGCCTTCGCCATCCTGATGGGCGGGGAGGTCAACTCCGAGCTCGCCCGCGCCCGCGGCGAGCTGCGCACCCGCCTGGGCCTGCCGGCGATCGAGCCCAGGCCCCCCCGCCGCCTCCCGCGCCTCACCCGCGCCGGCCGGCGGCGGGAGGCGTAGCCGCCGTCTCGCGAAAATCTTTCCCTGTTGCGGAGAGACTCTCTCAGGTAGAGTCAACGCAAAAGGAGAAAGCAATGGGAATTCCGGGGCGAGTCGCGGAACGGTTGGCGTCCGGTCTGAGGCGGTTTCAGCCCATCCTCGCGTCTGCGAAGTCCCGCGACGTGAACGAATCGGATACCTCCATGATCGCCACGGATGTGCTCGCCGAGATCTTCGGGTACGACAAGTACAGCGAGATCACAAGGGAGCTCTGCATCCGCGGGACGTTCTGCGATCTGGCCACGCGCATCGACGGCAAGTTTCAGATGCTCATCGAGGTGAAGGCGATCGGCATGGAGCTGAAGGACAGTCATGCGAAGCAGGCGGTCGACTATGCCGCGAACCAAGGAATCGAATGGGTAGCGCTAACCAACAGCAATACCTGGAAAGTCCTCCGCGTCATCTTCGCCAAACCAATCGACGCGGAGCTGGTTCTGGATATCGACCTACTGGCGCTGAACCCGAAGAACACCGAGCATCTGGAAAGCTTGCATCTCCTGACCCGCGAGAGCATGCTGAAATCCGGTCTCTACGCGTATCACGACCACTTGCAGGCGACGAACAAGTTCTACTTGGCCGCTGTCGTGCTGAGCGACTCCGTGCTCGAGACGGTCCGGCGTGAGCTCCGGCGGCTGTCGGATGTCAAGCTGGAGATCGGGGATCTCCGCGCTGCGCTCAAGCAAGAGGTGATCAAACGGGAAGTGATCGAAGGTGACAAAGCCGAAGCAGCGCGGAAAAAGGTGCTCCGCGCCGCCGGGAAGGCGCTTCGCTCGCCCAAGGACAAGGGAACAGCGAGCCCAGCAGGTGGGGAGGCCTCAAAACCGCCGGAGCAGCTGATGGCTTCCGGAGCCGAATTACAGCCGGAGGCACGGCCCGACAAGTCCGTCAGCTGATCTCTCGGTCGCCCGGAGCGACCACGCCTCTAGCGATACACCTCTTTACGGTGGCCGACGGCGACCACGAGCACGACCTCGCGTCCGTCTTCGATGTTGCAGATGAGGCGGTAGGCTCCGACCCGATAGCGCCAAAGTCCAGCCCGATCCGCAACGAGAGCCTTGCCGAAGCGGCGCGGATCTTCGGGAGTAGCGATGCGCTCGTGTAGATAGCGGAGGATCTGCTCTTGGTCGGGCGAGTCGAGCTTGCGCAGCTCCTTCCTGGCGCGGTCGTCGAACTCAACCCTCCAGGTCAACTCCGTGCTCCAGCTCCTCGAGCGTCCACCGCCGTTCCGGTCGGCTGAGACGCTCCTCCGCCACGGCGCGGTCCTCGGCCTCCTCTAGATACTCGAGGACCGCCTCGCGCACGAGTTCAGTGGTGCTCCTCCCGGTGCGAACGACGACCCTCTCGAGACGGCGCTCGGTCTCGGGATCAAGCTCGAGCAAGACGGCGATCCTGTCTTCGGTCGACATGCAGGGAGTATGGCATGCAGAACTTCGCTTACTGCGGCTCCGCCGCCTCGTCCCGCTCCCGCTGGCGCTCCCCGCGCATGGCGTGGGGCTGGATGCCGAAGGCGTGGAGCTGCGGGCTGCGCTTGCCGTAGCGCGCCCGCAGGGCGAAGACGATACGGCCGTGCAGCTCGGCGGTGAGCCCCTCCAGCTCCAGCCGCCGGCGCGTCGCCTCGCGCAGGGCCGCCTCGTGCTTGTCGGCCTCTGTGATCAGGCCGCGGATCTCTTCGATTAGCCCAATCATCAAGATGATCAGCTCAAGTCACAGGAAAGTTAGCCGTGATTTCGGGAAGATCAGCCGGAGCACTGGGCGGATCAGCCAGATTCTCGGGCAGATCAGCCGGCTGGCCGGGTAGATCAGCCGGAACGCCAGGTGGAGATCGCGAGCTACGGAGAATGGACCCGAAGGTCCGCCGCCGCCAGGTGAGCGTCGAGCCAGTCGAGCGCCGTAGGGTCGACGTCGAGATCGAACTTGCGCGCGAAGTAGTGGTGGCCGGCGACGAGGGCGGGGCAGTCGGCGCGGGTGAGGGTCCGCGGGCGGCCATCACTGGAGCCCTGGAAGTCGACGAAGCGCAGGTTGTCGTTGCTCAGGCGAAAGCCGCCGTCGTTGATCAGGACGGTCTGGGCGAAGGCCTCGTCCGGGCATACCGTGCGCTCGAAGTGGACCACCACCTCGCCGCGGCTGCGGGCCGTCGCGAGGAGCCGCTCGGCGCAGCGGCGGCGGAGGATCGTCCACTGCGATCCGACGAAAGGACCATGCCCCGATGCCGCTCCGGGGAATCGGGCGCGGATTCCCAACCGTGGCCCATAGGTGAGGTGGACGTTGAAGGCGTTCTGCAGCCGGTTGAGCGGACGCACCAAGCGCAGCACCGCCTCCCAGCCGGGCAGCTCGAAGTAGCGGTAGAGGTAACGCACGCGCCCCTGCCGCCGGCGGCCGTCGGGGCTCCGCGCGTCCACCGACCTCCAGGTGAGGTACCCGTCGCGGTCGCTCGCGGCGAGCGCCGCTTCGAGCTCGGCCGGCGGCCGGATCGGGTAGTCCTGGCCGGACAGGTACACCAACCACTCGTAGTCGTGAGGCTGGCGCGAGAGCAGCTCGACGGCGTCGAAGTAGGGCTCGAGCAGCGACCAGTAGCCGCGCAGGCAGCGCCGGCGATGGGTGAAGTGGAGCACGCCGAGGGCGTCGAGCACGGCGGGGTCCAGCGGCTCGCCCGCCGGGCAGTGCCCGACCACCAGCAGCGCATCGGGGCTGCCGCGGCGGAGGGCGCCGAGGAGGCGCTCGACCTGACGCGGCCCGCGATGACTCTGCACGAAGTAGGCGACGCGCACTGCCGACAGAGTCTCTCACTCCAGGCGTCGATTTCCTGGTAGTGGGCTCGTCGTTAAATAGAGTCCCTTTCGCTCTTCTGCCGAGGGTTCCACTGGTTACGTGCTACACTGATCCTGTGGAGGTGCGTCGATGCGCAACCTGACGTTGGCGATCGAGCATGAGGTGCTCGAAGCCGCCCGCCGGCTGGCGCTCGAACGGGGCACGACGGTCAACCAGCTTGTGCGGGACCATCTGGCCGACTTGGTGGCGCGCGAGAACCGCCGCCGCGCCGCGGCCGAGCGACTGAAGCGCGCGATGCAGGAGGAGCGGGTCGAGATCGGCCCCGCCGCCTGGACCCGCGAGGATCTTCATGCGCGGTGAGGCGCCCGCGTTCGTCGATACCAACGTCCTCGTCTACGCCTTCGACAACACCGACTCCGTCCGCCACGCCCAAGCGGAGGAGCTTCTTTCCCGCCTAATGGACGAGGACCGCCTGCGCCTGAGCGTCCAAGTGCTCCAGGAGTTCTACGTCACCATGACGCGCAAGGCCCGCCCTCCCTGGGCCCCGGACCGGGCGCTGGCCAAGCTTGAGGACTTTGCCGCCTGGTCGGTCGTCGCCAATGACCTGTCGCTCCTCCGCGAAGCGGTCCTCCTCTCGCGCGATTCTGTTCTCTCCTTCTGGGATGCCCTGGTCGTGGCCGCCGCCGCCCGCAGCGGCGCGGCCACGCTCTATAGCGAAGACCTCAACGACGGCCAAGTCCTGCGCGGCGTGCACATCACGAACCCCTTCATCGCTCAAGCCAGCTCGGGCGCCTAAGAATTCTGGGGTCTTCGACCCCGCTCAGCCGCCGTATTCGCGCTCCTGCTCCCGTCCTGCTATGATCTCGTAACTTACGAAGCATCGGGCGGTCATCGGATAGCACGCGGAGCAGGAGCGTATACGGGCAGTCGGACGATCCGCCGGCCTCGTTCGAGAGTTGTCCAATCCATAGAAGCAGAAGTTGGGCGACTAGTGTAGCGAAGTAGGAGATCCAAATGAATCCGAACGTAGTGGCTGCCCTCATAGCGGCGGTGGTTTCGTTGGTGTTTCCTCGGTTGGGTGGTGGTTTACGCGGCGGCGTGGAGGCCGCCCTCAGCGCATAGAAGGAACGCACGACGAGGACGCTCTGGCATTCTTCGGAAGAGTTCGAGACCTTCGGTCCGAGGTCCAGAACGTCCAGCGCCTAGCACTCGAGATCAAGGAGGTGAAGAGCGCGGTCGCGGACACCGAGCCGATCTTCAGTAGCAACCGCGGACAGATCGAGAAGCTAATTGGAAGGCTCCGGAGTCTGCTGGAGCAAAATCCAAAGCTCTATGACTGGTATGGCGACCAGGTTGCCAATCGAGAACGCTTGGCAAAGGGCCTCTCTGAACTGGCCCTCGGCCAAGAACACTGAACAGGTGTCCCAAAAGATCGCTCTCGTGATCAAAGCGCTCGAGGAGATAGTACTTTGCAGCGGCATTTTGACGATCCCGAATCGAGTGCGGCAGCACCTCGATCAGCAACGGGTCGGGAATGTCCTCAACTTTCACGAGTACCTCAATGATGAGCTGCCAAGACTGGAAGACCGCCTGTTGATTCTGAACTACATGCACTCCCATCCTACACTAGTGAACGGGGTTGTCTCTGTCGAGGATGGGCTCATCTACTTTGCTTCGCCCAAGCCGTGGCGACGATACGCCAGCTTTGGGATGGTCCTGCTGGTAGCGCTCGCCGGCTTCGGCGCAGTCTGGTTCGCCTGTCAGATAGAAACGTTCAATTGCGACCAAGCAGGAGGATGGACGAGGCTACGAACGGCGTATTTGCTCACCCTGATCGGTGCGGTCGCTCATGTGCTGATCGAGTTTCTGAAACGAGATCGAGTCAGCAAGGCTAATGCTTCAGGTTTATATGATTGGTTTCTCCACGTCCACGTTAAAGAGATCTCGTTCGTCCAGGCAGCAGTCTCGCTGTGGGTGGGTTTCCTCCTTCTGGCGTATTCGGTCGATAAGCCTATTGAAGGGGAAACAGCCTTCCTCCTCGGTTACAGCATCGACAGTTTTTTGGATCTATTCTTGCAACGTTTTTCGAAGAAGAGCTCGGCGGGCATCCAGGCTTTGCAACAGCAGCTCCAGCCAAGCCGGCCCGTCGAGACCCCGAAATCTTGATAGAGTTCTCTATGCAGAAGAAAGAACTCTTCAACGAGCGCTTGGCATGATTTCGTATTCGGGTGCCAGTTTTTGGCGCCCAACGTGGGGCATCAAACGGACGGCTCCGCCACCGCTGATGCCCGAATCCGTTGGGCGTCTACGTCCCAGGAGATTAGATGGTGCCTGAGCTCTCTAGGCGGCTCTTGGAGCAGCTCTCGCGACTGTCCTTGCAGGGCTTCTTCGGCACGGAGACTGCCAAGAGTGCCGTCGCCTACCAGGCCTTGGATGATCCCATCACTGTCTGCACGAAGTTCGTCGTGGATTACTATGGGCCCCAAGTACCCTCAGAAAAAGAGGCCGCCTGGGCACGAGATTACTTTTGCCAAGTACTCTTAGTAGTGTACCGCGAAGCAAAGAAGGTGGATGCGTCTCTGGCTCATGACTTTGCCGCTTCCTTCTTCAAGGATTTCCGGGGGCAATCTGGCTCTGCGCTGGTTACCCGGTGGAACGCCTTGGCCGAGGCTGTACATGCCTTCAGATGGTCCTTACCCGAAAGCAATCGCCTCCTCGTTTGGCAGCAGGCGTCGCGTCTATTCTTGGCTTACAACGAGTTCCTCAATGGCCTGCTGGGCCTCATGATTGTTGCTTGGAGGTGCGGCCTGCGTATGACCTATCGGTTAGGCGTAATCGCGAACAGCTACGGTTCTAAGATACAGGAGTTCAGCCAACTCACGAAGGGAGATAACGGCCCGTTCTATCTCCTTTTTAGGATCACGAATAGCGGACTGCGAAATGCCATAGCGCATGGGGCAGCTTGGCTCGATGTTCAGGAGGCCAAGGTTAGGTATAGACATGGTCAACACGTGAAGGCTGATGAGGAACTGGGATTACTTGAGTTTCTGGCCCTCGTCAAACTGGGCACTCACTTGGCGGAGGGGTACATCGCAGCACTCTCGGCGATTGCCGTAGTGGAGGAGGGTTCGCCAGAAGCTATCCTACAACTACCACGGAAGCTGCGGTCGGTCCTGGCCGCTTAGGGCCTTTGTGAGAAGGCGCCCAACACCGTGCTGGCGCAGCCTCTCAGCCATTGGGAGGCGCCTTCCGTTCGGCGGTCGATCGGGTCCTCGCTGAGATCTCCGACCACCCCCTGGTACCGCGTGCCCGAGGACTCCGTGGTGGTGCTGGCCTGTGTCCACGGCAAGCGCGATCCCCGCCGCGCGCGAGCCCGCTTGCGGCAGACCAGATAGCGCGCTCCGCGCCCTACTTCCCCTCCTCGAGCTCCATCTTCACTGCGAAGAACTTGAGGAGGTCCTTGAGGGAGAGGACTCCCAGCAGGCGGTCGCCGTCGACGACCAGGAGCCGGGAGGTGCCGGTGCGGCTCATGCGGGAGAGGGCGCGCATGGCGTCGGCCCCGGCCGGGACCGTGTTCCGGGCGTCGCAGCGGTCGGCGATGGCGCCCACCGTCTGCCGCTCCCACTCCTCGCGCGGCAGCTCCTTGATCCGCCGCGTCGTCACGCACCCGGTGAGGCGCCCGCCCTCGTCCACCACCGGGTAGAACTTGTGGTGGTGGCGGTAGACGTAGTCGTCCACCAGCTCCTGCACCGAGATCTGCCGCGGCACCGTCACCGGGTCGGGGTGCATGAAGCGCTCGACCGGCTCGCCTTCGAGCGCGCGGCGGAGCAGGACCTGCTGGTACGACATCCGCGCCGCGTGGCGCAGGAAGAGCCCGATCAGCGACGACCAGATGCCGCCGAAGACGTCGCCGCGCACCACCCGCCACAGCCCCCAGGCGAGGAGCGCGAGGCCGAAGGCCGAGCCGACGCCCGCGGCGATGCGCGTCGCCTGCCGCAGGCTCCCCTTCCAGGCCCAGAGCGCCGAGCGCAGCACCCGCCCGCCGTCGAGCGGGAAGGCCGGGATCAGGTTGAAGGCGACGAGCACGCCGTTGAGCAGCCCGAGGTAGGCGAGCAGCGCCACGACCGCGGCCGGGGCGCCGGCCAGCCGCGCGACCATCGCCGCGGCGGCCCCGGCGAGCGCCAGGGCCACGGAGACGACCGGCCCGGCGATCGCCACCAGGAACTCCACCCGGGGCGTCGGCGGCTCGTCCGCCATCTCCGCGACGCCGCCGAAGAGGAAGAGGGTGATGCCGCGCATGCGCACGCCCAGCCGCTGCGCCGTCACCGCGTGCCCCAGCTCGTGGAGCAGCACCGAGGCGAAGAGCCCGAGCGCTCCGGCCGCTCCCATCGTCCAGGCGAGGGGCGGCGAGATGCCGGGGACGAGCGCGGGGAAGGCGCGGGTCGCGAGCGACCAGGCGACGAGCAGGAAGACGACGAACCAGGAGTAGTCGATGCGGATCGGGATGCCGAAGGCGCGGAACAGCTCGATGCGCTGCGTGAAGGGGGTCACGTCCGGGCAGCTTGCGAAAAGCGTTCCCGCGCCGGCGCCCCCCGGCGGCGCGCCGGGATCACGCCGAGAGACGCTCGAGCGCCGGGCAGATCGCGTCGCGCCGCCGCTCGAGGTCCGCGACGACGGCGCGCTTGAACCCGGCGGGCCCCGCGCGCGCCAGGAGCTCCTCGCGATAGGCGGCGAGGTCGAAGGCCTCGAGGCGGATGCTGATCGTCTTGAACAGGCGCGGGAAGCGCTCGCCGGGCGCCTGGATGTGGTGCAGGCCGCCGCTGAAGGCGAGCACCATGCGGCCGCCGCCGATCGACTCCAGGATGTCGGCGATGCCGCCGCGCACCGTCATCGGCCGGCCGCTCCCGTCGAGGCCGTTGGGGCGCTTCATCCGCCCCTCGGGCAGGAGGATGACCATGGCGTCGGGGTCGATCGTGTCGAGCACCTCGTCCCAGGTCTCGTCGCGGCGCCGGGTGATCGAGACGACCTGCGCCGCGAGCAGCTTGTAGAAGCGGCCGACGAGCACGCGCTCGGCGGTCTTGTCGGCGATCGGCACCACGCCGTGGCGCGCGATGCGCCAGAGGAAGCGCAGCGGGCAGCCGCCGGCGAAGAGCGGCTCGTAGAGGCTGGTGTGGTTGAGCACCGCCGCCAGGCGGATGTGCCGCCAGGGGTCGCGCGGCACGTCGCCGATCCAGCGCATGTCGATGCGGTAGAAGCAGCGCGACGCGAGCTTGACGGCGGCGAGGAGCAGGAAGGCCGGGACGGTGCGTAGCAGCCGGGGCACGGCGCGCCGAATGATACTCTGCGCTCCCGATGTCCACGGCGCGCCCGCCCCGCCGCGCGGTCTCGGCGATCGTCACCACCTTCAACGAAGAGCTGCACGTCGCGGGCTGCCTCGAGTCGCTCGCCTGGTGCGACGAGGTGCTGGTCGTCGACTCCTTCTCGACCGACCGCACCCCCGAGATCGTCCGCGGCTTCGCCAACGCCCGGTTCGTCCAGCGCACCTACTACGGCTCGGCGTCGCAGAAGAACTGGGCCATGGACCAGGTGGCGCACGACTGGATCCTGATCTTCGATGCCGACGAGCGCTGCACGCCGGCGCTGCGGCGGGAGATCGAGGAGCTGCTCGCCGCCGGGCCGCGCCACGACGCCTACACGATCCGCCGCCGGGTCTACTTCATGGACCGGGTGATCCGCTTCTCGGGCTGGCAGCACGACCAGGTGGTGCGGCTGGTGCGGCGCGGCACGGCGCGCTACCCGAACCGGCGCGTCCACGCCGACATGGTCACCGACGGGCCGGCGCCGCGGCTGCGCAACCCGATGGAGCACTACATGACCGACAGCCTGGACGAGTACGTCCGGCGGATCGAGAAGTACAGCTTCTGGGGGGCGGCGCAGAACTGGAAGGAGGGCAAGCGCGCCGGCGTGACGCAGGTGCTCGGCCGCTCGGTCTGGCGCTTCCTGCGCACCTACGTCTTCCAGCTCGGCGTCCTCGACGGCGTGCACGGGCTGGTCTTCTGCCTGCTCCAGGCCTACGGCACCTACCTGAAGTGGGCGCTGCTCTGGGGCTGGCACGTCAACGCCCGCCGCGGCCGCCAGCCCGACCTGCCGATCTTCGACGAGGACGAGTCCACCTGGCGCGACCTGCCGGCGGCGGCGCGGGAGGGGAGCGTGGCCGCGGGGCGGAGCTCCTGAGCTCGGGCGACGCCGCGCTGCGGCTCCTCGACCACCTGCGCGCGCGGCAGGGGGAGATGGTGGAGCTGCTGCGGCGGCTCGCCCTGCTCGAGAGCCCGTCGCTCGCGCCCGAGACCCAGATGCCGGTCTTCGACCTGCTGGAGGCGGCGCTCGCGCCGGCCGGGTACCGCGCGCGGCGGCTGCCGGGGAAGCGCTCCGGCGGGCAGCTCTACGCCGCGCCGGCGCCGCGGCCGCGGCGCGGCGGCCGCCGCGCGCAGCTCCTCCTCGGCCACTGCGACACCGTCTGGCCCGTCGGCACCCTCGCGACGATGCCGGTGACGCTCGCCGGCGGCCGCCTCACCGGTCCGGGCGTCTACGACATGAAGGCCGGGCTGGTGCAGGGGATCTTCGCCCTCCGCGCCCTGGCCGAGCAGGGGCTCGAGCCGCCGCTCCCGCCGGTCCTCTTCGTCAGCTCGGACGAGGAGGTGGGCAGCGACGAGGCGACCGCGCGGATCGAGCGCCTGGCGCGGCGCGCGGCGCGGGTCTTCGTCCTCGAGCCGTCGCTCGAGCCGGGGGGGCGGCTCAAGACCGAGCGCAAGGGCATCGCGAGCTTCACCGTCACGGTGCACGGGCGGGCGGCGCACGCCGGGCTGGAGCCGGAGAAGGGGGCGAGCGCGGTGCTCGAGCTGGCGCATCAGGTGATCCGGCTGCACGCCCTGAACGATCCGCGGCGGGGCGTGAGCGTCAGCGTCGGGCTGATCGAGGGGGGGATCCGGCGCAACGTCGTGCCGCCCGAGGCGAAGGCGACGGTGGACGCCCGGGCGCTGCGCCTGGAGGACTTCGCGGCGCTCGAGCGGGCGATCCGCGCCCTGGCGCCGGCGACCCCCGGCACGCGCCTCGAGGTCGAGGGGGGTGTCGACCGGCCGCCCCTCGAGCGCACGCCGCGCAACCGCGCCCTCTGGGAGCAGGCGCGGGGGGTGGCGCGGCGGCTGGGGCTGGAGCTCGAGGAGGGGTCGGCCGGCGGCGCCTCGGACGGCAACACGACGAGCCCGCTGGCGCCGACCCTCGACGGCCTCGGCCCGGTCGGCGACGGCGCCCACGCCGCGCACGAGTTCGTCTGGGTCGACCGGATGCCCGAGCGGGCGGCGTTGCTCGCGGCCCTGCTGCTCGAGCCGGAGGCGGCGGCCGCCTCCTCCTGAGCCGCAGCTGGCACGCGGCGTGCCTCCGGGATCGGACGCGATGAGCAAGCGAGTCTCGACCCTGCTGGCGCTGGCCCTCGCCTGCGCGTCCTTCCCCGCCCTGGCCGCGGCGCCCCGGCGCGACACCGCCCCGCCGCTCTCGGCGAGCGAGCGCAAGGCCGCCGAGCGCCGCTTGGCGGAGCTCGGCTACTGGGCCGGCCCGGTCGACGGCGTTTGGGACGAAGCCTCGCGCCACGCGCTCGTCGCCTTCCAGAAGATCGAGGGGCGGCCCGCCACGGGGCGGCTGACCCGGAGCGAGTGGCAGGCCCTCCTCGCCGCCGAGGCGCCGGCGGCGCGCGAGAGCCGCGGCAGCCACCTCGAGGTGGACCTGGCGCGGCAGGTCCTGCTGTTCGTCGACCACGACGGGAAGGTAGGCAACGTCCTGCCGATCTCCTCGGGCACCGGCAAGCCCTTCTTCGAGAAGCGCTGGGGGCACGGCGTGGCGGTCACCCCCTGCGGCCGCTTCACCGTCTACCAGAAGCGCTCCGGCTGGCACGAGAGCCTGCTCGGCATGATGCACAACCCCATGTACCTGGTCGGCGGCATCGCCATCCACGGCAGTACGGACGTCCCGCCGCGCCCCGCCAGCCACGGCTGCATCCGCATCCCGATGTACGCCTCCCACCGCCTGACCCGCATGGTCCCGCTCGAGACCCCGGTCTGGGTCTACGGCTGCCCGGAGGTCGAGGAGGCGATCGAGGCGCTGGCGCAGTAGCTAGCCGCGCAAGGCGGCGGCGAAGATCCCCGGCAGCTGCAGCGGCGAAGGAGCGGCCTCGAAGCGGGTGAGGCGGGGGAAGAGCTCGTGCTGGCGGCGGTGGCTGAGGAGCCAGGGGGGCTTGGGGAAGGCGCGGAAGGGGCCGCGGACCACCGACTTCTCGACGCGCGAGAACATCAGCGTGTTGTGCACCACGCCGGTGCCGGACTGGATGTCCGCCGCCGTGTGGCCGGGGTAGGCGCCCCAGGGGGGCGCGACCAGCGCATAGCCCACCGCGGCCCAGTGGTTGAGCGAGACGGTGCCGTAGCGGAGGCCGGCGACGGCGCGGTCGAACGCCGCGGCCATCGCCGGGTCGGCAAGGGTCCGGGGGTGGACGATCACGGTCGCGTTGAGCGTCCCCCAGAGCCGCTCGTTGCAGAAGGCGACCGCCCGCTCCAGGTACTCGACCGGGTCCGCCGCCGGCAGCGCCGTCTCGCCGGCGACGCCGCAGAAGGCCTCGGTGGTGAAGCAGATCTCGTCGCCGCGCCCGGGATCGAGGTCCGGAATGAGCGTCCAGGGGAGGCGCCCCTCGCCCTCGGCGCCGAACCGCTCGGCGTCCGGATGGACGGCGAGGAACGCCTGCCAACGGTCGGCCGCGCCCGGGTACCAGGCCCGCCGCGCCGGAGTGCGGGCGAAGACCGCGCGGATGGCGTCGAGGAGCCGCTCGCGGCCGCTCCAGCCGCCGTGCTGCACGACGACCCGCAGCGCGTTGCAGTTGAAGCCGGCGTTGGTCGCCAGCATGGTCGCCAGGTACTCGGCCTGATAGGCGAAGTCGGCGTCGCTCCACGGGCCGGGGACGACGATCGCCGGGCTCACGTTGCCCAGCTCCGAGGTGACCGGCTTGGCGAGCCGCGGCGCCCCGCGCCGCTTCCGCTCCCGCCCCTCCTCGCCGGCGCCGAAGACGATCGCCTCGTAGGTGCGGTCGGAGCCGGTGATGTGGATCTCCTCAACCCCCGAGTGCTGGCAGAGGTAGGCCCCCTCCTCGGCGCCGCCGTGCGCCAGGCGGAAGAACCCCCGCGCCACGAGCGGCCCGAAGCCCTCCTCCAGGAGCGCCCCGAGATAGGCGTTGGCGGGATTGGTCTTGTAGACCACCACCCGGTTCTCGACGAAGAGCTTGTAGAGGGCGTCCATCGGGCCGATCGAGGAGACGTTGCCGGCGCCGAGGACCAGCGCCACGCCGCCGGGCCGCTCCGAAGCGTGATAGGCGACCGCCTGCGTCTCGGGCACCCGCTCGGCCGTCACTCCCGGCTGCATCCAGACCTCGGCGCGGATGCCGTTGTAGAGGAGGCGGTCCCAGACGTCGAGCGGCACGATGCCGGCGACCGCGCGGCCGTCGGGGCGGGTCCAGACGCCGCCCGGGATGCGCGGCCGGCCGTGGCGCGCGATCTCCGCGAGCGAGCGGGCGAGGAGGCGCAGGTTGCGCAGCACGAGGGTCGGGCCCATCAGCCACTCGACGCCGGTCGGGGACGAGCCGGGCTCGAGCCCGGCGCCGGCGGACGCGGCGGCGGCCCAGCGCTCCGCGACCGGCAGGAAGCTGCGGCGGAGCTCGGCCAGGAGCGCGAGCCGTTCGGGGACGCCCACCGCCGGCCAGGCCGCCTTGCGGGCCTGGAGGTCGTCTACCGCGCGATCGAGCGCGGGGCGCGAGGTGGCAACGGTCATGTCGTGCAGCACTCCCTCCCCCGCGCAGCGGGGGAGGGCAGGGGAGGGGGCATCGAAGTCAATGCAGTAATGATTGCCGAGCCTCTACTTCGGTGCTAGGTCGACGCCGGCATCGGCAAGCTGGCCCGTAGATCAGCTCAACCTACCAGAAGGCCGTACTCTGGCTGATACTCTCCCCGCGCTTGCCCCGCCTCCTGGTCGCCGTCTGTCTGGCCTTCGCCGCCGTGGCCGGGACCCTCCGGCTGCGCGCCTACGACACCTTCTGGCACCTCGCCGCCGGGCGCTGGATCCTCGCGCACCAGCGGGTGCCGCGCTTCGATCCCTTCCGCTTCACGTCCGAGAACACGCCCTGGGTGGATCACGAATGGCTGTTCCAGGTGTGGATCGCCGTCCTGGAGAGGCTGGGTGGTGTCTCGGCGTTGGTCGTGGCGCGGACGCTCCTCGTCGCCGGCATCGCCGCGCTCCTGCTCCGCGAGCTGCGGCGCGCCGGGGCGCCCCTCGCGGGCGCCGTGCTGGTCGTCGTCGTCGCGGTGCTCGGCGCGCGCGGGCGCTTCTTCCTGCGGCCGGAGCTGGCGAGCCTCGCCGGGGTTGTGCTGCTGCTGGCGCTGCTGCAGCGGGTGCGGCGGGTGGGAAGAGCTGGGTGGAGAGAGGTGGCGCCGCTCGCCGGGCTCGTCGTGCTCTGGGTGAACCTCCATCCCGGGGCGCTCCTCGCGCCGCTCCTCGCCGCCGCCTATCTGCTCGGCGCGCGTGTCCCTTGGCGCACGGTGGTGACGTTGCCCGCAATCGCGGCGTTGGCCCTGCTCGCCAACCCCTACGGCGCGAAGGTCTTCACCGTTCCCTTCGGCATCGCCGCCGGCTTGCGGGGCCTGCCGGCCGTCAACCCGGAGTGGCTCCCGGTCTGGCGCGCCCCGCTTCCTCACCTGCTCTTCGGTGCCGCGGCGCTCGTCGTGCTCGCCGCCCTCACCGCCGTGCGCGCGCGCCGCCTGGACGCCGCGACGGGCCTGGCGGCGCTCTTCCTCGCGGCGCTCGCCGCGACCGCCGTGCGCCACCAGGGGCTCTTCTTCCTCGGTGCCGCGTTCTTCGCCGGCGAGTGCCTGGCCGACCTGCGGCGCGCCACGCCCCCGGTGAGCGCGCGTCCCGCGCGGGCGCTCGCCCCGGTGGTCGCCCTCGCCGCCTGCGCTCTCGCCGCCCTCTGGTGCGTCCGGCCGCCCGCGTCCGGTCCGCTGCGGCCGCGGCAGGGGCGGCTCCTGCCGGGCCTCGGGCTCGAGCCGGGGAGGTTCCCCGAGAACGCGGTGGACCGCCTCGAGCGGCTGCGGGGCGTCGGCCGCCTCTACAACGACGTCGCCTTCGGGGGTTACCTGCTCTGGCGCCTCTACCCGCCGCGGCGGGTCTTCATCGACTCGCGCAACGAGGTCCGCCCGGACCTCCTCCACGAGCTGGCGCGGGCGCGCGCCGACGAGCGGGCCTGGCGCGCCCTGCTCGACCGCTACCGGATCGACGCCGCGCTGGTGCGCAACGACCGGCGGCTGCGGCCGCTCGTCACCCTCGACGCCGCCGGCCGGCCGGCCCGCGTCGAGCACCTCCCGGAATACGCGGTCCTCTTTCCGCGCGACCGCTTCGCCCTGGTCTACGCCGACGAGGTGGCGCTTCTCTTCCTTCGCCGTACCGCGGCGCGCGCCGCCGCGGGCGGGGCGATCACTCCGGCGCGGCCGGGGCCTTCGGAATGACGACCCAGAGCAGGATGTAGAGGAGCGTCCCCGGGAACCCCGCCGAGCAGATCGAGACGAGGACGTAGAGGAACCGCACCGTGGTGGGCCGCCAGCCCAGCCAGTCGGCGATCCCGCCGCAGACGCCGGCCAGGATCTTGTGTCTTCGCGAACGGTAGAGCGCCATCGTGGTCTCCTCGCGCGCCGCGCCTCAGGCCGCCGCCTCCGCCGGCGCGAGCGTTTCCCCCTCCTCGCGGATGCGCCGCCGCACCGCCGGCAGCAGGAGGAGCCCCGGCAACGCGAGCAGCGCCGTGATGAGGAAGTAGATGTCGTAGCCGAGCCGCTCGGCGCCGATGCCGGAGAACGCCCCCGCCACGTCGCGGCCCAGCGAGAAGGTGGCGGTGAGCAGGGCGAACTGCGTCGCGGCGTGCTCGCGGTCGCAGAGGTTCATCAGGAAGGAGAGGAAGGCCGCGGTCCCCAGCCCCTGGGTGAAGGACTCGACGACCGAGGCGCCGTAGATGCTCTCGCGCGGCAGCCGCTCGAAGGCCGCCACCGCGACGTAGCCGAAGTTGGAGACGAGCTGCGCGACGCCGAACCAGAGCAGGGCGCGGAAGATGCCGCGGCGCTTGATGTACCAGCCGCCGAGGAGCGCGCCGGTGATGGTGAGCGCCACGCCGAGGGTCGAGGAGATCCAGCCGATCTCCTTGGGGCTGAGGCCCTTGTCTACCCAGAAGGGCTCGATCATCCGCCCCATCGAGTTGTCGCCGAGCTTGTAGAGGAGCCCGAAGAGGAGGACCGGCACCATCTCGGCGCGCAGGGCCCAGCGCAGGACCGTGGCGTCGAGGAAGGAGGCGACGAAGAGGGTTCCGGCGACGACCGCCAGGGTGATCCAGAGCGCGCCCCACTCCTTCCGGTAGGCGGTGTAGAGCAGCGCCGCGGCCAGGACGAGGAGCACCGCGCGCGCGGTCCAGAACTCGTTGGCCTGCGTCATCCTCGCGGTCGGGCGCTCGCGCGCCACCCGCGGCGAGACGAAGGTGACGACGGCCATCGCGACGAACAGGACGGCGACGCCGACCCAGAGCACGCGCCAGGGCAGGTCGTCGGCCAGGATCAGCATCAGCCCGCCGCTGGCCAGGAGGGCCGCCCGGTAGGACGCCACTCGCGCGCCGTTGATCGGGCCGCTGTCGGCGGGCGTCGCCACGTCCACCGCGTAGCCGTCGATGGCGATGTCCTGGGTGGCCGAGGCGAGGGTGAAGGCGAGGAGCACCACCCAGAGGATCCAGTGCGTGCTCGAAGGGTCGAGGACGAGGAGGGCGACGGTGATGCCCGCCAGCGCCAGCTCGGCCGTCGTGATCCAGATCTGCCGCGTGCCGTAGCGGTCGACGAACGGCGCCCAGGCGGCCTTGATCGTGTAGGGCAGGAAGAGCAGCGACATCAGGCCGATGTCGGCCAGCGACACGCCGTGCAGCCGGAAGTAGACCGGCCAGACCTTGTAGGCGATGCCGAAGGGGAACCCCTCGGCGAAGTAGAGCAGCGTGATCCAGTAGAGCTTCCGCCGCAGGTCCACGCGCGGAGTGTAGCGTGCGTTCGCCGGTGGTACTCTCGTCGCCCGGACCCACAAGGAGGGAGCAGCGGATGGCCGCCACCCAGAGCATCCCGACCGTCGATCTCGGCGACTACGCCTCCGGCGACGCCGGCGCGCGCGACCGCTTCGTCCGCACCCTGGGCGGCGGCTTGCGCGAGTTCGGCTTCCTGAACGTCGAGGGGCACGGCATCGACCAGCCGCTGATCCGCCGCGTCTACGACCTCTGGAAGCGCTTCTTCGAGATGGAGGTCGAGGAGAAGCGCCGCTACACCGGGGCGCAGGGGGGCGCGCGCGGCTACACCGCCTTCGGCATCGAGCACGCCAAGGACAACCCGCACCCGGACCTCAAGGAGTTCTGGCACGTCGGCCAGGAGGAGCGGGAGGGGCGCGAGCTGCCTCCCGACTACCCGCCGAACGTCTGGCCGCAGGAGGTCCCGGAGCTGCGCGAGCCGACGGTCCGTCTCTACCGCCGGCTGGAGGACGTGGCGGCCGACCTGCTGCGCGCGCTGGCCGATTACTTCGAGCTGCCGCGCGAGACCTTCGCCGGCATGATGGACTTCGGCAACAGCCTCCTGCGCATCATCCACTACCCGGTGGTGCCGCAAGGGGTGGAGCCGGGCTCGGTGCGCGCCGCCGCGCACGAGGACATCAACCTGATCACCCTGCTCTGCGAGTCCACCGACTCCGGGCTCGAGATCCTCTCCCGCGACGGCGAGTGGCTGCCGGTCTCGACCGGGCCGGGGCAGATCGTCGTCGACGCCGGCGACATGCTGTCGCGGGTCACCAACGAGGTGGTGCCGGCCACCACCCACCGCGTCGTCAACCCGCCGGACGGCTCGGGCCGCGAGCGCTACTCGATGCCCTTCTTCGTCCACCCCTACTCCGACTGCGACCTGACGATCCTGCCGCGCTTCGTCTCGGCGGATCGGCCGCCCAAGTACCCGCCGATCACCGCCGGCCAGTTCCTGGAGGAGCGCTTGCGGGAGATCGGGCTCAAGAAGTAGGCGCGAGGCCTCGTGGAGCCCGGGCGACCCCGCATCCGCCCACCGGCCGTCGCGGGGAGCTTCTATCCGGCCGCGCCCGGGGTGCTGCGCGCCGCGGTCGAGGAGCTGCTCGCGGCGGCCGAGCCGCCGGCGCCCGCGGCGCCGCCGCCCAAGGCCGTCATCGCCCCTCACGCCGGCTACGTCTACTCGGGGCCGGTCGCCGCCGTCGCCTTCCGCGCGCTCGCCGCCCGCCGCCTGCCGCCGCGCAAGGTGG
>DASUNQ010000015.1:0-12747 GCA_036277075.1 Thermoanaerobaculia bacterium
GGTGCGCGACGCCCGCGGCCTCGCGGCGGCGCGCGGTGAGCTGGCGCGCCTCCGTGCCGCCTACCCCGACCCGGCGGGGGAGGCGGGCAACCTCCTCGGCCTGGCGCGGCTCCTCACCGAGGCCGCGCTCGTCCGCCGCGAGAGCCGCGGCGGGCACTTCCGCGGCGACTTCCCGGCCCCCGACCCGGCCTGGGAGCGGCGCCTCTTCCTCACCGCCACCCCCGACGGTGCCCCGCGCTTCGAGCCGGCGATCCCCGCGCAGGCGGCCGCCGGAGGGGGGCGGTGACCGGCCTCTATCCGCTGCTCTACGAACCGCTGGTGCGCCGGGCCCTCGAGGAGGACCTCGGCCGTGCCGGCGACCTGACCAGCGACGCCGTCCTGCCGGCCGGCCTCCGCGCCGAGGCTCGCGTGGTGGCGCGGGCGCCAGGGCGCATCGCCGGGCTGGAGCCCGCGCTCGCAGCCTTCCGCCTGCTCGACCCGGGTTGTGAGCTCGAGATCGACCTCCCCGACGGCAGCGACGCCGTCGCCGGCGAGATCCTGGCGGTGGTGCGCGGACCCGCCCGCGCCCTGCTCGCGGCCGAGCGCACCGCGCTCAACCTCCTCGGTCACCTCTCCGGCATCGCCACCGCCACCCGCGAGCTGGTGGCGGCGGTCCGGCCCTACGCCGCGCGCATCGTCTGCACTCGCAAGACCACCCCCGGGCTGCGCGCCCTCGAAAAGTACGCCGTGCGCTGCGGCGGCGGCGGCAACCACCGCTTCGGCCTCGACGACGGCGTGCTGATCAAGGACAACCACCGCGCCCTGGCCGGCGGCCTCCGCCCGGCAGTCGAGCGGGCGCGCGCCGCCGTCGGTCACATGGTGAAGATCGAGGTCGAGGTGGACACGCTGGAGGAGCTGGAAGAGGCGCTGGCGCTCGGTGTCGACGCGGTGCTCCTCGACAACATGGACCTCGCGACCCTCGCCGAGGCCGCGCGCCGCTGCCGCGGCCGCGCCCTCACCGAGGCCTCCGGCGGCATCACGCCCGTCACCGCGCCGGCCGTCGCCGCCACCGGCGTCGACCTCCTCTCGGTCGGGTGGCTGACGCACAGCGCGCCGGCGCTCGACGTCGCGCTGGACGTCGGCGGTTGATTGGAGCCCGGCGCGCCTTCGCGCCGAAAGGTCACGGCCCCCAGTTGCAGAGGTCGTCGGCGGCGATCGCGGCGTAGCCGGCGCTGAAGCGGCCCATGGCGGTGAAGACCGGGCCGACCCAGGCCTGGGCGTGGGTCTCGTCGGCGTGCCAGAGGTCGAGCAGGAGCCAGCCGTAGTCGTCGTCGACCGGTAGTTGCGCGCTCCCCACCTGCACCGCCTGAGCGGCGATCGGCAGCGCCGCGCCGCCGGCGATCTCGGTGGCGTTCTCGGACTCGTCGAAGGCGACGAGCTGGTGGACCCCGAGCGGCAGCCAGCCGGGGGCGCCGCCGCAGGCGATGGGGCGCGGCGAGGGGTCGCGGGTGTCGCGCCAGACGATGAGCCGCGTGCCGCCGTCGAAGGCGCCGCCATGGACGAAGCGGCTGTAGTAGAGGCTCGACAGCGGCACCCGCGCGTCGCGGCCGTCGAAGCTCGAGAAGCGGCCGTAGAAGGTGTAGGAGCCGGCCACCAGCGCGTCGGCGTCGGCCACCAGGTGCACCGCCGAGTTCCCCTGCGAGCTGTTGCCCGCCGGGTCGACCAGGACGTAGTCCCCCCAGAGCACGTTGTCGTTGGTGGCGATGCCGGTGCCCCCGGCGGCGAAGTAGAGCGAGTCGGCCGGCGTATTGCGCGGGCTCGCGACGCCCACCGGGCTGCAGCGGCGCACCGCGTCGACGGTGACGTAGCCGGTGGCGAAGCGAGTGTCGGCGCGCGGGCTCCCCAGGCACTGCGCCGGCAGGCTCTTCGGCATCGGCCGGCCGGTGTGGGCGGCGACGAGCAGGGCCACGTCGTCGGACGACAGCGGAGCCCCCCCGGCGGCCGTCCCCGCGCAGCCGTCGAACCCCGTGCCCGGCGTGGAGAGGGCGCCCTGCGGGCTCACCCCCGAGCCCGTGTGCGGCACCAAGCCGCGCAGCAGGTCGCGGACGTTGACCGTCTGCACGTCGTAGCCCGTCAGGTAGAGGTCGAACGCGAGCGTCGGGACTGCCCAGTCGGTCCACAGGACGACCCGCGCCAGCGCCGCCTTGGAGCTGCCGTTGTTGACCGAGAAGAGCGTCGTCTTGCCGTTCGGGTCCTGGAGGTCGACCTCGAAGAAGGGGATGAGGAGGCTCGCCGCCGGCTGGTCTCCCAGCCGGCAGTTGCCGGAGAGGGCGCCGCCGAGGGCCGGCGTGGCGAGCAGCGCGGCGCCGAGCCCCGCGAGAGCGATGAGCTTGCGCATGAGGTCTCCGTCTCCCGACCCGCGCCGACCGGCTCCCCGGCGCAGGTCCGATAGACTACTCGCGATGAGCGAAACGCTGATCGCAATCGGGAGCGGGCCCTCACGTCCCCGGCCGCAGCGCACGCCGCGTCCCGACTGGTTGCGCATCCGCCTGGCCACTCCGGCCACCTACCACCGGGTGCGCGACCTCGTCGAGCGTCTCGGCTTGCACACCGTCTGCCAGGAGGCCCGCTGCCCGAACATCTACGAGTGCTGGGGGGAGCACGGGACGGCCACCTTCATGATCCTGGGGGACGTCTGCACCCGCCGCTGCGGCTTCTGCGCCGTCACCTCGGGGCGTCCGCAGCCCGGGGTGGACCCTGCCGTGCCGGAGCACGTCGCCGCGGCGGTCGCGGCGATGGGGCTCCGGCACGCCGTCGTCACCGCGGTCGACCGCGACGATCTCCCGGACGGCGGCGCCGGTCACTTCGCGGGCGTGATCGCCGCCATCCACCGGCGCAACCCGGGGACGGCCGTCGAGGTGCTGACGCCGGACTTCCGCGGCGTCCCTGGCGCGCTCGACGTCGTGCTCCGCGCCGCCCCCGAGGTCTTCTCCCACAACACCGAGACCGTTCCCCGCCTCTACCGCGCGGCGCGGCCTGGGAGCCGGTACGACCGCACCGTCGGGCTCCTCGCCGAAGCGGCACGCCGGCGCGACGCCGGGAGCTACCGCGGCGTCGTCAAGACCGGGATCATGGTCGGGCTCGGCGAGACCCCCGGCGAGGTGCAGGCGACGCTCGGCGACCTGCGCGGCGCGGGCGTCGAGGTCCTGACCGTCGGCCAGTACCTCCAGCCCACGCCGCGTCACCTGCCGGTCGCCCGGTGGGTCCACCCCGACGAGTTCGCGGCGTACCGCGCCGAGGCGCTCGCCATGGGCTTCCGCCACTGCGAGGCCGGGCCGCTCGTGCGCAGCAGCTACCACGCGCACGAGCACGTGCCGCCGCCGGCGGTTGCCGCGGCGTCGCCCGCCTAGGCCGCCGGCTTCACCGCTCGCACGAAGGCGCTCATCACCTTGCCGTCGGCCTCGGCCAGCACCGCCTCGTCGACGGCGTCCGGGGGGAGCACGGCGCGGGCGTCTTCGGCGCCGAAGACCCGCGTCGGCTCGACCTCGACGCCGGTGAACCCGGCCTCGGCGAGCAGCCGCCGGTACTCGGCCTCGGTGAGCGCGCCGGCGATGCAGCCGGTCCACGCCTCGACGCTCCGGCGCACCCGCTCCG
This sequence comes from Thermoanaerobaculia bacterium, assembly GCA_036277075.1. Lineage (GTDB taxonomy): Bacteria > Acidobacteriota > Thermoanaerobaculia > Multivoradales > UBA5704 > DASUNQ01. Next base: position 3,634 of record DASUNQ010000015.1, read on the forward strand.
GCAGCTCGGCCGCGAGCACGATGTCCGAGACCGCGAAGCGCCCGCCCGGGCGCAGCACGCGGAAGGCCTCGGCCAGGGCCCGGCGCTTGTCGGGGGAGAGGTTGACGACGCAGTTCGAGATCACCACGTCGACCGTGCCATCGGGAAGCGGCACGTTCTCCAGCTCGCCCTTCAGGAACTCGGCGTTGGCGACGCCGGCGCGGCGCTGGTTCTCGCGCGCCAGCTCCAGCATCTCGTCGGTCATGTCGAGGCCGTAGGCCCGGCCCGACGGTCCGACGCGGCGGGCCGACAGCAGGACGTCGAGCCCGCCGCCGGAGCCGAGGTCGAGGACCACCTCGCCGGGGCGCAGCTCGGCCAGGGCCGTCGGGTTGCCGCAGCCGAGCGAGGCACGGACCGCGTCGGCGGGGAGTCCCTCGGTCTCGGCAGCGCTGTAGAGGTCGGCCGTGATCGGATCGGCGGCGGCCGGATCGCCGCAGCCGCAGCCGCAGCCGGAAGCGACGCCGCTCCCGGTGGCGCGCGCCGCGGCGCCGTAGCGCTCGCGGACGGCGTCCTTGATGGTCTGCTCGTCCGTGCTCCGGTGGCTGGTGGTCGTCGTAGCGGAAGTCGGGGTGCAGCAGCTCATGGTGTTCTCCTCGTTGGTGTGTTGTTACTGACAACGATTGGGTGCGAAAGGATCAACCGGTGCGGCAGCAGCTGCCGCCGCCCGCCTCGACGCGGCCCGAAGCCGCGCGCGCCAGCCCGGCGATCACCCGGGCCATCGATTGCCGCACCTCGGGCGCAAAGCCGGCGAGGAGGCGCCGCTCCTCGTCCAGGATGTCCTCTTCGATGCGCGCGTGGAGTGCCTTCCCGGCGGGGGTCGACTCGAGTTGGAGGGCGCGGCCGTCCTGCGGGTGGGGCCGCCGCGCCACGTAGCCCTTCCGCTCCAGGGCGTCGACGACGCGGCTCGCGGTGCTCTTGTCGAGGTAGAGGTGGGCGGCGAGGTCGTTGAGCGTCAGCGCGCCGCGGCGCACCAGCGCCTCGAGCGCGTAACACTGCGTGACCGAGACGTCGTGGCAGCAGATGCGATCGCGGTCGCGGAACTGGTAGACGCGGATCAGGTCCGAGAGCGCGTCGTAGAGCGCCCGGGTGTCCCGGTCGAGGGCGGCATCGGGTGAGGTCTGGGTCGCCATCGCGGGGTACGATAGCAGGGATAGTTGGCATTTGCAACTGGTGTAGAGTGGCGCCGTGCGCCGCCTCCATCTCGCCCCCGCCGCCGCCCTCCTCCTGGCCGGCTGCAGCGCCTGGCTGCACGGCTCCGTGCCGCTCCGCGAGCTCGAGATCCGCGAGCCGTCCGTCGCCTGGCAGGGGCGGACCCTGGTGCGCGGCGACCTCGACGGCGACGGCGCCGGCGACTATGCGCTCGCCGGCCGCAAGGGGGCGCTCTTCGTGGTCGGCATCCTCCAGGGGCCGCCGACCCGCGAGGGGCGGCACTGGACACTCGAGTTCCCGGTCGGCGGCGAGGACCAGGACGCCCTCTGCTCGCCGGCCGCGCGCCTGCGGATCGAGAAGCTGGAGGCTGTCCCTCCCGGGGCCACGGCGCCGCCCGGCGGCCACGGCCTCACCCTCAGCGACGAGCGCTGCGACGCCTTCCACATCTACTGGGACCCCGAGCGGGAGCGCTTCGCCTACTGGCGCCTCTAGGGCGGCGGCGGCGGCCGCCGGGCGCGCTTGAGCTCGCCGCGCCGGCGCTTGCTCTCCGCCCGCCGGCGCTTCGCCGCGGCCGAGAGGCGGGTGGGCCGCCGCGGCGCTTCCTCGGCGAGCGCCGCGCGCAGCAGGGCCGCGAAGCGCGCCACGGCCTCCTCGCGGTTGGCGCCCTGGGTGCGGTGCTTCTGCGCCGTCACCCGCAGCACGCCGTCCTTGCCGATCCGCCCGGCCAACCGCTCCCGGATCCTCCCCTTCTGCGCCTCGTCGAGCGACGGCGAGGCGGCGAGGTCGAAGAGCAGCATCACCCGGCTCTCGACCTTGTTGACGTTCTGCCCCCCCGGCCCGGAGCTGCGCGAGGTGGCGAAGCGGACCTCCGGGTCGGCGATCGCGAGCCCGGGAGCGATCTCGATCACCCCCCGACGCTAGCACCCGGTGAGGTGTTCTCCCCCCGGCGCACGGGGGGTTTCCCTCATGGCACCGCCGCCGGCCGCGCGCCAGGATGAGCGCGGACAGGGACGGAGGAGGGAACGACATGCGACGGACGATGCGTTGGACGGCGGCGATCACGGTGGCGGTCACGGCCCTCGCGGCGGGGTCTCCCGCGGCGGCGGCGGACCTCGCCGCCTGGCGGCAGAAGGTGGACGCCAAGGTGCTCGAGGCGGCGGCGCTCGGGCAGACCGACTTCCTGATCTACATGGCGCGGCAGGCGGACCTCTCCGGCGCGGCGGCACTCCGCGGCAAGGCGGAGAAGGGGACCTGGGTGTACGCGCGGAAGGCGGCGGCGGCCCGCGAGAGCCAGGCGCCGGTGCTGGCGGCGCTCGACGCGCTGGGCGCCTGGCACCGCTCGTTCTGGATCGTCAACCTGGTCCACGCCCGCGGCGGCCTTGCGGTCGTCGAGGCGGTCGCCGCACGGGACGACGTGACGCACGTCTACGAGAACGCGGCGGGCATGCTCGACCCGCCGATCGGCGCGCAGTCGACCGGCGCGACCGCCGCCGAGACGCTCGCCGCGGCGCAGTGGAACCTCGACATCACCAACGCCGACGAGGTCTGGGCGATGGGAATCCTCGGCCAGGGGTCGGTCGTCGCGGGCGCCGACACCGGCGTCGAGTGGCAGCACCCCGCGCTGTTCGCCCACTACCGCGGCTGGGACGGCACGACCGCCGATCACGACTACAACTGGCACGACGCGATCCACACCCCGAACACCGAGTGCGCCGGCTCCTCGCCGGAGCCCTGCGACGACGACGCCCTCCTCGGCGGCGGCCACGGCACCCACACGGTGGGGACCATGGTCGGCGACGACGGCGCCGCGAACCGCACCGGCATGGCGCCGGCGGCGCAGTGGATGGCCTGCCGCAACATGCACTACGGCGTCGGCGTCGTCACCACCTATCTCGAGTGCATGGAGTGGTTCCTGGCGCCGACCGACGGGGCGGGCGAGAACCCCGACCCGGCGAAGTCGCCGCACGTCATCAACAACTCCTGGGCCTGCGTCGAGGTCTGCCCCCCGACCGTGCTCAAGGAGGGCACGGAGGCGATCCGCGCCGCCGGGATCGTCTACGTCGCCTCGGCCGGCAACGACGGCTCGGCGTGCAGCACAATCGCCTTCGCGCCCGCGATCTACCAGGCATCGCTCACCGTCGGCGCCACGAACAACGTCGACAACGTCGCGAGCTTCAGCAGCCGCGGCCCGGTGCTGACGCTCGACCCGCTCAACCCGCACCGCAAGCCGGACGTCTCCGCGCCGGGAGTCGGCGTGCGGTCGGCGCTGAAGGGGGGCGCCTACGGCAACCTGAGCGGCACCAGCATGGCGGGGCCTCACGTGGCGGGGCTCGTGGCGCTCCTCATCTCGGCCAATCCCGACCTCGCCGGCGACGTCGACGCGATCGAGGACATCGTCGAGCGCACCGCCTTCGCGCGCACCACGACCCAGGGCTGCGGCGGCGACACGGCGACGCAGGTGCCCAACAATGTCTACGGCTACGGCCGCATCGACGCGCTCGCCGCGGTGCAGGAGGCGATCCGCCTGCGCCGCGTCTGCGCCGAGGTGGACGATGCCGACGGCGCCGTCGAGTACCGCGGCGGCTGGCACCGGGTCGAGGACGCCGACGCCTCGGCCGGCGGCTATCACCGCCGGATGGGTAGCAAGAACGGCGGCGCCCGGCCGTCGGCGAAGCTGGTGTTCGACGGCGACGAGGTGACCTACCGCTTCGCCACTTCGACCGCCGGCGGCACCGCCGACCTCTACCTCGACGGCGTGCTGCGCCAGACCCTCTCCTACGCCGGCAGCGCGCCGCACGACAACCCGGCCTTCGACGGCGTGGTGACGTTCTCCGGCCTCGCCGCGGGCGCGCACGAGCTGCGCATCGAGCACCGCGGCGGCGCGGCCACCGTCGACGGCTTCACGGTCTGCGGCCCCGGCGCCGCGGCCGACGCCAGCGCCGCGGCCTATCGCTCGGAGACGCAGGTCAGCCAGGGCTCCTCGCCGCTCGGCCTGGTCGAGCGGACGCTGCAGGTGGGCGCCGCGGACGAGGAGGTCTCGGTGGTCGTCGAAGGTGCCGCGGCCGCCCCGACCGTGCACCTGCTCGGTCCCGCCGGCAACCTGCTGGCGAGCGGCGGCGCGCTGCTCCAGGGGCTGACCGCCGCCGGCCTCGACGCCGCGCCGGCCGGCGCCGGGACCTACACCGTCCAGGTGCTGACCGCCCCCGGCGGCACGGTGACGATCAGCACCGCGCGGACGGTCAGGGAGTAGCGGCCGGGGGAAGCTCGAAGCGCGCCACCACCGGTGCGTGGTCGCTGGTTCCGACCTCGGCAGCGACGCGGCAGGAGGTGGCGCGCTCCGCCAGCGCGGTGCTCGCCAGCACGTAGTCGATCCGCCAGCCGATGTTGCGCTGGCGGAGGTTGCGCCAGGGCGCCCACCAGGTGAAGAGGCGGTCGTTCTCGGGGTCGAGCGTGCGGCCGACGTCGACCAGCCCGTGGGCGAGGATCGCCTCGAACCGCGCCCGCTCGTCGGGGCGCTGGCCGATGATCCCCGGCTTCCGCTCCTTGGGGTGGACGTCCATGTCGGTGCGCGCCACGTTGAGGTCGCCGCACAGCAGCAGCCGCTTGCCCGCGCTCCGCAGCCCCGCCGCCCAGCGCTCGAGCGCTGCCAGGAACTCCATCTTGGCGGGGAAGTCCTTGCCGCCGTTCGGCACGTAGACCGAGGCCAGGACGAGGTCGCCCGCCTCGGCCGTGACGATGCGCGTCTCGCGGTCGAACTCGGGGTGGGCGAAGCGCGGCTCGTCCGGGAAGACGTCGCGGCGGAGATTGAGGCTGACGCCGGAGTAGGGGCCGGCGCCGTGCCAGGCGCACCAGTAGCCCTCGAGGCTGCAGATTGTCTCGTCGAGCTGCGCCGGCGCGGCCTTGATCTCCTGCAGGCAGACGACGTCCGGCCGGTCCCGCGCCACCCACTCCAGGAACTGCGCCGCCCGCGCGCGGATGCCGTTGACGTTCCAGGTCGCGACCGTGAGCGGCACGGCGCGATGATAGCTCGCGCCTCCGGCCTCGCGGGGAGCTCCTAGCGCTGCTGCCAGAAGAGCAGCGCGGTCATCAGCAGGCCGATCGCCACCACCGCCCCGCGCGCCCGCTCCTGGCCGATGTGGCGGGCGAAGCGCGCGCCGCCGTAGCCGCCGGCCACCGCGCCGACGACCATCACCAGCGCCGCCGGCCCGGCCACGGCCCCGCGGGCGAGGAAGTAGGCCGCCGCGGTGATGTTGATCGAGAGGCCGAAGAAGTTCTTGAGGCCGTTCATGGCGTGGATGTTCGACAGCCCGAGGAAGCCGAGGATCGCGAGCATCAGGATGCCGACGCCGGCGCCGAAGTAGCCGCCGTACACGGCCACCGCGAACTGGCTCAGGCCGGCGATCAGCCAGCGCGTCGAGGAGGCCGCCGGCGCGGCTGCCGTCTCCGCTCCCTTCCCGGCCCGCCGCCGCACCGCCCCCTGGACCATGAAGAGCACCGTCGCGAAGAGGATGAGCGCCGGCGCGAGCCGCGCGAACGCTTGCTCGGGCGTCCGCAGCAGAAGGACCGCGCCGAGCGTGCCGCCGAGGAGGCTCGGCAGGACCAGGGTCTTCAGCCAGTGCCGGTGCTCGGCGACCTCGCGCCGATAGCCGGCCATGCTCGCGACGGTGCCGGGAAGCAGCGCGACCGTCGACGTCGCGTTGGCGACGATCGCCGACTCGCCGGCCAGCAGCAGGGTGGGGTAGGTGACGATCGTCCCGCCGCCGGCCATGGCGTTCATCACACCGGCCGCGGTGGAGGCGGCGAGCAGGGCCAGGGACTGGCTGGGGGTCATGAGGCGCGCGGATTATCGCACGCGGGCGCTGTGGTACCCTCCCCGCCGAAAGCTGGCGACAGGCCCCGCGAGGGGCCGCATCTCCACCAAAGGAGGCGCTCCATGAGGCTCCGCGTCCCGCTCTCGATCCTCATCCTCACGCTGCTCGTCGCGCTCCTCCTGGCGCCGCCGCAGCTGTTGGCCCAGGAGGGCCTGCTGCTCGCAGGCCAGGTGGTGGAGGCCGAGAGCGGCGAGCCGCTGCCCGGTGTGGCCGTCGCCATCCCGACGCTCGGCGTCGAGACCACGACCGGCTCCGACGGCCGCTACACCCTGCCGATCCCCGCCCAGGCGGCGGGGCAGACCGTCGAGGTGCGGGCGAGCCTCGCTCCGTTCCAGACCAGCGCCGTCGAGGTCGTGCTCTCGCCCGGCGCCACCCAGGACTTCACCCTCGGCCTCAGCTTCCACGAGTCGATTACCGTCGGCTCGCGCGCCAGCGGTGCGGCGGCGGAGAAGGCGGTGCCGGTCGACACGATCCCGCCGGTGATGATCGAGACCGCCGGCGCCTCGGAGACCAACCAGATCATCCAGGCGCTCGCCCCCTCCTTCAACTTCCCCCGTCCCACGATCACCGACGGCACCGACAGCGTCCGCCCGGCCACCCTGCGCGGCCTCGGCTCCGACCAGGTGCTCGTGCTGGTCAACGGCAAGCGGCGGCACACCAGCGCCCTCGTGCACGTCAACGGCTCGATCGGCCGCGGCTCGACCGGCGTCGACCTCAACGCCATCCCCGCCTCGGCCATCGAGCGCATCGAGATCCTGCGCGACGGCGCCGCGGCGCAGTACGGCTCGGATGCCATCGCCGGGGTCATCAACGTCGTCTTGAAGTCCGGCGCCGAGCCGCTCGAGCTCGACTTGAAGGCGGGCGCCACCACGCACTCCGACGGCGAGCTGATCGACGGCAGCCTGCACCAGGGCTGGGCGCTCGGCCGCGGCTGGCTCTTCGCCACCGCCGAGTACCGCGACCGCGGCGAGACCAACCGCGCCGGGCCGGACCCGCGGCCGCAGGGCTCGCGCGACCCGGTCGGGCAGCCCAATCACCACTGGGGGGACGCCGAGGTCCAGGACCTGATGGGCTTCTTCAACGCCTCGGCACCGATCAACGCCGCCGACACCGCCTGGTTCTACGCCTTCGGCGGCGTCGGCAAGCGCGAGGGGTCGCACGCCGGCTTCTTCCGCCGCGCGCTGCAGGCCCAGAACCACCCGCAGATCTACCCCAACGGCTTCCTGCCGCTGATCGAGCCGGAGATCCAGGACGTCTCGTTGACCGGCGGCGTCCGTGGCGCTCTCGGCGACTGGTTCTGGGACGCGAGCCTCCAGTACGGCGACAACGAGTTCGAGTTCCACGTCAGCGACAGCCTGAACACGTCGCTCGGGCCCAACATCCCGCCCAACCAGACGGAGTTCTACGCCGGCACCCTGGGCCTCGACCAGCTCCTCGCCAACATCGATCTGAGCCGCACCGTCGACATCGGCCTGGCCGGTCCGCTCAACGTCGCCTTCGGCTTCGAGTCGCGGCGCGACGGCTACCAGATCGAGGCCGGCGAGCCCGCCTCCTACATCGACGGCGGCTTCCCCGACCAGTTCGGCGCCAAGGCCCCTGCCGGCGCCCAGGTCTTCCCCGGCTTCCGCCCCTCGAACGAGGTGGACGTGACCCGCGACAGCTACGCCGTCTACCTCGACCTCGAGGGGGACGTCCTCTCGACGCTGCGCCTGGGCGTCGCCGGCCGCTTCGAGGACTACGACGACTTCGGCTCGACCAGCGACTACAAGGTCAGCGCCCGCTTCCAGCCGGTCGAGCAGCTCGTGCTGCGCGGCGCGGTGGCCACCGGCTTCCGCGCCCCCTCGCTCGGCCAGGCCTTCTTCTCGACCGTCAGCACCAACTTCCTGGCGGTGGGCGGGGTGCTGGTGCCCTTCGAGGTCGGCACCTTCCCGGTCAACAGCCCGGTGGCCCGGGCCCTGGGCGCGCCGGCGCTCGAGCCCGAGACCTCCGATCACCTCTCCGCCGGCTTCGTCTGGAACCCGGTGCCCGCCCTCGAGCTGGCCGCCGACTACTACGCCATCGACATCCAGGACCGCATCGTCCTGACCGGCAACTTCACCGGCGCGCGGGTTGCGCCGCTCCTCGCCCCCTTCAACGCCAACGGCGCCCGCTTCTTCACCAACGCCATCGACACCGAGACCCGCGGCTACGACCTGCGCGTCGGCTACGCCTTCAAGCTGGCCGGCGGCCGCCTCGGGCTGACCGCGGGCTACAACGCGACCGAGAACGAGGTGACGCGCATCGCGCCGACGCCGCCGCAGCTCACCGGCCTCCAGGAGGTGCTCTTCGACCGCACCGAGCTGCTGCGCACCGAGTGCGGCCAGCCGGAGAACAACCTGCGCCTCCAGGGCGACTGGGACGGCGGCAACCTCTTCACCACCGCGCGCGCCGCCCGCTACGGCGAGTACTGCCTGGCGGACCGCCGGGTCGTCGACCAGACCTTCGAGCCGGAGTGGGTGGCCGACCTCGAGATCGGCTACCGCTTCCCGCGCTTCACGCTGGCGGCCGGGGCCCAGAACCTCTTCGACGCGTTCCCGGACGAGAACCTGCCGGCCAACGCCAACCTGGGCATCTTCACCTACCCCAGCCACTCGCCGTTCGGCATGAACGGGCGCTTCGTCTACTCGCGGGTGAGCGTGCGGTTCTGAGGCGACCACCGCCCTGAGACGGCGGCAGGAGGCGGCGTGAGACACCGGCTGGCGCACCTCTCGATCCCGCGCCAGCTGACCGCCATCACCATGGCGACCTGCTCGGCGGCGCTTCTCCTCGCCTGCGCCGCCTTCGTGCTGCACGACGTGGTGAGCTTCCGCCGCCTCTTGGTGCGGCAGGTCTCGACCCTGGCTGAGATCGTCGGCGCGAACAGCGGCGCGGCGATCCTGGCCGGCGACGCCGCGGCGGCGCGCGCGCACCTGGCGGCGCTGGCGGCCGAGGAGGACCTCCACTGGGCCGCCCTCTACACCGCCGACGGGCGCCTGCTGGCGCGCTGGGCGCGGCCGGGAGCCGGGCGCGCCGGCCC
>DASUNQ010000016.1:0-3831 GCA_036277075.1 Thermoanaerobaculia bacterium
CCGCGCCGCCCCCCGCCGCCGGGCCGCGGCCCACGCCGGCCGAGCCGGCGTCCGCTCCACCGCCCCTCGCGGCGGCCGCCCGCTGTCTCGCCGCGGCGGCGACCGGGGAGGCGGCGCGGCACCTCGCCGCGGCGCTCGCCGCCGATCCCGCCGATCCCGCCGCCCATACGGTCGGCGGCCTCCTCCACGAGCTCGACGGACGCCTCGAGGAGGCGGTCGCCGCCTACCGCGCGGCGCTCTACCTCGAGCCGGGGCTCTTCCAGGTGCGGGTGCTGCTCGGGGACTGCTTCCTCCGCCTCGGTTACCACGACCGCGCCGTGCAGCAGTTCCGCGAGGTGCTCGCCGCGCTGGCCAGCGGCAGCGGCCGCGCGCTCGAGCCGCTCGACCCCCTGGCGCTGCCCGACCGGGCGAGCGCCCAGCGGCGGAGCCGCCAGGCGCTGGCCCACGCCGGCTAGGGCCCGAGCTCGACCGCCCCGGCCGAGCGGTAAGATCTCCGGGAGCCCTTTGAAGGACACCCCATGCCGCTCCGCCTCGCCGTCGCCTGCTGTGCCGCCGTCCTCCTTGCCTTCGCGCTGCCCGCCGCGGCGGCCTCCGATCCGACCTACGCGGCGCTGCGGGCTGCCCGCCCCGACGGCCGCACCGTGGCGGTGCGCGGGCTGGTCCTCGAGCGCGACGTCTTCCGCTTCACCTTCGATTCCGGCACCGTCCACTTCCTGGCGCCGGTCGAGGGACGCACCGTGGGTGCGGTCTTTCTCGGCGACGGGAGGTGGCGCCTCGCCCCTGCGAGCACGGCCGAGCGCCGCCACCTGGCGCTGGTCACCGGCGACGAGAAGCTCGAAGCGCTCGAGGATCGCTTCGACGTCCTGGTCCTCCTCTTCGGCGACGACACCGCGGCGGAGATCGAGATGCACGGCGCCGCGGGCAAGGGCGCAGCGGACGCGCGGGCGACCGCCGCCTTCGAGCGCCACCTCGAGCGCCAGCGGAAGGACTTCGCGACCAACTTCCACCTGCGCGTGCTGCACGACCTGCTCGACACGCCCGGCCTGACGAGCGGCGCCTTCCTCGCCTTCCCCGCGGGGGGAAAGCACCCGCCGGCGCTGCTCGCCGTCGACCCGCGCGGCGCCGAGGCGCTGCGGCTGGGTCCCCTCCTCGGCGGCGAGGACTCGCTCCTCTTCGTCGCCGACGAGCGCAGCGGCGGTCTCTGGTACCTCTCCGAGCCGGCGGCGGCGGTCAAGGCCGGGCGCGCCACGCCGGCGCAGCCCGCGGCCGACGCCCTCGACTATGCGATCGAGACCACCGTCGGCCGCAACGCCGACATCACCGGGCGGACCACGGTGCGCTTCGCCGTGCTCGCACCGCGCCTGCGGGTGCTGCCCGTCCACCTGCTCGAGGATCTGCGCATCGAGAAGGCGGCCTTCGCCCCGGCGCCGCCGGGGAGCGAGGCGCAGGGCGCCGAGGCGGCACCCGGCGCCTGGACCGACCTCCCCTGGGTGCAGGAGGAGAAGGACCACGACGCCGACGCCGCCGTCGTCTTCCCCGAGCCCCTGACCCGCGGCCAGCAGGTGCTGGTCCGCCTCGACTACGCGGGGCGGGAGGTGCTCGACGACGTGGGCGACGGCACCTTCGTGGTCGGCGCGCGCGAGAGCTGGTACGCCAACCTCGGCGTCTTCACCGACCCCGCAACCTTCACCCTCCTCTACCGCGTGCCGGCGGGCCGGGACGTCGTCTCGGTGGGGACCCGCCGCGAGCTGCGCGAGGAGAAGGGGCAGAGCGTCTCCGTATGGCGGGCCGAGCGGCCGGTGCAGGTGGCCGGCTTCAACTACGGCCGGTTCAAGCGCCAGGCGCGGACCGACGAGGAGACGCAGGTCGCGATCGAGGTCCACACCAGCCGGCGCACGCAGCCGATCCGGCTGCAGTTCAGCGCCGCCGACGAGCTGGCGGACGTCGAGGGGGCGCCGGGGATCTCGAGCGCGGAGGGCGAGGGCCTGGGCCAGATCATCCCCGAGCGGCTGGCCGAGGGCATCCTGGTCGACGGTCTCAACGCCGCCCGCGTCTTCACCACCTACTTCGGGCCGCTGCCGCAGAAGCAGGTGGCGATCACCCAGCAGGCGCAGTGGAGCTTCGGGCAGTCCTGGCCATCGCTCATCTTCATGCCCTACCTGTCGTTCCTCGACGGCACGCAGCGGCAGCGCCTGGGGCTCGCCGGCGCTAGCTCCTTCGTCGAGGAGGTGGGTTACCACGAGTTCGCCCACCAGTGGTGGGGGCATCTGGTGGGCTTCCGCACCCTGCGCGACCAGTGGCTCTCCGAGGGCTTCGCCGAGTTCTCCTCGGCGCTCGCGCTGCAGCACGCCGAGGGTTGGGGGAAGTACGGTGAGTTCTGGGAGCGGACGCGCCGCTTCCTGCTCGAGAAGACCCGCGGCAACGCCGTGCCCAACTGGCAGGCCGGGCCGATCACCCAGGGGCACCGGCTGGCGACGCAGCGCAGCCCCTTCGCCTACGCGGCGATCGTCTACGGCAAGGGGGGGTTCGTCCTCCACATGCTGCGCATGCTGATGTGGGACGGCGCCTCGCCGGCGCCGGACGGCAACTTCATCGCCCTGATGAAGGACTTCGCCTCGACCTTCGCCGGTAAGCAGGCCACGACCGCGGACTTCCAGGCCGTCGTCGAGCGGCACATGACCCCGGCGATGAACGCCACCGGCGACGGCAAGATGGACTGGTTCTTCCGCCAGTGGGTCCACGGCACCGAGCTGCCTCGCTACACCCAGGACCTCCAGCTCGAGAGCGCCGGCAAGGACCAGGTGCGGGTGCGCGGCACGGTGACGCAGGAGGGCGTGTCGCCCGACTTCCGCGCCCTCCTGCCCCTCTACCTCGACTACGGCAAGGGGGACGTCATGCGCTTCGGCACGGTGGCGATGGTGGGCAGCGCCAGCAAGCCGATCGACGCCACCTTGAAGGTCACCCGCAAGCCGCGCCGCGTCGTCCTCAACGCGCGGCACGAGGTACTGGCGCGGGACTGAGGGTGGAGAGCAGGGCGCCGACCGAGAGTCCCCAGAGCTCGCCCTGCACGTTGCCCATCAGGACGACGTCGCCTCAGACCACCGGCCGCGAAGCCCCGCGGGCAGATAATGCCGCGGCGAGCCGGTCAGTCCAGCCGCCCCGCCCGCCGCAGGCGGGTGAGGTGGGCCTCGATCTGGCGCGCGGCAAGGGGGAGGGCTTCGGGGGGGGCGTCATCGTAGACGGTGGGGAGCATCGCGACCGGGGTGCGCAGGCCGTCGCGCCAGGCGGCGAGGACGCGCTCCTCGCGCCAGAGGCGGTGTTCGAGGTATTCGCGGAGCTTGGCGGCGCCGCCGTGGATCGCCGGGCCGTGGGCGGGGAGGAGCGTCGCGGGCGCCAGCGCCAGCGCCTTTTCCAACGATGCGAGGTAGTCGTCCATGTCGCCTTCGGGCGGGTCGACGACGATCGTCCCCACCCCCGCCACGAGGTCGCCGGCGACCAGCGTCCGCCCCTCCTCGTCGAAGAAGCAGAGGTGCCCGCGCGCATGCCCCGGCGTGTGCACCACCCGCAGCGCGAGCGGCGGCTCGCCGGCGAGGACCACCCGCTCGCCGTCTTCGAGCGTCCCGTCCACCCGCAGGCCGCGGGCGGCGAGCCGCTCGGCGGTCGCCGGATGGGCGAGGACCGGCACGCCGAAGGCGGCGCGCGTCGCCTCGACGCCGCCGACGTGGTCGGCGTGGTGGTGGGTGAGCCAGATCCCCCCCAGCCGCCGCCCCGGTCCCTCCAGGGCCGCGGCGAGCGCGCGGTGCAGCCGGTCGAGCTCGACCGCGTCCCCCG
>DASUNQ010000017.1:0-16713 GCA_036277075.1 Thermoanaerobaculia bacterium
AGCAGCGCCTCTTCCTGGAGCACGCCTGGGGAGCGCTGGAGGACGCCGGCTACACCCCCGAGAGCTACGACGGGCTGATCGGCGTCTACGCCGGCGTGGGCTGGAACACTTACCTGCTCAGCAATCTGCGCTCCCATCCCGAGCTGTTCGAAGGCGGCGGCGGCTTCCAGGTGTTCATCACCAACGACAAGGACTTCATGGCGACGCGGGTCTCCTACAAGCTGAACCTGAAAGGGCCGAGCCTCATCGTCCAGACGAGCTGTTCGACGTCGCTGGTGGCGGTCCACCTCGCCTGCCTGTCGCTGCTCAGCTACGAGTGCGACATGGCGCTGGTCGGCGGCGTCACCGTCAAGGTGCCGCAGGTTGAGGGCTACTTCGCCTTCGACGGCGGGCTCGCCTCCCCCGACGGCCACTGCCGGGCTTTCGACGCGCGGGCGGCGGGGACGGTCTTCGGCAGCGGCGCCGGGGTGGTCGTCCTCAAGCGTCTGGCCGACGCGGTCGCCGACGGCGACACCATTCGCGCCGTCATCAAGGGCTCGGCGATCAACAACGACGGCTCGCTGAAGGTCAGCTACACCGCGCCGAGCGTCGAGGGGCAGGCCGAGGTGATCGCGGCGGCGCAGGCAGTGGCCGGGGTCGGTGCGGAGACGATCCGCTACGTCGAGACCCACGGCACCGGCACCTCGCTGGGCGACCCGATCGAGGTCACCGCCCTCACCAAGGTGTTCCGCGACAGCACGGAGAAAAAGGGTTTCTGTGCCCTCGGCTCGATCAAGACAAACGTCGGCCACCTGGACGCGGCGGCCGGTATCGCCGGCTTTCTGAAGACTGTGCTGGCGCTCGAGAACCGCCAGATCCCGCCGAGCCTCAACTTCGAGCGTCCCAACCCGGCGATCGACTTCGCGGGAGGCCCGTTCTACGTCAACAGCGTGCTCGCCGACTGGGAGGTGGGGGAGGGCCCGCGACGGGCTGGGGTCAGCTCGTTCGGCGTCGGCGGCACCAACGCCCACGTCATCCTAGAGGAGGCCCCGGCGCCGGAGCCACCAGCCGCCTCACGCCCCTGGCAGCTCCTGCTGCTGTCGGCGCGCAGCTCGGAGGCGCTCGAGGCGGTGACCCGCAACCTTCTCGCCTACCTGCGCGAGGAGACGGCGGCCGAGCTGTCAGACGTCGCGCACACCCTCCAGCTCGGCCGGTCGGTCTTCCGCCATCGCCGGCTCCTGGTCTGCCGCGACCGCGCGGACGCCGTCGCCACCCTCGACGGGCGTAATCCTTCCCGTCTAACCACCGCCGCCGACCTGGAGGACCCACGCGACCGGCCGGTGGTCTTCCTCTTTCCCGACGAGGGGGAGCAGCACGTGGATCTGGGGCGCGGCCTCTACGAGCACGAGGCCGTCTTCCGGGAGGAGGTCGACCGCTGCGCCGAGCTGTTGCGCCCGCACCTGGGACTCGACCTGCGCCGGGCGCTCTACCCGGTGGCAGGGCAGGAGGAGGAGGCCGGGCGCGAGCTCGTCCGCACCGCTGTGGCGCAGTCGGCGATGTTCACCTTCGAGCACGCCCTCGCGCGCCTTTGGATGAGCTGGGGCGTGCGCCCGCAGGCGATGGTCGGCCACGGTCTCGGCGAGTACGTCGCCGCCTGTCTGGCAGGTGTGATGTCGATCGAGGACGCCCTGGCGATGGTGGCGGTGCGCGGACGCTTGGTGGAGGCGCAGCCCCCCGGCGCCATGCTGAGCGTGCCTCTGGCCGAGGACGAGCTGGCGCCGCTGGTTCCCAGAGCGGTCGCCATCGCCGCGGTCCTCGAGCCGGCGCGCAGCGTGGCCGCGGGGCCGGTACCGGCGATCGAGGAGCTGGAGCGCGAGCTGACCGCACGCGGCATCGAACCTTCCCGCCTCCCCACCTCGCATGCCTTCCACTCGCCGGTGATGGACCCGGTCCTCCCGTCCTTCCGCGACGAGGTGCGCAAGGTGGTGCTGCGCGCTCCCGAGATCCCCTTCCTCTCGAACGTCACCGGCACCTGGATTCTGCCCGAGCAGGCGACCGACCCCGGGTACTGGGTGAACCACCTGCGCCAGCCGGTGCGCTTCGCCGCGGCCGTCGAGGAGCTGTTGCGCGATCCACGCCGCCTCCTCCTGGAGGTGGGCCCCGGCCGCACGCTGGCCACTCTCGCCGCCCGCCATCCGTACCTCGGCGAGCAGACCGTCGTGGCGTCGCTCGCGCAGCAAGGCACCCCCGATCCCGCCGCTCTGCTCGGGGCGCTCGGCGACCTCTGGCTCGCCGGCCTGAAGATCGACTGGACCGGCTTCTGGGCCGGCGAGCGGCGGCGGCGGGTGCCGCTGCCCACCTATCCGTTCGAGCGGCAGAGCTACTGGATCGACGCCGCGGCTCCTCCTGCGGTGGCGGTTGAGGCGCCGGCGGGCAAGCGGCCCGACGTCGCCGACTGGTTCTATCTCCCCGCCTGGAAGCCCGTGCTCGCCGCACCGGCCGCCGGCGAGACACCGCAGCGGTGGCTGGTGCTCGCCGCCGGCCACGGCCCGGGGGCGGCGCTCTCCGCGCGGCTGGCGCGCGACGGGCGCGAGGTGCTCACCGTCGAGCCGGCCGACCTGCAGCCCGCCTTTTGGGAGGCGCTGCTTACCGATCTGCGCACACAGGGGCGGCTCCCCGACGCTGTCGTGCACGCCTGGGGCCTGTCCTGCGACGAGCCGGCCGCGGCGGGCGCCGAGGCGTTCGAAGCCGCCCAGCGGCGCGGCCTCTACGCCCTGCTCGACCTCACCCGCGCCATGGCGCATCTGGGGTGGGTACCGCGCGACTTCACGGTAGTGGCGAGCGGCCTCTTCGCGCTCACTCCGGAGGAGGAGCTGCGGCCCGAGCGCACGACGCTGATCGGCCTCTGCACGGTGCTGCAGCAGGAGATCCCCGAGCTGACCTGCCGCGTCCTCGACGTGGCGCTGCCGCAGCCGGGCACGTTGCGCGAGGCACGTCTGCTCGGCCGCCTCGCCGACCAGATCGCCGCCGAGATCGAGACGCAGCCGGCCGCGCCACGGGTCGCTTTCCGCGGCGGCCGGCGCTGGGTGCCGGCCTTCGAGCCCGTCCGGCTCGATGCCGACGGTGCGGCGGCCAACGGCGTGCCTGTCCCCTGGCGCGAGCGCGGCGTCTACCTGCTGACCGGCGGTCTCGAGAACAACGGCCTGGGCTTCGCCCGCTACCTCGCCCGCGTCGCCCGCGCTCGGCTGGCCCTGGTCGAGAGCCGCCCGCTGCCGGAGGAGGAGGAGTGGCCGGCCCGGTTGGCGGAAGGTGGGGACGACGCGGTCCGGATCGCGCGGGTGCGAGACCTGCGGGCGCTGGGAGCCGAGGTCCTGGTGCTCGTCGCCGACCCGGCGGACGAGGTGGAGCTGTCCTCGGCCGTTGCGGAGACTGGGGAGCGCTTCGGTGCCCTCGACGGCGTGATCCACGCCGCTGGGACCTTCGGTGAGGAGACCTTCCGGCTGGTGCGCGAGCTCGACCGCGAGGCGTGCGGCTGGCACTTCCGGCCGAAGGCTCACGCCCTGTTCGCCCTGGAGCGGGCGCTTGCCGGGCGGGACCTCGACTTCTGCATCCTTCTCTCGTCGCTCGCCACCGTTCTGGGGGGGGTGGCCTACGGCGCCTACACGGCGGCCAACGAATTCCTCGATGCCTTCGTCCATGAGCACAACCGGAGCGGCGGGCTCCCCTGGCTCAGCCTGAGCTGGGAGGTCTGGCAGGTCGAGGGGAGCGAGGAGCAGATCACCGCCGTGCGCCCGGATCTGGCCGAGGTGGCGATGGACGCGCGAGAAGGGGAGGAGGCGTTCCGGCGCGCCGCCGCGGTCGGTGGGGGACACCTCCTGGTATCGACCGCCGACTTGGCTGCGCGGATCAAGCAGGCGCACCGGCGGATCGGCGCGCTGCACGAGCGGATCAATGCGGCACCGGACGCCCGCCACCCGCGGCCGCCGCTACCGACTCCCTATAGCGCGCCGGAGACCGATCTGGAGCAGCGGATTGCGGAGGTTTGGCAGCGGACCCTTGGCTTCGAGCAGATCGGCGTGTACGACAACTTCTTCGAGCTGGGAGGCGACTCCTTGGTGGCCGTCCAGATGACCTCGCGGCTCCAGGACGAACTGCGGATCGAGCTGCCGGTGGCCAGGCTCTATCAGGCGATGACCATCCGTACGCTCGCCGACCTGCTGGCGCAGGACGAGGAGACCGCGGGCGTGCAGCGCGCCGCCGTCCTCGAAGAGAGGCGCGAGAGCATGGGACGGCGCCGTGAGTTCATGGAGCGTCGGAGGTCTTCTAGGAAAGCGGTTTGAGACATGGCTGAAGAGAGCAGAGCAGATCATTTCAACGGATCCGAGATTGCCATCGTCGGCATGTCGTGCCGTTTCCCCGGCGCGGACGACGTCAATCAGTTCTGGCGCAACCTGTGCGGGGGCGTGGAATCGCTGACCCTGCTGAGCGATGAGGACCTGGAGCGGTCGGGTGTCGATCCGAGCCTCTACCGCCATCCTAACTACGTGCGGCGGGTCTCGGTGCTCGACGGCGTTGAGCTGTTCGACCCCGCGTTCTTCGGCTACACGCCCCTCGAGGCGAAGGTCATGGATCCCCAGCAGCGCCTGTTCCTGGAGTGCGCCTGGGAGGTCTTCGAGCAGGGCGGGTACGATCCGGAGACCTATCCGGCGCCGGTCGGCGTCTTCACCGGCGCCAAGACCAACACCTATCTGTTCAGCCTGTTCTCGAACCGCGAGTTCTTCCGCTCTCTGGACAACTTCCAGATCGCCCTCGGCAACGACCTGGCCTCGATGGCCACCCGGGTCTCCTACAAGCTGAACCTGCGGGGGCCGAGCTACGCTCTGCACACGGCCTGCTCGACCTCGCTGGTGGCCGTCCACCTGGCCTGCCAGAGCCTCCTCCTCGACGAGTGCCGCATGGCCGTGGCCGGCGGCGCGGCCGTCAACGTTCCGCACCGCAAGGGCTACATCGCCCAGAAGGGCGGCATCCTGTCGCCCGACGGGAGCTGCCGCACCTTCGACGAGGGCGCCCAGGGGAGCAACTTCGGCAACGGCGTCGGCGCGGTCTTGCTCAAGCGTCTGGAGGACGCGCTGGCCGACGGCGACCACGTCTATGCCGTCATCCGCGGTTCCGCCACCAACAACGACGGCGCCCGCAAGGCGAGCTACACGGCCCCCGGGGTCGAAGGCCAGACCGCCGTCCTTCTGGAAGCCATGGCCTGCGCCGGCGTCGAGCCGGACGACATCTCCTTCATCGAGGCGCACGGCACCGCCACCGACCTGGGCGATTCGATCGAGATGCTGGCGCTCGCCGAGGCCTTCCGAGCCGGCACCACCCGCCGGCACTTCTGCGCCCTCGGCTCGGTGAAGACCAACTTCGGCCATCTGGAGACGGCGGCGGGCATCGCCGGGCTGATCAAGACCGCCCTCGCCTTGGAGCACCGGCAGATCCCTCCCAGCCTGCACTTCACGCGGCCCAACCCGAGGATCGACTTCGAGAACAGCCCGTTCTACGTCAACACCGAGCTCGCGGAGTGGCGCACGGACGGCGGGCCGCGCCGAGCGGGCCTCAGCTCGTTCGGCATCGGCAGCACCAACGCCCATGTGATCCTCGAGGAGGCGCCGGCGCCGGCGGAGACCACGCCCCCCGCGCGGCCGGTCCAGCTCCTGGCCATCTCGGCCCGCACCGAGGGCGCCCTCGACGCCATGACGGCGAACCTGGCGCGGCACCTGGAGGAGAATCCGGGGATCGACCTCGCCGATGTGGCGTACACGCTGCACGTGGGGCGCAAGGGGTTCCAGCGGCGGCGCGCCGTGGTGTGCCGGGATACGGCGGACGCCGCGGCGGCTTTGCGAGAGGCCAAGGGCAAGGACGAGGCGGCGGACCGCTCCGTGGTGTTCCTGTTCCCGGGACTCGGCGAGCAGTCGGTGGACATGGGGCTGGGGCTGTACCAGACGGAGCCCGCGTTCCGCGCCGCCCTCGACCGGTGCGCGGAGCTGCTGCGGCCGGAGCTCGGCGCCGATCTGCGCGAGCTGCTCTATCCGCGGGGCACGGATGCCGCGGAGGCGGTGGGGACGGATGCCAAGCGGCTGTTCGGCCGCGCCCCGGCGGCGGACGATCCGGCGTCGCTGCGCCTGCGCGAGACCCGCTTCGCCCAGCCCGCCACCTTCGCCGTCGAGTACGCCCTGGCGACGCTGTGGATGGAGTGGGGAGTCCGCCCACGGGCGATGATCGGCTACAGCGTCGGCGAGTACGTGGCGGCCTGCCTCGCCGGCGTGCTCTCCCTGGAGGATGGCCTCAAGCTGGTGGCCCGGCGGGCGCGGATGATCCAGGATCTGCCGGCCGGCGCCATGACGGCGGCGCCGCTCGCCGAGGAGGAGATCGCGCCGCTGCTCGCCCGGCACGGCCTGTCGCTCGCCGCCCTGAACGGCCCGGCGGTCTCCGTGGCCGCGGGGCCGGAGGAGGCGATCGCGGCTCTCGAGCGGGAGCTCGGGGAGCGAGACACGGTCTGCCGCCGGCTGCCCACCACGCATGCCTTTCACTCGTCGATGATGGAGCCGCTGGCCGGCGCCCTGACGGAGCTGGTGCGGACGGTAGAGCGCAAGGCGCCCGAGATCCCGTACCTGTCGAACGTCACCGGCACCTGGATCACGGCCGCCGAGGCGGCCGACCCTGGCTACTGGGCGCGCCACATGTGCGGCCCGGTGCGTTTCGCCGACGGCCTCGGCGAGCTCCTGAAGGAGGGCGAACGGATCTTCCTGGAGGTGGGCCCGGGCCAGAGCCTCGGCTCCTTCACCCGCCTCCACCCCGACTGCGGCAAAGAGCGCGGACGGCTTGTGGCGGCCTCCATGCGCGCGGCCCACGGCGGGTCGGCCAGCCAGGAGGTGCTCCTCGGCGCCCTCGGCCAGCTCTGGAGCCTGGGCGCGCCGGTGGATTGGCAGGCCTTCCACGCGGCTGAGCGGCGGCGGCGCGTGCCGCTGCCCACCTATCCCTTCGAGCGCCAAGCCTACTGGGTCGAGCCCGACGGCATCGTCCAGACGGCGGCCGCCCGCGCCGGGGTGGCGCGTACGGCTGACGTGCGCGACTGGTTCTACCAGCCGGTCTGGCGCCGGGCCGGTAAGCCCGCCGCGGCCGAGGTCGAGAAGGGGGCCGCCTGGCTCCTGCTCGGCGACGAAGGCGGGGTGGCCAGGGACCTCGCCCGCAAGGGAGCCGACGTCGTGCTGGCGCGCTTCGGCAGCGCCTTCGGCCGCGACGACGACGGCGCCTATCTCATCCGTCCCTCCGAGCCGGACGACTACGCGGCCCTGTTCGACGACCTCGTCCGGCGGCGCAAGTCGCTGCGCCGGGTCGTGCATCTGGGCGCGCTCGCTCCCTGTGGCGAGGCGGTGCCGGACGAAGAGCGGTTCCGGCAGGCCCAGGAGAAGGGCTACTACAGCCTGGCCGCGCTCGTCCAGGCCCTCGGCCACCAGGGCTTCTCCGGGCCGCTGCGCATCGACGTGGTCACCGACCGCGTGCAGAGCGTGACCGGCGAGGAGGGGCGCCTGGACGCCGAGATGTCGACCCTGCTCGGCGCCTGCGTGGTCATCCCTCAGGAGCAGCCGAACCTCGCCTGCCGGGCAATCGATCTGGCCCTCGAGGGAGAGGCGGCGGAGATCCGTGCGGCGCTGCTCGCCGAGCTGCTGGCGGAGGCGCCGGAGCCGGTGGTGGCCTGGCGCGGCGGCGAGCGCTGGACGCAGACGTTCGAGGCGCTGCCGCTGCCAGGAAATGACGGGCCGGTCTTCCGTCAGGAGGGGGTCTATCTAATCACCGGCGGCACCGGCGGCATCGGCCTGATCCTGGCTCGCCACCTGGCGCGCACGGCGCGGGCCCGGCTCGTGCTCACCCGCCGCTCGCCGCTGCCCGCGCGCGGGGAGTGGGACGGCTGGATCGCCGAGTACGGCGAGGAGGAGCGCACCTCGCGCCTCATCGCCCGCCTGCGCGAGCTCGAGGCCCTGGGGTCGGAGGTCGAGGTGGCGGGAGTCGATGCGGCCGACGAGGACGCCATGCGGCAGCTCGTGGTGCGCACCGTGGAGCGCTTCGGCGCCCTGCACGGCGTCGTCCACGCCGCCGGCGTCCTCGGGCCCGACGTGTTCAAGCCGCTGGTGCGCTGGACGCGCGAGAACGCCGAGCTGCACTTCCGCCCCAAGGTCCACGGCCTGTATGCCCTGGAGCGTGCGCTCGCCGGCGTGGAGATCGACTTCTGCCTGCTCTACTCGTCGATCTCCGCCGTCCTCGGCGGCCTCGGCAACGTCGCCTACGCCGCGGCCAACCGCTTCATGGACGCCTTCGCCCAGCGGCGCAACCGCGCCGGAGGGGCGCCCTGGATCAGCGTCGACTGGGACAGCTGGGTGCACGAGACGCCCGCGGCGGACAAGGGGGGGATCGGCACCATCCTGGAGGAGCTGGCGGCGACGCCGGAGGAAGGGATCGAGTCGGTGCGCCGCGTCCTCGCCTCGGGCCGGCGGCACCTGGTGATGTCCACCGGCGACCTCCAGGCCCGCCTCGACCAGTGGGTGCGGCGCCCGGCCCCGGCGCCGGCCGCCGGATCCGAGGCTGTGGCGGCCGGGGGCGCCCGGACGCGCCGCGAGAGCGCGCCGCGGCCGGCCGGCGACGAGCTCGAGCGGCGGATCGCCGGCATCTGGGAGCGCCACCTGGGCGTCGACGTCGGCCCCGAGGAGAACTTCTTCGACCTCGGCGGCAACTCCCTGCTCGGCATGCAGGTGATCGCCGACGTCAACCGCGAGCTGAGCGTCGAGGTGACGCCGGTCGCCCTCTTCGAGTCGCCGACGGTGCGCGCCCTGGCCCGCCAGCTCAGCCCCGAGCCGCGGAGCGACGAGGAACGCCGGCCCGTGCGCAGCCGCGCCGCCGTCGGCGAGCGCGACATCGCCATCCTCGCCGCGGCCGGCCGCTTCCCGGGCGCCAGGAACGTCGACGAGTTCTGGGACAACCTGCGCGCCGGCCGCGAGACCATCTCGTTCTTCACCGACGAGGAGCTGCTCGCCGCCGGCACCGATCCCGAGCTGCTGCGCGACCCCAACTACGTGCGGGCGCGGCCGGTGCTCAAGGACGTCGACCTGTTCGACGCCGCGTTCTTCGGCTACTCGCCGCGCGACGCGGAGCTGATGGACCCGCAGCACCGCATCTTCCTCGAGTGCTCCTGGGAGGCCATGGAGCTCGCCGGCTACGACGCCGGGCGCTATGACGGCCTGGTCGGCGTCTACGCCGGCGGCAGCATCAGCGCCTACATGGCCAACATCTACTCCAACCCGGAGCTGGTCGAGGCCGTGGGCACCTTCCCGATCCTGATCGGCAACGAGAAGGACGCCATCACCACCAAGGTCTCCTACAAGCTCAACCTGCGCGGCCCCAGCCTGGCGGTGCAGACCTTCTGCTCGACCTCGCTGGTGGCGGTCCACCTCGCCTGTCAGGCGCTGAGCAACGGCGAGTGCGACATGGCCATGGCTGGGGGCGTCTCGGTAATCCTGCCGCAGGTCAGCGGCTACCTCTTCCAGGAGGGGGGAATCGGCTCGCGCGACGGCCACATCCGCGCCTTCGACGCCGGCGCTTCCGGCATCGTCTTCGGCAACGGCGTCGGCACGGTCGTCCTCAAGCGGCTCTCCGAGGCTCTGGCCGACGGCGATCCGATCCTCGGCGTGATCAAGGGCACGGCGATCAACAACGACGGCTCGGTCAAGGCGGGCTACACGGCGACCAGCGTCGCCGGGCAGTCGGACGTGGTCTCCGCCGTGCTGGAGATGACCGGCATCGACCCCGAGACCCTCGGCTACATGGAGGCCCACGGCACGGGCACGCCCCTCGGCGATCCGATCGAGATGGCGGCGCTGACCCGCGCCTTCCGCGCCTATACCGGCCGCCGCAAGTTCTGCCCGATCGGCTCGGCGAAGACCAACGTCGGCCACCTGGACCGCGCGGCGGGCATCACAGGCCTGATCAAGACCGTGCTGGCCCTGCAGCACAAGCAGATCCCGCCCAGCCTCTACTTCGAGACGCCGAACCCGAACATCGACTTCGAGGACTGTCCGTTTTATGTCAACACCGAGCTGCGGGACTGGCCGTCGGACGGACGGCCGCGCCGGGCGGGGGTCAACTCCCTCGGCCTCGGCGGCACCAACGCCCACGCCATCCTGGAGGAGGCGCCGGAGATCGAGCCGTCGGGCCCGTCGCGCGCCTGGCAGCTCGTGGTTCTCTCGGCCCAGTCGGCGACCGCCCTGGAGAGCGCCTCCGACCGGCTGGCGGCGCGCTTCGAGGACGGCTCGGAGCTCGACTTCGCCGATGCCGCGTACACCCTGCAGGTGGGGCGCAAGGCCATGACCCACCGCCGGATCGTGGTCGCCGACGGCCCCGCCGACGCGGCCGCGGCACTGGCGGCGCGCGATCCGCAGCGCCTGTTCTCCGCTGTCTGGGAGCCGAAGGTCCGCCCCCTGGTCTTCCTCTTCCCCGGCCTCGGCGGCCAGTACCCGGGGATGGCCCGCGGCCTCTACGAGAGCGAGCCGGTCTTCCGGGACGAGGTCGACCGCTGCGCCGAGATCCTGCGGCCGGTCCTGGGGCTCGACATCCGCGAGGTGATCTATCCGCCCCAGACCGGGGCCCCGGAAGCCGGGGGCGGGCTCGACCTGCGACGCATGCTGAGCCGTTGCGGCGCGCAGGACGAGGCCGCACAGCGGCTCAACCAGACGTGGCTCACCCAGCCGGCCGTGTTCGTCGTCGAGATGGCGCTGGCGAAGCTGTGGATGGAGTGGGGGATCCGCCCCCAGGCCGTCCTCGGCTACAGCGTCGGCGAGTACGCGGCGGCTTGCGTCGCGGGCGTGCTCTCCCTGGAGGACGCGCTGACGCTGGTGGCGAAGCGGGCGCGGATGATCGAGGACCTGCCGGAAGGGAGCATGCTGGCCGTGCCCCTGTCCGAGGCGGAGGTGCTGCCTCTCCTGGGAGACGAGCTCTCCCTCGCCGCCGTCAACGGGCCCGAGCAGTCGGTGGTCGCCGGCAACCGGGAGGCGGTGGCCCGCTTCGCCGGCAGCCTGGCGGAGAAGGGGATCGTCTGCCGGCAGCTCCAGACCTCCCACGCCTTCCACTCGCGGATGATGGACCCGCTGTTTCAGGGGGTCGTCGACCTGGTGGGCGGCGTGGCCCTGGCGGCCCCGCGCATCCCCTGCCTGTCGAACGTCACCGGCGCTTGGCTGACGGCCGAAGAGGCGACCGATCCGACCTACTGGGCGCGTCACATGTGCGGCGCCGTGCGTTTCGCCGAGGCGGCGCGCACGCTGCTCGCGGAGCCCAACCAGGTGTTCCTGGAGCTGGGTCCGGGACAGACCCTGGGCAGCCTGCTCCTGCAGCAGGCTGAGGCCGACTGCCAGCCTCTGGTGGTGCCCACCTTGCGCCACTCTTACGAGTCGCACCCCGACCAGGCCTTCCTGCTGCAGGCCTTGGGACGGATCTGGCTCGCCGGGGTGGAGCCCGACTGGTCGAGCTTCTACGCCGGCGAGCGGCGCCTGCGCGTTCGGCTCCCCACCTACCCGTTCGAGCGCCAGAGGTTCTGGATCGAGGCCGGGGAGGGGAGCTACTCGAACAACCGCCGGCTCTACCCGAAGAAGCGCGATGCCGGCGAGTGGTTCTACAGCCCGACCTGGAAGCGCTCGACCCCGCCGCGGGGGGAAGTGGCAGGCGGGAGCTGGCTGCTGTTCGCCGACCGGACGGGGGTCGCGACGGCCCTCGCGGAGCATCTGCGCGCGGCTGGCGGCGAGGCCGTCCTGGTCGAGCCGGGCGCTCCTTTCGCCCGCCTGAACGAGGGGACCTTCCGGATCGCGCCGCGGGCCGAGGGGGACTACGCCGCCCTGTTCGACGCCCTGGGCGGCGTGCCGGGGCGCATCGTCCACCTATGGGGCCTGGGCTTCGAGGCGCCGGAGGGCTTCGCGAGCCTGCTGACGCTCGGCCGGGCCCTCGCCGGACAGGAGCCGGCCGCTCCGATCCTCCTGTGGGTCGCGGCGAGCGGACTGCACGAGGTGAACGGCGAAGAGGAGGCAGGCCCCGAGCGGGCGATCCTGCTCGGCGCCTGTGAGGTGCTCCCGCTCGAAGTGCCGGCCATCGCCTGCCGCGTCGTCGACCTCCCGGCACCGGAGGCGGGGCGGGCGGACCGGCTGGCGCGCCAGCTCTTCGCCGAGCTGGGCGCCGAGTCGGAGGAGCGCCGGGTGGCCTGGCGCGGCCCGCACCGCTGGGTGCCGGCCGTCGACCCCGCGCCCCTGCCCTTGCCGGTGGAGCCGGCGCGTGAGGGCGGAGTGTACCTGGTGGCCGGCGGTCTCGAAGGCCCCGGAGCCGCCTTCGCCGGCCACCTGGCCCGGCGGGCCGGCGCGAAGCTGGTGCTGCTCGAGCCTGCGGGCTTCCCGGCGCGCGAGAAGTGGGCGGACTGGGAGGGCGGCGTCGACGTGGCCGGGCCGCTCGGGCAACGGATCCGCCGCGCCCGCGAGCTCGAGGAATGGGGCGCCGAGCTCCTGGTCGTGGGGGTCGAGCTCGCCGACGAGACCCAGGCGCGGTCGGCGCTCTCCCTCGGCGAGGAGCGCTTCGGCGCCCTCCACGGCGCCGTCTGCGCCAGCGAGGCCCCGGGCGCGGCGGCCGCCCGGCTGGCCGACGGCGACGGCCACCTGCCCGCCCAGGCGCGGGCCCTGCGCGTGCTCGACCGGTTGCTGAGCGGGCGGGCGCTCGACTTCGCCCTGCTGGTGTCGGCGCCTGCCACGGCGGCCGTGGCGGCAGCGTCCGGCTTCCTGGTCGAAGCCTTCGGCGAACGCGGCGGCGCGTGGACGAGCGTGACCTGGGACGTCGAGGAGGAAGGGGAGGCCGCGGACGAGGCGCTGCGGCGGTTGTTCGCCGGCCTTCCTGCCGGCCGGATCATCGTCTCCTCCCGCCTGGTGGCGGAGCGCTGGAACCGGCTGGAGGCGCCAGTGGTAGAGCGGCCCGCCCAGATCGTCGGAGGGGCCGGCTACTACACCCGCCCGGAGCTCAAGGTCGACTACGTCGCCCCGCGCAACGAGTTGGAGGAGACTC
Source organism: Thermoanaerobaculia bacterium (assembly GCA_036277075.1). Classification (GTDB taxonomy): domain Bacteria; phylum Acidobacteriota; class Thermoanaerobaculia; order Multivoradales; family UBA5704; genus DASUNQ01. The sequence continues at coordinate 13,111 of DASUNQ010000017.1, forward strand.
TCGCCCGCGGCTGGCGCGACCTGCTCGGCGTCGCCCAAGTGGGCATTCACGACAGCTTCCTCGACCTTGGCGGCGACTCCCTGCTCGCCGCTCGTCTCGCCGCGCGCATGCGCGACGCCCTGGCGGTCGAGCTGCCCGTCCGGCTGTTCTTCGAGCGCCCGACGGTCGCCGAGCTGGCCGAGGCCGTCGAGGAGCTGCACCGCAGCTCGATCGACGACGAGATGAGGGAGCTGATGAGCAGCGTCGAAGGCCTGTCGGAAGGAGATCTGGAGCTGGAGATCCTGCGCATGGAGAGTCTGCAGGGAGAGGAGGAGAAGGTTACCAATGGCTGAGGTCGCGGACGTGGTCGACACCCTGGCCGAGAAGCGGCAGCGGCTCATGGAGCTGATGCTGCGGCAAAAGCGAAAGGTCGACGAGAGTGCCCGGAGCATCCCGCCGCGCCGGGCCGGGGAGGAGCCCATCCTCTCCTTCGGCCAGCGCCGCCTGTGGTTCATCGAGCAGCTCCAGCCGGGCAGCGCCGCCTACAACGTGCCCGGCGCCGTGCGCATCCGCGGCCGTCTCGAGTTGCCGGTGCTCGAGGCCTGCCTGGGCGAGGTGGGGCGACGCCACGAGACGCTGCGCACCAGCATCCAGGCCCTCGGCGGCGAGGCCCGGCCCGTCATCGCCGCCGAGCCGAAGCTGCGTCTGGTCGCCGCCGACCTGCGCGGCGTGCTGGCCGCCGAGCGCGAGGCGGAGGCCCGACGCCTGGTCGGCCAGTGCATCCGCCGCCCCTTCGACCTGGCGAGCGATCCGCTGGCCGTCACCGTCCTGCTGCGGCTGGGCGACGACGAGCACATCTTCCTGCTCCTGATGCACCACGCGATCTGCGACGTCTGGTCGATCGGCGTCTTCTTCCGCAACACCATGGCGCTCTACGACGCCTTCACTCTCGGCCTGCCGTCGCCCCTGCCGGCGCTGCCCATCCAGTACTCGGACTATGCCCTCTGGCAGCGGCGGCAGCTCCAGGGGGAGAACCTCCAGAAGCTGCTCGCCTTCTGGCAGGAGCAGCTGGCGGACGCCCCCTTCGTCCTCGAGCTGCCCACCGATCTGCCGCGCCCGGCCGAGCAGACCTTCCGCGGCGGCCAGGCCTACCTGACACTCGACCCCGGGCTGACCGAGGGGCTGCGCGCTCTCGGCGCCCAGCACGAAGCGAGCCTTTACATGACCCTCCTGGCGGGGCTCGACACGCTGCTCCACCGCTACACGGGACAGGGCACGATCCTGGTCGGCATCCCGGTCGCGAACCGCAACCGGGTCGAGCTCGAGGGATTGATCGGCCTGCTGCTCAACACCCTGGTGGTGCGCGCCGACGTGGCGGGCGGAGCGCCCTTCGGGCAGCTCCTCGCCCAGGTACGCGAGCGGACCCTGGGCGCTCTGGCCCATCAGGAGCTGCCGTTCGAGCGTCTGGTCGAGGATCTGCGCGTCGAGCGTGACATGAGCCGCAACCCTGTCTACCAGGTGATGTTCACCTTCCAGAATGTCCCCTCGTCGGCGATGACGGCCCGCGCGCTCGAGATGGCCCGCTACGAGGTGCTCGAGGGCACCTCGCGCGAGGACCTGGAGCTCAACCTGCGCGAGACGGGCGAGGGGCTGGCGGGCTGGTTCGCCTTCGACGTCGGCCTTTTCGAGCCTGCCACGGTGGCGCGCATGACGGGCCACCTGCGGACCCTGCTGAAGGGGATCGTGCGCCATCCGGACCTCCCCGTCGCCGAGCTGCCGCTGATGTCGGATGCCGAGCTCCAGCAGGTGCGGGTGGAGTGGAACGACACCGCCCGGCCGGAGGGGGAGGCCGTGTTCCCCAGGCTGTTCGACGCCTGGGTGGAGCGGACGCCGGAGGCCACGGCCGCCGTCTGCGCGGGGGTTGCCCTGACCTACCGCGAGCTCGACGGATGGGCACGTGGCTTGGCCCGCCACCTGTCCGGCCTGGGGGTGGCCCCTGGCGCCCTGGTGGCCCTCCTCGACCGCCGCGGGCTCGACCTGCTGGCGGCCATCCTGGGCGTGATGAAGGCCGGCGCCGCCTACCTTCCCCTCGACCCGGAGCATCCGGCGCACCGCCACGCCCAGGTTCTGAGGCAGAGCGGCGCCGCGCTCGTGCTCGCCGCCGAGGACCTCCTGCCCGTCCTCGACGAGGCGTCGGCGGAGCTCGAGAGCCCGCCGCGGCGCCTGCCGCTGCCGGCTCTCCTGGCCCGCGAAGGAGGGGAGGGGGAGCCGCGGCGCGGGCGGCCGGCGGACCTCGCCTACACCATCTTCACCTCCGGCTCCACGGGGCTGCCCAAGGGCGCCATGGTGACTCAGGGCGGCATGGTCAACCATCTGCGCGCCAAGATCTCCGACCTGGGGCTCGGCGCCGCCGACGCCTTGGCACAGACGGCCTCGCAGTGCTTCGACATCTCGGTCTGGCAGTTCCTGGCCCCCCTCGCCGTGGGCGGACGGGTCCACGTCTATTCCGACGAGGTGGCGCACGATCCCGGCAAGCTGCTCGAGAGCGTGGACGCCGACGGCGTCACCGTCCTCGAGACCGTGCCGTCCCTGCTGCGCATGATGATCGAGGAGGCCGACCGGCGGGGCGCCGGGCGCCCGCGCTTGACCGCCCTGCGCTGGATCATCCCCACCGGCGAGGCGCTCCCCCCCGAGCTGTGCACCCGCTGGCTCGCCGCCTATCCCGGCGTGCCGCTGGTCAACGCCTACGGGCCTACCGAGTGCTCCGACGACGTCACCCACCACCCCGTCGCGGCGCCTCTCGCGCCCCAGGCCGTGCGCGTGCCGATCGGCCGCGCCATCGTCAACACCCGGCTCTACACGGTCGACCGCGGGTTCCGGCCGGCGCCGATCGGCGTCGCCGGCGAGCTGTGCGTGGGCGGCGCCGGCGTGGGCCGGGGGTACCTCAACTCCCCCGAGCGCACGGCGGCCGTGTTCGTGCCCGATCCCTTCGGCGAGGAGCCCGGCGCGCGCCTGTACCGCACCGGCGACCTGGTGCGCCGGCTGCCCGACGGCAGCCTCGACTTCCTCGGCCGCATCGACCACCAAGTCAAGGTGCGCGGCTTCCGCATCGAGCTGGGGGAGATCGAGGCCGTCCTGGCCCAGCACCCGGAGGTGCGGCAGGCGGTCGTCCTGACCCAGGAGGCCGGAGCCGCGGACCGCGCCCTGATCGCCTATGTAGTGGCGGGGCCCAAGATGGACGAGGGCGGGCTGCGCGCTTACCTCGCCGTCCGCCTGCCCGACTACATGGTACCGGCAGCGTTCGTCCTGCTCGAAGGCCTGCCGCTCACCGCCAACGGCAAGGTGGACCGCCGGGCCCTGCTCGCCTTCGCCCCAGGGTTCGAGGCGCGCGGCGCCTACGTGGCGCCGCGCTCGCCCGTCGAGGAGTCGCTGGCCGCCATCTGGGCCGAGGTGCTGAAGGTGCCTCGCGTCGGCGTCGAGGACAACTTCTTCGAGCTGGGCGGCCAGTCGCTGCTGGCGACGCAGGTGATATCGCGCATCCGCGAGGCGTTCAAGGTCGAGCTGCCCGTGCGCGTGCTGTTCCAGCAGCCGCGGGTGACCGCCCTCGCCGAGGGGTTGGAAGCG
>DASUNQ010000018.1:0-9407 GCA_036277075.1 Thermoanaerobaculia bacterium
CTGGCGCGCCTGGTCGCCGAGACCCTGGCGAGCGGCGCGCCGCAGGCCGGCGAGCTGGCGCTCCGCCGGCCCGAGCAGCATACCTTCGCGCTGGCCGGCGCTCCGCTGCCGCCCGCGGCCGGCGGCGGCGCCGTCGTGGTGGCGCGCGACACGACGGCCGCCACCCGCGCCGCCGCGATGCGCCGCGACTTCGTCGCCAACGTCTCGCACGAGCTCAAGACGCCGCTGGCGGCGATCCGCGGCTACGCCGAGACGCTGCGCGACGGGGCGCTCGAAGAGCCGGAGACCGCGCGCCGCTTCACCGGCCGCATCCTCGAGCAGGCGCGGCGGCTGGAGGCGCTGCTCGGCGACCTGCTGACCCTCGCGCGCCTCGAGGGCGTCGAGCCGGCGGCCGAGCCCGAGCCCGTGGACCTCGCGGCGCTCGCCCGCGGCGCCCTCGAGCTGGTGGCGCGGCGCGCCGAGGAGCGCGGCGTGCGCCTGACGCTGGAGAGCGCGCCGCTGCCGCCGGTCCCGGGCGAAGCCGACGCGCTCGAGCGCCTGCTCTGCAACCTCCTCGACAACGCGATCAAGTACAACCGGCCGGACGGGACGGTGACCCTGGCCCTGGCGCGCGACGGCGACCGCGCCGTCGTCGAGGTGCGCGACACCGGCATCGGCATCCCGCCCGAGGCGCTGCCGCGCCTCTTCGAGCGCTTCTACCGCGTCGACAAGGGGCGGGCGCGCGAGGAGGGGGGGACCGGGTTGGGGCTGGCCATCGTCAAGCACGTGGCGCAGAGCCACGGCGGCACGGTGGCGGTCGAGAGCCGCCCCGGACAGGGCTCCACCTTCCGCGTCGAGCTGCCGCTGGGTTGATCAGCGGCTAGGCGAGGATCTCGCGCGGCGCGCCGCGCGCCACCAGCTTCCCGCGCTCGAGCACCAGCACCTCGTCGCAGAGCGCCAGCACCTCCTCCGGGTCGTGGGTGACGTAGAGCATCGGCACCCCGAACTCGCCGCGCACCGCCTTGAGGTAGGGCAGGATGCGCGCCTTGAGCGGCCGGTCGAGCGCGGCCAGCGGCTCGTCGAGCAGCAGCAGGCGCGGCGAGGAGAGGAGGGCGCGCGCCAGCGCCACCCGCTGCCGCTCGCCGCCCGAGAGGTCGCCGACGCCGCGGTCGAGCAGCGGCCCGAGCTCGAGCACCGCCGCGACGTGCTCCAGCGTCGCGGCGCCGGGGCCGCCGTCCTGCGGGCGGTGGCCGTAGAGCACGTTGCGGCGCACCGAGAGGTGCGGGAAGAGCGCGCCGTCCTGCGGCACGTAGCCGATGCGGCGGTGGCGCGCCGGCAGCTCGACGCCGGCGGCGGTGTCGGTGAGCACGCGGCCGTCGAGCGCGATCCGGGCCGACGGCGCGCGGCGCAGGCCGGCCACCAGGTCGAGCAGCGCGGTCTTGCCGGCGCCGGAGGGGCCGAAGAGCGCGGTGGCGTCGTCCGCCAGCTCGGCGTCGAGCGCCAGCTCGAAGCCGGCGAGCGGCAGGCGGATGCGGCGGAGGGCGAGCCTCACGTTCCCTGCGGCCTCCGGCGCAGCAGCCACTCCCCCGTCCAGACCGCGGCGAAGGCGACCGCCACCGACACCGCGAGCAGGCGGAAGGCGTGCGCGTCGCGGCCGAGCTGCACCTGCTGGTAGATCGAGAGCGAGAGGGTCGAGGTCCGCCCCGGGATGTTGCCGGCGACCAGGATCGTGGCGCCGAACTCGCCCAGCGCCCGGGCGAAGGCGAGGAGCGTGCCCCCGACCACGCCGCGCGCGGCGAGCGGCAGGGTGACCGTGAAGAAGACCCGCGGGCCGGCGGCGCCGAGGGTGCGGGCGATCTGCTCCAGCCGCCGCGGCACCCCCTCGAAGGCGGTGCGCGCCGAGCGCACGAGGAGCGGGAAGGACATGACCGCCATCGCCAGCGCCACCGCGCGCCAGGTGAAGACGACGTCGAGCCCCAGCCGCTCGTGCAGGAAGCCGCCGAGCGGGCCGCGGCGGCCGAAGAGCTCGAGCAGGACCAGCCCGGTGGCGACCGGCGGCACCACCAGCGGCAGGGCGACGGCGGTCTCGACCAGGGACTTGCCCGGCCAGGTGCGGCGGGCGAGGAGCCAGGCGAGGGCGAGTCCCGGCGGCAGGATGAGGAGCGTCGCGAGGGCGGCGATGCGGACCGTGAAGGCGACGACCCGCCACTCCTCGGCGCTCACCGCCGCGCCGGCGCCGGCGGCAGCAGGAGGAAGCCGCGCCGCGCGAAGACGGCCCGTCCCGCCGGCGAGTCGAGGAAGGCGAGGAAGCTGCGCGCCGCCCGCGTCTGCCGCGTGCCGCGCACCACGGCGAAGGGGTAGGAGATACGCGGCCCGGCGTCGGCCGGCACCTCGTAGGCCACCCGCACGGCGCGCGAGTTCACCGCGTCCGTCTTGTAGACGATGCCGGCGTCGGCGTTGCCGGCGGCCACCGCCGCCAGGGCGGCGCGCACGTTCTCGGTCGGGACGACCCGCGCCGCGACCGCGTCCCAGAGCCCGGCCGTCTCCAGGTAGCGCTTGGCGTAGATGCCGGCCGGCACGGTCCGCGGCTCGGCGAGGGCGATGGCGCGGACGCGCGGCGCGGCGAGGTCGCGCGGGGAGGCGATGGCGAGCGCGCCGGCGGCCGGCACCACGACGACGAGCGTGTTCGAGAGCACGCTGCGGCGGGTGCCGGGGAGGATCAGGCCGGCGCGCGCCAGGGCGCCCATCTTCGCCTCGTCGGCCGAGAGGAAGAGGTCGGCCGGCGCCCCCTCCTCGATCTGCCGCGCCAGCGTGCTCGAGGCGCCGAGGTTCAGGAGCACCTCGGTGCCGGTCTGCCGCCGCCAGGTCGCGGCCAGCTCCTCGAGCGCCTCGGAGAGGCTGGCGGCGGCGAAGACGTGCAGCTCCCCGGCCGCGGCCGGCGCGGCGGCGAGCAGCGCGAGCATCCCCGAGACGACCGGCGCCAGCCTGCGCACGCCTCCCCTCCTTCCGTTCCTTCGTCTCTGCGCAACGGGCGGGCGGGAGGCTAGCAGGGGCGATATACGCCGTCAACGACAACGACCCGCGCCGCCCTCGCCGGCGGCGGCGTCAGTCGAGCAGGTGCCGGCGCAGCTCGCGCCAAGCCGGCTCCGCCGCTTCCTGGGCGGAGCGCTCCATCGCGCGGTAGAGGGCGAGCGCGGCCTCGCCGGTCGGGGTCAGGTGGGCGCCGCCGCCGAGGCGGCCGCCGCGCGCCGCGACGACCAGCGGCTCGCGGAAGCAGGCGTTCATCGTCTGCACCAGCTTCCAGGCGCGCATGTAGGAGAGGCCGAGCGCGCGCGCCGCCTGCGCCAGCGAGCCGGTGCTCCGGACGGCTTCGAGCAGGTCCACCTTGCCCGGCCCCAGCGCGATCTCCTCGCCGTGGAGCACCCGCAGCCGCGGGTGGAGCCGGTTGGAGGGCGGCCGGCGTGTCGGCACGGTGACAGCCTAGCGTCTTTCTTCCGCTCCGCCTTCCAAGGCGATAAGATGGCTTGCGCAAAGGATTTCCGGCATGGAACGGCACCTCGATCACGACCTCGACCGCATCCGGCAGGAGCTGCTCAAGATGGGCGGCCTCGTCGAGCAGATGGTGGCCGACGCCACCCAGGCCCTGCTCGACCGCAACACCCCGCTGGCCCGCGACGTCGTCGTCCGCGACAGCGACATCGACCAGCTCGAGATCGAGATCGACGAGCACTGCCACAGCGTGCTGTCGCGCAAGCAGCCGACGGCGGTGGACCTCCGCTTCCTGGTCGCGGTGATGAAGATCAACAGCGACCTCGAGCGGATCGGCGACTCGGCGGTCAACATCGCGCAGTCGGTCCAGAAGCTCAACGAGGAGCCCTCCTTCGAGCCCTACGTCGACATCCCGCACCAGTCGCAGCTGGTGCAGGCGATGGTGCGGCAGAGCCTCGACGCCTTCGTCCGCCGCGACATCACCCTGGCCACCGACGTCTGCCGCGCCGACGACGACGTCGACGGCGTATACCGCCGCCTCTTTTGCGAGCTGTTGGGTTACATGACCGAGGACCGCGTCAAGGTGGTGCGCGCCCTCCACCTCCTGCTCATCTCGCGCAACCTCGAGCGCATCGCCGACCACTCGACGAACATCGCCGAAGACGTCATCTACTACGTCTCCGGCCGCGACATCCGCCACCAGGCCTCCGCCTGAGCGCGCGCCCGCCGGTGCGAAGCCCTATTCGCCGCCGGCGCCCAGCAGCACGTTCTCGAACGGCTCACGGTGCTTCCAGCGGTAGGTCCGGAAGTCGCGAGCGTCGGTGGACAGGATTCGCCCGTCGTCCAATTCCTCGGCGAGCAGCACGAGAGAGGCGTCCGCCAGATCCATCGGCAGGTCGGAGTAGGTCTTCATCAGGGCCGAGATCCTGGGGCCGTGCTCCCGCCGCAGGTCGAACACCTCGAACGCGCCGGCCGCGAAGCTGTCCACAAATGTCCGCTGGTTGGCGGTTCCGAGGCGCGAGAGGAGCAGGTAACAGGTTTCGGTCACCACCGGCCAGGTCGTCACGAGCGGCTCTCGCAGCTCGCGCAGGCGCTCGTTGGCGAGCGCGTGATAGCGGTCATTCCGGTTGGCCAGAGCGAGCCAGAAGCCGGTGTCAGCGATCACCATGTTTGGCGGCGAGGAGCTCACGCAGCTCTTCCTTGTAGCGCAGGGAGAGGTCGGGCGGGCCGTCTCCGGATCCGATGAAGCCCGTCTCGGTCAGGATCTCGAAAGGGTGGCGCGCCTCCTTCCGCACCTCTTCGTAGAGCAGGTCGATCCCGCGCTTCACGATGTCGCTCACTCCGAGCCGAGTCTCCCGCTGCAGGTACTCGAGCTTCGCGGAGTGTCCTTCGTCGAGGCGAGCGTTGATGCGCCCGTGTCGGCGTTCGAGGGTGGTCGTCATTGGCTCCTCCCGGACGGAGTGTGTCATACGATAGTATGACGGTCGACCTCCGGGGCCCGGCGGCGCGCTACCCGAACCGCCCGGTGATGTAGTCCTCGGTCTGTTTCTTGAGGGGGTTGATGAAGAGCTTCTCGGTCAGGCCGTACTCGATCAGCTCCCCTAAGTAGAGGAAGGCGGTGTAGTCCGAGACCCGTGACGCCTGCTGCATGTTGTGGGTGACGATGACCTGGGTGTAGTGCGTCTTGAGGTCCTGCATCAGCTCCTCGATGCGCGCGGTGGCGATGGGGTCGAGGGCCGAGCAGGGCTCGTCGAGGAGGATGACCTCGGGCTCGACGGCGATGGCGCGGGCGATGCACAGCCGCTGCTGCTGGCCGCCGGAGAGGCCGAGGGCGCTGTCGTCGAGGCGGTCCTTGACTTCGTCCCAGAGCGCCGCCCGATGCAGGCTCCGCTCCACCGTCTCGTCGAGCTCGCGCTTCCGGTTGATCCCCTGGATGCGGATGCCGTAGGCCACGTTCTCGTAGATCGACTTGGGGAACGGGTTGGACTTCTGGAACACCATGCCGATCCGCTTGCGCAGGGCGTTGATGTCGATGCGGGGGTCGTAGATGCTGGCCGCGCCGAAGCGGATGTCGCCCTCGATGCGCACGTCGTCGATCAGGTCGTTCAACCGGTTGATGCAGCGCAGCAGCGTCGACTTGCCGCAGCCGGAGGGGCCGATGAAGGCGGTGATCCGCTTCTCCGGGACGTCGAGTGTGATGTCCTGGAGCGCCCGCTTGGTCCCGTACCAGAGGGACAGCGAGTCGATCTCGAGGACCGGGTCCTTGATCCCCGGGTCGAGCGCGGGGTCGCGCGGAGCGGCGGTCTCGATCACACGGCGCTCCCGGCGTACTTGCGGCGCAGGTGGTTGCGCAGCCCGATCGCCAGCAGGTTCATCGCCGTCACCACCGCGATGAGCAGGAGCGCGGTGGCGAAGACGAGCGGCGTCGTGGCCTCGACGTTGGGGCTCTGGAAGCCGACGTCGTAGATGTGGAAACCGAGGTGCATGAACTTCCGTTCCAGGTGCACGAACGGCGGCCGCCCGTCGATCGGCAGCGCCGGGGCGAGCTTGACCATGCCGACGATCATCAGCGGCGCCACCTCGCCGGCGGCGCGGGCCATCGCCAGGATCATGCCGGTGAGGATGCCGGGCGCCGCCGCCGGCAGGACGACGCGGCGGATCGTCTCCCACTTCGTGGCGCCGAGCGCCAAGGATCCCTCGCGCACGATCCGCGGCACCGCCGCGAGCCCCTCCTCCGCCGCCACGATGACTACCGGCACGGTGAGGAGAGCGAGCGTCAGGCTGGCCCAGAGGATGCCGCCGGTGCCGAAGGTGGGGGTGGGCAGCGCCTCGGGGTAGAAGAGGCGGTCGATCGAGCCGCCGACGAGATAGACGAAGAAGCCGAGGCCGAAGACGCCGAAGACGATCGACGGCACCCCCGCCAGGTTGTTGACCGCGATCCGCACCAGCCGCACCAGCAGGCCCTGCCTGGCGTACTCGCGCAGGTAGAGCGCGGCGAGGACGCCGAGGGGCGTCACCGCGAAGGACATGATGAAGACCATCATCACGGTGCCGAAGATGGCGGGGAAGATCCCCCCCTCGGTGTTCGACTCCCGCGGCTCGGCGGTGACGAACTGGCCCGCCCGCCGCAGGTAGAGGCGCAGCTTGCCGCCGGGCCCGAGGACGTTCGGCAGGACCGCGTCGACGATGCCGCCCACCGGCACCTCGCGCTGCTCGCCGGCCGCCGTCGCCACGATCAGGGTGTCGGCGAGGAGCGCCTCGCGCAGCCGGCCGAGGCGCACCGCCAACCGCTCGTACTCGGCCTCGCGCGCCGCCAGCTCGCGGGCGATCGCCGCCGCCCGCCGCGCGCGCACCGCCGGCGGCCGGTCGGCGAGCTCGAGGCGGCGGGCGGCCAGGCGGAGGCGCTCGATCTCGTAGTTGACGTCGCCGATCGGGCCGCGCTCGAGCGCCCGCACCCGCTCGCGCTCCTCCTCCTTGCGCTCCAGCAGCGGCCCGAGCGCCCGCCAGACCTCTCGGTGGCCGCGCGCCAGGACCCGGCCGCCGCGCCGCAGCTCGACGAGGTAGCCGTGGAAGTTCCCCCACTCCAGCCGCTCGAGGAGGACGGCCGCGGCCGGGCGGGCGGTGCGCACGACGTCCGCGTCCTCGATCCAGGCGAAGTCGAGCCCGTCGACGTCGCGGTTGCCGGTCTTGATCCGCAGGCGGGCCAGCGCCGGCGCGCCCCGGCCCGCCGGCTCCCGCTCCACTTCCCAGATCTCGCCCAGGAGCTTGCGGCCGTCGCCGAGCGCCAGCTCGACCAGGTCCTTCTGCCAGAAGTAGCCGAGGCCGTTGAGCGCCAGCAGGACGAGGATGCCGACGACGAGGAGCAAGTTGAGCGCCAGCGCCCCGCCGCAGAGCCAGGTCAGCGACCGCCCCAGCCGCTCGGTGCGCCGCCGGCCGCGGCCGAAGAGGTCGGACGCCGGGGCGTGCTCAGAGCTGGGCATAGCGCTCGCGCAGCCGCTGGCGCACCAGCTCGGCGACGGTGTTGACCAGGAAGGTGAGGCCGAAGAGCAGGAGGGCGGCGAGGAAGAGGGTGCGGTAGAGGGTGCCGCCGTGCGGCGCCTCCGGGATCTCGACCGCGATGTTGGCCGACAGGGTGCGGAAGCCGTTGAACGGGTTCCAGCTCATGATCGGCGTGTTGCCGGTGGCCATGAGGACGATCATCGTCTCCCCCACCGCGCGCCCGAACCCCACCATGACGGCGGAGAAGAGGCCGGGGCTGGCGGTCGGCAGGACGACCCGGGTCACGGTCTGCCAGCGGTCGGCGCCCAGCGCCAGCGAGCCCGCCACCAGGTTGGGCGGCACGTTCGAGAAGGCGTCCTCGGCGATGGCGAAGATGATCGGGATGACCGCAAAGCCCATCGCCAGCCCGACGACGACCGCGTTGCGCTGGTCGTAGGGGAGGCCGAAGGTCTCGAGGAGCCAGGCCGGGAAGCTGCCGCCGAAGGCCAGCCGCTCGAAGGGCGCCGAGAGGGCGAGGCAGAGCCAGATCGCCCCGGCGAGGACGAAGACGAAGAGGATCGCCTCGACGCCGACGTGGAAGCGGTTGCGGAAGCGCCGCGGCAGGCGCCACCAGGCGGCGCCGGCGAGGAGCACCGCGGCCGGCAGCACGACGAGCATCAGGAGCAGGCCCGGCACGGCCCGCTCGACGCGCGGCGCCAGCCAGAGACCGGCGAGGAAGCCGAGCACCACGCTCGGCAGCGCCGCCATGATCTCGATCAGCGGCTTGAGCACCCGCTTGTAGGAGGGGTGCATGAACTGCGAGGTGTACATCGCCCCGAGGACGCCGAGCGGGATGGCCAGCAGGAGCGAGTAGAAGGTCCCCTTCAGGGTGCCGACGAGGAGCGGCGTCAGCGAGAGCTTGGGCTCGAAGTCGTCGGTGCCGCCGCTCGACTGCCAGACCCGCTCCGGCCGCTCGTAGCCCTCGTACCAGACCTTGCCGAAGAGGGCCTTCCAGGTCACCTCGGGGTGGGGGTTGCGCAGGTCGAGCGCCGCCACCCGGCCGCCGGCCGCCACGTAGGCGGCGTCGGCCTTGGGCGCGAAGGCGACCGCCTCGGCCCCCGCCACCGGCGAGCGCCCCCGCCAGAGGGTGCGGTGGGCGGTCGAGTGGTAGAGGCCGAGACCGCCGCCGGCGTCGAGTGCCAGGAAGCCCTTGTCGCGCAGCGACGGCGCGATGTCGACGATCGCGGCGCCCTGCCGGGGGAACTCGCGGACCCGGGTCAGGCGGACCTCCTCTCCGCCCGGCACTGACAGCCACACCGCGAGCGCCCCGTCGCGCCGTCCCACGACGAGCGAGCGCCCGCCGATGAGGAGAGCGACGGCGGTCACCGGCACCCGGCCGGCGGACACCGCTCGCGCCGGGCGCGGGGGCGCCTCCCCCAGCTCCCAGCGCAACAGCTCGCCCCCGCGGGTGCCGGCGTAGAGGTTGCGCTGGTCCGGGTCGAGGGCCAGCGACGTCACCTCGTGCGGCGTGGCGAGCGCGAAGCGCTGGAGGCTCTCGGTGACCTCCCCGGAGAGGAGGTTCTCTTCCGCCGTGCGGCGGACGAGGGCGAGGGCGCCGCCGGCGAGCACCGCCGCGGCGGCGGCGTTGCCCTCGGCGTCGAGCTGCGCCGCGACGGCGCGCAGCGGGCGGCGTCCGGGATCGAGCTCGAGGACGACCGCCGCCCCGAAGCGCGGCGTCACCACCCGGCGGTCGCCGGCGAAGGCGACCTCGAACTCCACGGGCGCGAGCGCCACCCGCCCGTCGGCGGTGGCGGCGGCGAAGAGCCGGCCCTCGGAGGGAACGGCGGCCGCGGTCAGGCGCACCGGCGGCGTCAGCAGCGGCCGCGCCAGGACGACCCGGCCGTCGCCGACCCGCGCCACGCGCACCAGGCCGTCGCGGCCGAGCGTCGCGACGTGGCTCC
>DASUNQ010000019.1:0-5301 GCA_036277075.1 Thermoanaerobaculia bacterium
CACGCCGTGCCCTTCCCCTGGAGCGGCGGCGGCGAGAGCGCCGGCGCGCCCGCCGCGAGCGACCCCGCCACGCTCCGCGCCCGCCTCGGCGTCCCCCCGGACGCTCTTTTGATCGCCGCCTTCGGCTACATGACCCGCGCCAAGCGCCTGGACGTGGCGCTCCGCGCCTTCGCGCGCATCGCCGCGCGCCACCCGCAGGCGTGCTTCCTGGTGGTTGGGGAGGTGTCGAAGGACTACGACGTCCCCGCCCTGGTGCCGGAGGCGTTGCGCCCGCGCGTGCTCTTGGCCGGCCGCCCGGAGCTGCCCGACTTCCTCGGCTTCATGGCGGCGGCCGACCTCGCGATCAACCTCCGCTGGCCGAGCGCCGGCGAGACCTCGGCGACGCTGATCCGCCTGCTGGGGATGGGCAAGCCCGTCATCGTCACCGACGCCGGCTCGGCCGCGGAGCTGCCGGCGGGAACCTGCGCCAAGGTGCCGCCGGACGAGACCGAGGAGGAGCTGCTCGCCGCCTACCTCGACGCCCTCGCCGCCGACCCCGGCCTGCGCCGCGCGATAGGGGAGGCGGGGCGCCGGCACGTCGCCGCGCACCACCGCGTGGAGCAGACCGCCGCCGCCTACGCCGCGGCGGTCGAGGCGATCCTCGCCGCCGGCGCGCGGCCGCGGCCGGCAGTGCCGCCGCTCGCCCCCTACCCGCCGGAGGACCTGCTCTCGGACCTGATCGCGGAAGCGACCGCCGACGCCGTGGACCTCGGCGCCGGCGAGGACGAGGACGAGCTGCTGCAGGCCTTGGCCGAGGACCTGGCGGGCCTCGGCGTGGGCGCGGGCCTTCGGCCGGGTTCCTGGTCATCCCGAGCGTGAGCGAGGGATCTGGAGAAAGGCGGCGCGAAGCCCTGGCGAGCCGGAGCCGATGGTCAGGCGTTCTCGAGCCGGAAGAAGTGGACACGCCCAAGGGCATCGCCCGCAACGATGGTGACACCGTCGGGCGCGACGGTGCAGGCACGGGCACGGCCGTCCATGTCGAAAGTGGCAACGAGCGCTCCGGTCGCGAGCTCCCAAACCGTGAGGCCATTGTTCCGGGAGACCGACACGGCCCGCTTGCCGTCCGGCGTCACAGCCACGCCGGTGACCGGCCTCGCATGGGTGTGCAGTCTCGCGCCGGTGGTGAGGTCCCAGACCGTGAGGCTGTCGTCGGAGGCCGACACCGCCCGCTTGCCGTCCGGCGTCACAGCCACGCCCGTGACCCAGTCCGCATGGCCTGCGAGGGTGTGCAGCACTGCGCCGGTGGCAAGGTCCCAGACTTTGAGGGTGTTGTCCAAAGAGGCCGACACCGCCCGCTTGCCGTCAGGTGTCACGGCCACGCCGGTGACCGGCTTCGCGTGGCCTTCGAGGGCGTGCAGCACCGCGCCGGTGGCAAGGTCCCAGATCTTTAGGGTGTTGTCGTCGGAGGCCGACACCGCCCGCTTGCCGTCTGGCGTCACGGCCACGCCGGTGACCGACCTCGCGTGGCCTTGGAGGGTGTGCAGCACCGCGCCGGTGGCGAGGTCCCAAACCCTGAGGGTCTGGTCCGCGGAGGCCGACACCGCCCGCTTGCCGTCCGGTGTCACGGTCACGCCGTTGACCCAGCTCGCATGGCCTTCGAGGGTGTGCAGCACGGAAGCGGTGGCAAGATCCCAGACCTTAAGGGTTTTGTCCCAAGAGGCCGACACCGCCCGCTTGCCGTCCGGTGTCACGGCCACGCCGGTGATCGGCTTTGCGTGGCCTTCGAGGGCGTGCAGTACCGCGCCGGCGGCGAGGTCCCAGATCTTGAGGGTGTTGTTCCAAGAGACCGACACCGCCCGGTTGCCGTCCGGCGTCACGGCCACACCGGTGGCCGACCTCGCGTGTCCTGCGAGCGTGTGCAGCACCGCGCCGGTGGCGAGGTCCCAGACCTTGAGGGTTCTGTCGTCGGAGGCTGATACCGCTCGCTTGCCGTCTGGCGTCACGGCCACGCCATTAACCGGCCTCGCGTGGCCTTCGAGGGTGTGCAGGATCGCGCCGGTGGCGAGGTCCCAGACCTTGAGGGTATTGTCCCGGGAGGCCGACACCGCTCGCTTGCCGTCCGGCGTCACAGCCACGCCGTTGACCCAGTCCGTAGGGCCTTCGAGGGTGCGCAGGACCGCGCCGGTGGCGAGGTCCCAGATCTTGAGGGTGTTGTCCCGGGAGGTCGACACCACCCGCTTGCCGTCTGGTGTCACGGCCACGCCGGTGACCGGCTTCGCGTGGCGCGCGCGACCTTTGAGGGTGTGCAGGACCGCGCCGGTGGCGAGGTCCCAGACCTTGAGGGTGCGGTCGCCCGAGGCCGACACCGCCCACTTGCCGTCCGGCGTCACGGCTACGGCGTTGACCGACTTCGCGTGGCCTTCGAGGGTGTGCAGCACCGCGCCGGTGGCGAGGTCCCAGACCTTGAGGGTGTTGTCGGCGGAGGCCGACACCGCCCGCTTGCCGTCCGGCGTCACGGCAACGTCGTTGACCGACCTCGCATGGCCTGCGAGGATGTGCAGCACCGCGCCGGTGGCGAGGTCCCGGACCATGAGGATGCGGTCGGAGGAGGCCGACACCGCCCACTTGCCGTCCGGCGTCACAGCAACACTGTTGGCCCAGCGCATATGGCCTTCCAGAGTACGCACCAACGCCCCGCCGGGTGGCGCCAGACTCGGGGTCAGGGGGCGCAACCAAGGCGACGTGGTCTCCGCACGGGCCTGCGAGAGTAAGGCCCGAATCTCTCCATTTCCTTCCTGAATCAGGCGGCCGGTGAGCTGCCCGGCGAGCGGGGCATAGCTCTTCGCCAGCACATGAGCGGAGAGCCGCAGCGCTCCCTGCACGAGGTTTACTGAAGGGTCTTCGGCGAAGGTGTCGAAGTCTCGCAGCAGCGCGTTGACGTCGGCGGTGGCCCACAGCTTCGCCGCGATCCAGCGGTAGTCGAGCAGCAAGGCTCGCAGCTCACCGCACCGGTCGGCCTTGGCCAAATGGTCGCTCAGGTGATGCCAGATGTAGGGTTCGTACGCCGGCAGCGTCCACCAGGCACGGTAGCTCTCCGCGGTCGCTGGCGCGAGGGCTTGGGCATACCCGTCAAGCAGCTTCGCGTGGAGTGCCCGGACGTCGTCGGCGGCGAGCTGCAGGAAGTCCCGCTGCAGGTCGTGGAAGCGGACGCTCGCCGTCGCGCCTTCACCCTCCAGGTACAGCAGGGCCTTCCTCTCCAGGTCCACGAGCAGCCGGCGGCACTCGTAGCCCTGGAGGCCGCCCGTGTGCGCCCAGAAGCGGGCGACGACGGGGACCGGCAGGGGCACGTCCTCCGGCGCCACGGCGAGCTCGAGGCAGCGCTCCCGGACGCTCTCCGGCAGGGCGTCGAGGCTGAGCCGGAGGGAGGTGAAGACGCTGGCGTAAGGATGCTCGAGGAAGCGCAGGTTGCCCGCTTCGAGCGCCGTCAGGAGGTCGGACCAGGGAGTGCCGTCGCGCACGATCGCGCCGGCCACCGAGATGGCGAGCGGCAAATAGCCGCAATGCCGGACGAGCGCTTTCGCCTCCTCTGGGAGATCGGCCGCGGGTCGGCCGATCCAATTGGCGAGAAGCGCGAGGGCCTGCGGCTCGCTGAGTAGGTCAAGCTCGACGTTCTCGGCGCCTAGCGCAGTGAGAACGCCAGCGTCGCGGGTCGTGGTGAGCGTCCGGCACAGGGCGCCCGCTACGTCGAAGGCGCGGGCATGCTCGATGTCCCACACGTCGTCGAGCACCAGGAGACAGGCGCGGTCGGCGAGCAGGTCCCGTATCCGGGCACTGCCGGAGGCCATCGACTCGACCACGGCCGGCGCGCCCGTCACCTGCTGGATGAAGCTCGACTGCAGGAGTGCAAGGTCCGGGCTCTGGCCCAGAGTCAGCCAGTAGATGCCGTCGGGGAACGCCCGCCGCACGGACCCGTCGTGCACGAGATCAATGGCCGCCACCGTCTTGCCGAGGCCGCCTTGCCCGAAAAGGCCGACCCTGCCGGGTGGGCCTTCTGCGCCCGCTCCGGTGATGCCCACTGCATCGCGCGACCCCGTGAGTAGGGCCATCCGGATGCGGTCGCGGACGTCGAGACGGAGGATGTGGTGGGGCCGCTGCGCCGGCACGCCGAAGAGCTTCGCTGGCGCGGCGTCGGGTCGCGGAAGCGACGCACCCGGACGCACTTCCTCACCGGGCCGGCGCTCGCGCACGCTTGTCGCCGGGGCGGCCGCGGTAAGGCCCGCGGCCTCGGCGAGGTCGTACAGCTCGCGGAAGATCAGCGCGAGAGCGGCCATCCGCTCTGCCGGTCCCAGAAGGTCTAGGGGCTGGTCAGGCGGTCTCGGCCACTGGTAGTCGAGCAGCTCCTTGCGCGCTAGATCGACGACGCTGCTGCTGACCGGTACGCAGACGATCGTGAGCTCGTCTGATGCCGCCGCCTCCAGAATCGACGGCAGCTCGTGCCGCGCGATGAAGTCGGAGGCGAGAAAATCCTGGCTGACGAGCAGGACGGCGATGCGCGACCGCGCCAACCCGTCGCCGATCTCGCGCCGCCAGCGGTCGCCGGTCTGGATGTAGGGATCCATCCATAGGCAGCCGCCATCCTTGTACGACAGCCCCCAGGGAAAGGCCTTGAGGAAGATCCGCAGCCGGTCGAGCCACTCCGCGTCCTGGTGGCTGTAGCTGACGAAGATGTAGTCCCGGGGCATGGTTGACGGTGCCGCCTGCGTCGGGGCCGGAGCGAAGGCTGGCTTGGCCGAGCTTTAGAAGTCCATGGAGACTGTATCTTTCACACAGGCGTCACGCCAGCGCGCCGCAGACGGTGACTCATCCCGCACGGGTCCGCACCATCTACAATGACCTCAGTGGCACTGGAGGCAGCATGGCAACCATGACGATCGATCTGCCCGACAAAGTTCTCTCAGAGCTGAGATCCTCCCTCGAGGCGGTGGAGAAGGACATACGGCTTGCGGCGGCGATCGAGTGGTACCGCCGGGGGCTCCTCTCGCAAGGCCGAGCCGCCGAGTTGGCGGGAGTGCCGCGGGCCGACTTCATCGACGAGCTCGCGCGCCGGAAGGTCGAAGTCTTCAGCGTCGATCTTGAGGAGCTGAAGGCGGAGACCGGGCTTGCCTAGCGCGGTCAGCGACGCTTCCCCCATTATCTACCTCGCATGCGCTGACCGGTTGTGGCTGCGCGAGTGATCGCGCCCGTGATTCTCGTCCCGCGTGCGGTGGCCGAGGAGATCGAGCCAAAGGCGAGGGTGATGTGGCGGCGCAGGCCTTGAAGGAC
>DASUNQ010000020.1:0-7658 GCA_036277075.1 Thermoanaerobaculia bacterium
ACGCTCGAGCGGCTCGGCGGCCTGCGGCTGGCGGAGGTCGACGAGCTCGAGGTGGCGGTGGAGAAGCTGGTGGCCGGCGGCGACGGGCTGGCGCGCTTCGCCGGCGTGCCGATCTTCGTCCGCCGCGCCGCGCCCGGCGACCGGCTGCGCGTCCGCCTCGTCGAGCGCCGGCCCGACTACGGCCGCGCCGAGATCGTCGAGGTCCTGGTCCCCGGCCCCGACCGCCGCCCCGACCCGGTGCCGTCGCTCGCCGAGTGGGGCGGCTGCGACCTCATGCACATCGCGGACGCCGCCCAGGCCCGGCACAAGGCCGCGGCGGCGCGCGAGACGCTCGAGCGGCTCGGCGGCCTGCGGCTGGCGGAGGCCCCGGCGCTCGTCACCGGCGACCCGTGGCACTACCGCCTCCGCACCCAGCTCCACACCGAGCCGGTCCGATCCGAGCCCGGGGGCGGCGGCGTGCTGGTGGGCTATCACGCGCGCGGCAGCCACCGGCTGGTGCCGGTCGTCGAGTGCCCCATCCTCCTGCCCGAGCTCGAGCGCTTCGTCCTCGGCCTCTCGGGCGAGCTGTCGGCCGGCGCGCCGCGGCGGCTGGACGTGGCCTGCGGCGACGGCGGCGCGATCACCGTCGCGCCGGTCGTCCCCGGCCTGCCGCACGGCGAGGTGGCGGTCGAGGCGGCGGGCTCCACCTATACCTACGACGCCCGCTGTTTCTTCCAGGCCCACCGCGGCCTGCTGCCGCGGCTGATCGAGGCCGCGGTCGGCCCGTGGGAGGGCGGCGAGGCCTTCGACCTCTACTGCGGCGTCGGCCTCTTCACCCTGCCGCTCGCCCGCCGCTACGGCCGCGTCGTCGGGCTCGAAGGGGACCGGGTGGCCGCCCGCTACGCCCGCAACAACACCCGGCGCAACCGGCTGCCGAACGCCGAGATCGAGTCGAGCGGCGTCGAAGGCTGGATCGAGGCGCTGCCGGAGTCGCCCGACCGCGTGCTCGTCGACCCGCCGCGCACCGGCCTGCCGCCGCCCGTCCGCCGCGCGCTCCTCGAGCGCCGCGCCGGACGCCTTACCTACGTCTCCTGCGACCCCGCGACCCTCGCCCGCGACCTCGCCGTCCTGCGCCGCGCCTACGCGGTCGAGAGCGTCACCCTCCTCGACCTCTTCCCCCAGACCGGGCACATCGAGACGGTGGTGCAGATGGTGCGCGCGTAACGACTCTCTCCGGCCATCGCCGTATACTCCATGAACGTGAGATCCCTCCGCTTCCTGGGCCTGGTCACCCTCCTCGTCTGCCTCGGCGTCCCGCGCTCCGCCGGCGCGGACAAGATCGGGGGCAAGCGGATCCTGCGCCACTTCCCGAACGCCGCCGTGTGTCCCTTCCGCGGCCAGTACGATCTCTGGTTCGTGGCGACGACCGGCCAGGCGACGATCGTCTTCGACGAGCTGGTCAACGACGGCCAGCCGGTCCACATCGACCGCATCTACGTGGCCCAGATCGACGAAAACGTCTTCGCCCAGAACTTCCGGGCGGACCCCAACAACGCGGATTGCTGGGACACCCTGGGGGACGCTCCGCGGTTCGACCCCGCCGCCGCCAACGGCCCGGTGGTCTTCACCGACCTGTTCGACCTCGACAGCGGCTGGAGCCTGACCAACGCCCGGATCGCGGGCGGCTTCCTGGAGCTCGGGCCCGCAACGCCGGCCCGCGCGGCGCGGACGATCAGCGGCCTGGTGCCGGGGAAGCGCTACTACGTCCTCGGCTGGTCCACCGACTGGGCCGACGCCGGCGAAGGGGTCACGGTCACGATTGACGCGCCCCGCCCCGCCGCCTTCTTCCTGCATGACGGCCGCTTCCGGCTGGAGGTCCGCTACGGCCCCAGCCAGCAGCTCGCCGGCGGCGAGGTGCTCACGGCGAAGTCGGCCGCCTTCTGGTTCGGCGATCCGGCCAAGGTCGAGCTCGTCGCGAGCGTCGCCGACCGCTGCGCCGACGCCGGCAGGTTCTGGCTGTTCGTCGGTGGAACGACGACGGTCCTGACGCGGGTGACGGTCATCGACACGGCGACCGGCCGGAGGGTGACCTACCAGAACCCCAGGAACGTCCCCTTCCAGACGCGGATCGACAAGACGACCTTCCGCTGCCCGTAGCTACTCCACGCCGGTGAGGACGAAGGGCGCCCAGAAGAACGGGCGCGACCACTGCGGCCGGCGCCGGACCTCCCGCTTCGCGTCGCGCAGCGCCGCGCTGTAGCGGATCGGCCGGCCCGCCCGGTAGTCGCTCAGCACGGCGCGGAAGAAGCTGTCCATCAGGACGGCGGTCGACCTCTCCTCCACCTGCCAGAGACTGGCCACCACCCGCCGGCTGCCGGCGGCGAGGAAGCCGCGCGAGAGGGCGAAGACCCCTTCCCCTTCGACGATCGCCCCGGCGTGGGTCCGGCAGGCGGAGAGGACGGCCAGCTCCGCGCCCAGCTCCAGGTCGTAGATCTCGTGGAGCTGGAGGAGACCGTCGTCCTCCGCCGGCCAGGGACGAGACGGCGGCGGGCTGAGGGCGAGGCCGGCGAAGAGCTCGCTCTGCTTCTCGTCGACGAAGCCGTGCGTCCCGAGGTGGACGAAGCGCTTGCCGCCGAGGGCGGCGCGCACCCGTGCCTCGGTGGCCTGCTCGCGCGCCAGCGCCACCACGTCCGCCCCCGCGTCACCATAGATCTCCGCGAACACGGCGCGGATGGCGTCGCTCTCGTCGGCCGTCCTCGGCAGGCGGGCCGGCGGCCGCTCGTGCTCGCCGCGCGCCTCCTCCTCGGCGGCTGCCGGCGCAAGGTCCGCGCCGGACCCGGCGGCGCCCGGCAGGTCCGCCGGGTCGTAGATCGGGTCGGCGACGGTGAGCACCGGCGGCGTCGCCGCGTCCTCCGCCGGTGAGACGCGGTCGAGGAGGGCGGCGAGGGTGCTCGCCGAGGCCGCATAGCGGATCGGCGGGCCGTCGTCGAGCCAGTAGCGCACCGCGCCGCCGCCGGCGCCCGGATCGACGACGAGCTGCTCGAAGGGGAGGCGGTGGAGCGAGCGGTCGGGCACCAGCACGACCTCCTGCGCCGCGGCGATCTGCGACCAGAGGTCGCGGGGCACCAGGGCGCGCCAGAGGCCGTGGAGGCGGCGCGCCGGGTCCGGCGCGGCGGCGGGCTGGTCGCCGGCGGCGGGCTCGAGGAGCCGGCGCAGCACCGCCGCCGTCAGCGGTCCGGCAGAGACGCCCAGGAGCGCCGCGGCGTCCGCCGTCACCTCGAGGGCTTGGGCCCGGGGCGCGGCGGGGGGCGTGGGCACGAGGAAGAGGTGGCTTCGCTCCTCGCCGATCTGGTAGAGGAGGAGCAGCCCGCCGGGCGGCACCAGCCCCTGCATCTCGGCCGCCCCGATCGTCCGCCCCTCGAGGCGGCGCCGGCCGGCGCTCTCGTCCTGCAGGTCGTCGACCGCGGCCTCGTACTCCTCGTAGGCCGCCGCGAGCTCCTTCTCCAGGCCCAGGATCCGCGCCCTGCGGTCCGCTCCGAGGTCGCCGCGCGACCGGGTGAAGGCGAGCTGGGCGTGCAGCGCGGCGATCCGCGACCGCGCCTCGAGGCGCCGCCGCTCGAGCGCCGCCGGCCGGCCGCGGGCGCGCTCCAAGAGATCGATCCCGAAGGCCGCGAGCTGGTCCTGGAGCAAGCGGGCGCGATAGCGCTCGGTGGTCGCCAGGGCGGCGGCGACCTCCCCGGCTTGGAGCTGCCAGTCCGCCAGGCGCAGGTGGTGGCGTGCATAGGAGCGCAGGAACGCCGCGCGCACCCGGTCGGCGCCGCCGGCCCGCAGCCGCTGCCCGTCGATGAGGTCGAGGGCCCGCGCCAGCGCCTGCTGCGCCCCGGCCGCGTCGCGGCGCCGCTGGCGCAGCTCCGCCTGCAGCACGTAGGCCTCGATCGCCAGCTCGGGGTAGACGCGCGCCCCCTCCAGGACGCGGATCGCCTCTTCCACCTGCGCCATCGCGGCGGCGGAGGCGGAGCCGGTGCGCTGCAGGGAGAAGCGGGCGCGCTCCACCTGGGTGGCGGCGACCTCGGGGTGCTCGGAGCCGAAGACCGCGCTGCGGATGGCCAGGGCCCGAGCGGAGAGCGCGTCGGCTTCGGCGTAGTCGCCGAGCGCGGCGCGCGTCACGGCCAGGTCGTGGAGACCCTGGGCGACCGTCGGGTGGTCGGGACCGAGGGCCGCCTCGGCGACCTTCAGCGCCCGCCTGTAGAGCGGCTCGGCCTCCCGGTGCCGCCCCTGCTCCGCCAGGCTCAGGGCGTACTGATTGAGATAGAAGAGGAGGTCCGGATGCCCGGGGCAGAGGGCCCGCTCGGCCAGCTCGAGCGCCTGGCGGAACCCGGCATCGGCCCGCTCGTGGTCCTTCTGCAGCCGGCTGAGATCGGCCAGATTGAGGGTGAGCGTCGCCACGTCGCGCTCGGAGCCGTCGAGCGGGGAAAGGATCGCCAGCGCCTGCCGCAGGTCGGACTTCGCCTCGGCGTAACGACCGCGGTCGCGCTTCAGCCCGGCCCGGTGGTTGAGCACCCAGGCGTAGACCTCGGGCGCGGTCTCCGCCTCGCTGCGGGCCTCGTCCGCCGCGCGCGCGAAGCCGGGCTCGGCGGCGCGGAGATCGCCGCGCGCGCGGTGGACCTCGGCCAGAGAGCTGCGCGTCTCGGCGAGGGCCGCGCGGTCGGGCGGGCGCTCGCGCTCGAACCGCTCCAGCGCGCTCTCGAGGGCGTCCTGCGCCTCGCGGAACCGGCCTTCGGAGTAGTAGAGGATGCCGAGGTCGCGGTAGCTCTCCGCCGCCGGGCGCGGCGCCTCGTGCTGTAGGCGGATGGCGAGCGCACGCTGCTCGGCGGCCTCGCCCAGGCTCCACTCGCCGAGAAAGAAACGCACGGTCGCCAGCAGGTTGAGGTTGGCGGCGACGTCCAGGTGATCGGCCCCCTGCGCGCCCTCGCGCAGCGCCAGCGCCTGCCCGAGGAGGTCGGCGGCGGTCGCCCCGTCGCAGGCCCCGGCGAAGTGCTCGCCCAGCTCCTCGAGCGTGGCCGCGAGCGCCGGCGGGTCGCCGGCCTGGTCGCGCCGCAGCAGGTCCAGGAGCCGCGGCAGGAGAGCGGCCGCCCGCGCCGCCTCGCCCTCATCGAGGCGGCTCAGCACCTCGGCCTGGAGGCCGCCGGCCGGAGGCTCCGCCGCGGCCGGCGCAGGGCGCGGCACGGCGGGCGCGACCAGTAGGACGGCGGCGAGGGCGGCGGCGGGAAGCTTCACGTTTCGCCAGCTCTGCTTCGACTAGACTTGCTCCATCATGCTGGAAAGGAAGGCCTCCCGTCGAGCCGAGCGGTGGGCCCGCCGCGGCGCCCCGTGGCTCTGCGCCGCGCTGCTCGCACCCGCGGCGATGGCGCAGCCGCCGGCTGCCGACGGCGCACCGCCCGCGGCGGTGACGGTCAAGCCGGCCGCCGAGGCGGTCGCGACCAAGCTCCTCGAGCTGCGGGCGGAGATGCGGCCGGTGACGATCCAGCTGCCGGGAGACTCCCTCTCCGGCTACGACCCGGCCCAGGTGAGGGGCGCCGCCGAGACCGCGAAGCGGGAGCTCCTGGCGCAGCTCGGCACCGACCAGCTGGCGGCCCTGCGCGCCTACGTCGAGGCGAGCTATCCCGACGCCTCCGAGTCCCTGGAGGTGCTGAGCCTGCGCGACGGCCAGAGGCTCGCGACTCGCGAGTCGACCGAAGGGCTGTTCGATGCCATCGCCGAAGTCTTGGCGGTCCTCCGGGGG
Source organism: Thermoanaerobaculia bacterium (assembly GCA_036277075.1). Lineage (GTDB taxonomy): Bacteria > Acidobacteriota > Thermoanaerobaculia > Multivoradales > UBA5704 > DASUNQ01. The sequence continues at coordinate 5,762 of DASUNQ010000020.1, forward strand.
ATCGACTCGCTGATGGTGGAGCTCAACCTCCTGGTCACGCCGCGCGAGGCCCTGGTCGAGATGTGGCCGGCCGCGCTGCCCAAGCAGAAGACGGCGGCCAGCGCCGGCGACACGGTGCCGCTCTACCGCGGGCTCTACGCCTACCGCGTCACCAAGGCGGGATTCAAGGCGATCGAAAGCACCCTCAACCTGGTGGACGAAGCGGGGGACACCCTGGCGTGCAAGCTCTATTCGCTCCAGGATGCCCAGGGACCTTATCCCTGCGTCTTCCGCTAGGAGCCCGCCGAGGAGGGACACGGCATGGCCGGCCGCCGGGGTGAGCGCCTCGTCCCGCTTCCTCCGACCCCGCTGACCCGCAAGTTCTTCCGCTACCTCGGCGGCTTCGGCGTCGCCACCGGCATGGGGCTGGCCCCGGTCCTCGGACAGCTCGACCTGCCTCTGCTGACGCCGCTCCTGCACCTCATCCCGCGCTCGCTGCGCGACACCCTGGTGCCCCTGTCGGCGCTCCTCATGGGGCTGATGGCGGTCGTGGTCCAGTGGCTCGGGCAGGAGAGGCGGTCGCGCGCCTGGCTGCGCAAGGCGTTCGTGGGGGCCCTGATCGCCGCCGGCGTGGCGTTCCTCCTCCTCGTCGTGCTGCACCTCTTCGTGGTGGTGCGGGTCTCCGTCCTGGGGGGAGAGTGGTTCGAGACCTTCGTCGTCGGCTTCACGCGGCCCGACGCCGACGCCTGCCGCGGCTACTCCAACGCCGAGTGCGTCCAGCGCCTGAGTCTGGACGAGAAGCGGATCGCCTCGCACTGGGGAGACGGACAGATCGGCGTCGCGTCGCTCTGTCTCGAGCTGGCCTACCTGCTCCTCACCGGGTCCTTCGGCGCGCTGGTCGGGCTCGTCGTGCTGCGCGAGGCCAGCCGCCGTCGCCGCGCCAAGAAGAGCTAGCTGCTGGTTTTCTCCCGCCGGCACCCCGTGTCTAAGCCTTCAGGATGGACACGACGCGCAGCGCAGTCTTTCCGGGTCTCGAGGTGAGCGGCCGCGACACGGGCGCGGCCGGCGATGAGCGGCGGCTGCTGGCGGAGCTCGCGGCCGGGGACCGGCGCGCGGCGGAGGTCCTGGTGGAACGGACCTACCGCGGCGTCTACGGGTTCCTCTGGCGGCTGGCGGGCGACCCCGAGCTGGCCGCCGACCTGACGCAGGAGACCTACCGCCGGGCCTGGGCGGCGCTCGCCTCGTTCGACGGGCGCGCCCGCTTCTCGACCTGGCTCTGCCGCATCGCCTACACCACCTTCCTCAACCACCTGCGCCGGCCGCGCCGGCTGGTGCCGCTCGAGGAAGGGCAGGAGGCGGCGGTCCCCGATCCGGCGCCCGCCGCCGACGAGCGGCTGAGCGGGGCGATGGCCGGCGAAAGGCTGCGGCGAGCGGTGCTCTCGCTGCCCGAGGAGCTGCGCTACACCGTGACCGCGCTCTATTGGGGCGAGCAATCGGTGGCGGAGGTGGCGAAACACGAAGGCGTGACCCCGGTGGCGATCCGCAAGCGCTTGAAGCGTGCCCTGGCGGTGCTGGCGGCGGCGCTCGAGAAGGAGGTCCGATGAGCATCAGGTCGAGCGAGCGCGAGATCGCCCGGCGGTTGGCCGAGCGCGGCGCGGAGCCGGAGCCGCCGGCGGAGCTGCTGGCGCGGCTCAAGTCCGACATCCCCGCGGAGCTGGGCGGCCGACTGCGCCTGGTCGAGGCGGCCGCCGCCGAGGAGCGGGAGTCCGCGGCCGGCGGGCGGCGGTGGCTGCTCGCGGCCTCGATCGCGGCGGCGGTGGCGGGGGGCTTCCTCGCCCTCCAGGTGCGGGAACGTGCGATCGCGCCGGTGGCCGAGGTCGAGGAGCCGGCGATCGCCGCCGAGCGCGCGGGCCGCGGG
>DASUNQ010000021.1:0-5192 GCA_036277075.1 Thermoanaerobaculia bacterium
GCTTTTCCCTCCTAGCGTCCTCACCGTGCTCGCCACCGCCAAGACCTTCACCCTCGACGGGATCGCGGCCCGGCCCGTTCGCGTCGAGGTCGACGTCCACCGCGGCCTTCCTGGCTTCGCGATCGTCGGCCTGCCCGACGCGGCGGTGCGCGAGGCCCGCGAGCGGGTGCGCGCGGCGCTCGTCAACTGCGGTTTCGAGTTCCCGCTGCGGCGGATCGTCGTCAACCTGGCGCCGGCCAGCCTGCGCAAGGCCGGTCCGGGGATGGACCTGGCGATCGCCTCGGCGCTGCTCAGCGCCTCCGGCCAGCTCGAGTGGGAGGCGCTGGCGCGGGTGGCTCTGGTCGGGGAGCTGGCGCTCGACGGCTCGACTCGCGCGGTCAACGGCGTGCTGGCGATCGCCGAGGCGGCGCGCGAGGGGGGCGCCGAGGCGATCGTGGTCCCGGCCGAGAACGGGCCGGAGGCGGCGCTGGCCGAGGGCATCGATGTGATCCCGCTCGACGCGGTCGACCAGCTGCCGGGCCTGGCGGCGGGAGAGTGGGAGCCGCCGCGGCCACGTGCCCTGCCGCTGCGCCTCGAGACCGCGCCGGGCGGTCCCGACCTCGCCGACCTGCGCGGCCAGCCGCACCTGCGGCACGCGCTCGAGGTCGCCGCGGCGGGCGGCCACAGCCTGCTGATGATCGGGCCGCCCGGGGCCGGCAAGTCGCTGGCGGCGCGGCGGCTGCCCTCGATCCTGCCGCCGCTGGCGCCGGTCGAGGTGCTCGAGGTCGCGCGCATCGCCAGCGCCTGCGGACGGCTCGGGGGCGCAGTCGCGGCCGAGCGCCCCTTCCGCGCCCCGCACCACACGATCAGCGCCGCCGGCCTGGTCGGGGGAGGCAGCCCACCGCGGCCGGGGGAGGCGACCCTGGCGCACCGCGGCGTCCTCTTCCTCGACGAGCTCTGCGAGTTCCGCCGCGACGCGCTCGAGGCGCTGCGGTCGCCGCTGGAGTCCGGAGAGGTCTCGATCGCCCGCGCCGGCGGTCGCCACAGCCTGCCCTGCCGGTTCATGCTCGTCGCCGCGGCGAACCCGTGCCCGTGCGGACGGGGCGAGGCCGACCCCGAGTGCATCTGCGCACCGCTCGCGGTGCAGCGCTACCAGGGCAAGCTGAGCGGCGCCCTCGCCGACCGGATCGACATCCTCGCCGTGGTCCGCCAGCCGAGCGCGGCCGAGATCGGCGGCGGGCCGGGGGAGCCGTCGGCCAGGGTCAGGAACCGGGTCTGCGCTGCCCGCGAGCGGCAGGAGCGGCGGCTCGGGCCCGGCCGGTGCAACGCCGAGATGAGCCCGGCGGAGGCGCGTGAGTGCGCACTCAGCGGCGAGGCCGCGGCGCTGCTGGCGGATCTCTACGCGCGGCAGGGCCTCAGCGGCCGCGCTCACGACCGGGCGCTGCGGCTGGCCCGCACGATCGCCGACCTGGAGGAGAGCGAGGCGATCGGCCGCGACCAGATGGCGCAGGCTCTGCAGCTGCGCAGGAGGGACCGTGGCTGAGCCGCGCGCCTGCCCCGAGTGCCTGCGGCGCGCCCACCTGCTGGCGCTGCTCGGCCCCTACATCGAGAAGATCGCCACCGGGGCGGTCGGTTCGCGCTCGCCGGAACTGCTGCGCCTCTCCAGCGAGGACCTGGTAGCCGTCGCCGCCCCGAACGACGGGGCGGAGCTGCTCGGGCGGACCGCGCTGATCTCCGAGCGCAGGCTGCGTGAGGGGCTCGAGGCGGCTGGCTGCTGGGCCTGCTGCCGCCACGGCGCGCTCTACCCGGACTGCCTCAGGGAGGCGGCAGACGCGCCCTGGGCGCTGATCGGCCGCGGCGATCCGGCGCTGCTCGAAGGGCTCGAGCCGTTCGGCGCGGTGACGGTGGTCGGCGCCCGCCGCGCCACCGCCTACGGTCGCGAGATCGCCCGCGAGCTGGGGCGTGAGCTGGCGAGCGCCGGGATGGTCGTCGTCAGCGGGCTCGCCTTCGGGGTCGACGGCTGCGCGCACCGCGGGGCGCTCGACGCAGGCCGCACGATCGCCGTCCTCGGTTGCGGCGCGAACGTCGCCTACCCGGCCTCGCATCGCTCGCTCTGGCGGCGGATCGCCGAACGCGATCTCGTCCTCTCCGAGCTGCCGCCCGGGGCGACGCCCTGGCGCTGGACCTTCCCGGCTCGCAACCGGATCATGGCGGCGCTGGCGGGGATGACGGTCGTGGTCGAGGCCGCTGTACGTTCGGGCTCGCTGATCACCGCCGACCTCGCCGCAGACCTCGGCCGCGAGGTCGGGGCGGTGCCGGGGCCGGTCACCTCGCGCGCCTCGGCCGGGCCGAACAACCTGCTCGCCGGCGGCGCCTGTCTGATCCGCGACGCCCAGGATGTGCTCGACGCGCTGCTCGGTCCCGGCGGCAGGACGATTGTCCGCTCCGGCCCTGCGCTCGAGCCCGCCCTAGCAACCGTCCTCGCGGCGGTCGAGGCCGGCGAGTCGAGCTGCGACGGCGTCGCCGCCGCGACCGGCGTCTCCGGCCCGGAGGCCGCGGCTGCCCTCGCCCGGCTTGAGCTGCTCGGCTACCTCGTCTGCTCGCCGATCGGCACCTACTCCCGGACCCTTCTAGGCTGCGCCTGATGGCCACCCGACGCGTCCCAGCGGTGCTCTCGATTGCCGGCTCCGATTCCGGCGGCGGTGCCGGCATCCAGGCCGACCTCAAGGCCTTCGCGCGCTGCGGCGTGCACGGGATGACCGCGGTAACGGCGATCACCGCCCAGAGCACGATCGGGGTCGAGGCGGTCGAGGCGGTCTCGCCGGAGCTGATCGTCGCCCAGGTCAGGGCGGTCGCTGAGGACATCGGCGTCGACGCGGTGAAGATCGGGATGCTGGGGACGGCGGAGACGGTCGACGCCGTGGTTCAGGCTCTCGGCCACGTCGGCGAGGCGCCGGTTGTGGTCGACCCGGTGATGGTCGCCGAGAGCGGCGCGGTTCTCCTCGACGAGGCGGCGCGACGGGCCCTGACCGAGCTGCTCCTGCCGCTGACCTCGGTCGCCACCCCGAACATCCCCGAGGCGCGCACGCTGACCGGGCTGGGCGAGGGGGCGTCGCAGGAGGAGCTGGCGCGGGCGGTGCGGGCGCTCGGCCCCACCGCGGTCGTCGTCACCGGCGGCCACAGCGAGGCGCTGGTCGACCTCTTCTTCGACGGCGGCGAGGCGGTTGAGATTCCCGGCGAGCGCCACCCCGACGGCGCCGCGCACGGCTCCGGCTGCACCCACTCCTCGGCGCTGGCGGCCCTTCTCGCCAGGGGAGAGAGCCCGCTCGAAGCGGCGCGAGGGGCGCGCGCGATCGCCTCGGAGGCGGTCGGCGCCGGCCTGCGCGAGATCGGCGCTGGCCCCGGTCCGGTCAACGCCCTTGGATCACCACAGTAGATTTCCCTGGATGAGCACCAACGGCGCCACTCAGACCAAGCTGCCCCGTCCGCGCTCCTCGGCGGTCTTCGACGGCCCCGACCGGGCCCACTCCCGCGCCTACATGAAGGGGATCGGGTTCGACGACGAGGCGCTCAGCCGCCCCGCGATCGGGATCGCCAACACCTGGACCGAGGCGATGCCCTGCAACTTCCACCTGCGCGGGCTGGCCGAGCACGTCAAAGCGGGGGTGCGCGCCGCCGGCGGCACGCCGATGGAGTTCAACACGGTCGCCGTCTCCGACGGGGTGACGATGGGCACCCAGGGGATGAAGGCCTCGCTGGTCAGCCGCGAGGTGATCGCCGACTCGATCGAGCTGATGGCGCGCGGCTACCAGTTCGACGCGATCGTCGCCCTCTGCGCCTGCGACAAGACGATCCCCGGCTGCGCGATGGCGCTGGCCCGGCTGGACATCCCCTCGGTGGTGTTCTACGGCGGCTCGATCGCGCCCGGCCACTGGCACGGCCGCGACGTCACCATCCTCGACATCTTCGAGGCGATCGGCGCCCACAGCGCCGGCGACATGACCGACGAGGAACTGCACGAGCTGGAGGGGGTGGCGAGCCCCGGCGCCGGCGCCTGCGGCGGCCAGTTCACCGCCAACACGATGGCCTGCGCCTTCGAGGCGCTCGGGATCAGCGCCGGCGGCTCGGCGATGGTCCCGGCCGAAGACGAGGGCAAGCCGAGCGTCGCCGAGAAGATCGGTGAGCTGGTGATCCGGGTCCTCGTAGAGGACATCCGGCCGAGCAAGGTGATCACCCGCGAGTCTCTGGAAAACGCGATCGCCTGCGTCTGCGCCTCGGGCGGCTCGACCAACGGCGTCCTGCATTTGATCGCGCTCGCCCACGAGCTCGGGATCGAGCTCGATCTCGACGACTTCGAGCGGATCTCCCGCAACACCCCGCTCTACGCGGACCTCAAGCCCGGCGGGCGCTTCGTCGCCACCGACCTCTACGCAGCGGGCGGGGTCCCGGTGATCCTCAAGCGCCTCGCCGACGCCGGCGTCCTGCACCGCGACGCGATCACCGTCACCGGCCGCACGATCGGCGAGGAAGCCGAGGCCGCGACCGAGGCACCGGAGCAGGAAGTGGTGCGCCCGGTCGAGAATCCGCTGAAGTCCGAAGGCGGGCTCGCGATCATGCGCGGCAACCTCGCTCCCGACGGCGCCGTGGTCAAGGTCGCCGGGACCGAGCGCCGCCAGCAGACCGGGCCGGCCCGGGTCTTCGAGTCAGAAGAGGAGTGCTTCCGCGCGGTCAAGGACCAGAAGATCAACGCCGGCGACATCATCGTGATCCGCAACGAGGGCCCGGTCGGCGGGCCCGGGATGCGGGAGATGCTGCAGGTGACCGCCGCGATCGTCGGCGAGGGCCTCGGCGAGAGCGTCGCTCTGCTCACCGACGGGCGCTTCTCCGGCGCCACCCGCGGCCTGATGGTCGGCCACGTCGCGCCCGAGGCGGCGCGCGGCGGCCCGATCGCCGCCGTGCGGGACGGCGACGAGATCGTGCTCGACGTGGACTCGCGGCGGCTCGACCTGGACGTGCCGGAGGAGGAGCTGGCCCGCCGGCTCGCCGGGTGGTCGCCGCCGGCGCCGCGCTACAAGCAGGGCGTGTTCGCGAAGTACGCGGCGCACGTCGGCTCCGCCTCGGAAGGAGCGCCGACCTCGTGAGCGGGCTATTGCAACAGCTTGCGGATCGAGCGGGTCGCCTGGCCGATCCGCTGCGCGTTCTCGACGAGGGCG
>DASUNQ010000022.1:0-8537 GCA_036277075.1 Thermoanaerobaculia bacterium
CGCCGAGGTGGCGCTGGCGCTGGTCCTGCTGCTCGGCGCCGGCCTGCTCCTCGGGAGCTTCGCCCGCGTGCTGCGGCAGGACCCCGGCTTCGATCCGCGCGGCGTGCTCGCCGCCGAGGTGCCGCTGACCACGGTCCGCTACGACACCGACGCCGCGAGCGTCGCCTTCTACGACCAGGTCCTGGCGCGGGTCCGCGCCCTCCCCGGCGTGCGCGCCGCGGGGGCGCTGAGCATGGTGCCGCTGACCGGCGAGCTCGACACCTGGGGCTTCCACGTCGAGGACCAGCCCCTGCGCAACCCGGCGCTGGCGCCGAGCGTCGTCCTCTACCTGGGCGCGCCGGGGACGCCCGAGACGCTGGGGCTGCGCCTGCTCTCCGGCCGCTACTTCGGCGCCGAGGACCGCGCCGGCGCCCCGCGCGTCGCGGTCGTCGGCGAGGGGCTGGCGCGGCGCTACTGGCCGCGGCGCAGCCCGCTCGGCGCGCGGGTCCAGTTCGGCTCGCGCGAGGACGACTGGCGGACCGTCGTCGGCGTCGTCGCGGACATGCGGCACGACGGCCTCGAGGCCGAGGCGCCGCTGCAGGCGCACGTCCCCTACGCGCAGGCCTCCCCGTGGCGCCTCCACCTGCTCGTGCGCGCCGGCGGCGACCCCGCGGCGCTCGCCCCGGCGCTGCGCCGCGAGGTCCGGGCGGTCGACCCGCAGATCCCGGTCGCCGACGTGCGCACGCTGGAAGAGGTCCTTCACGCCTCGCTCGCCCGCCGCCGCTTCGGGCTCCTGCTGGTCGGCGGCTTCGCGGCCCTCGCCCTCCTCCTCGCCGGGGTCGGCATCTACGGGCTCGTCGCCTACACCGTCCAGCAGCGGCTGCGCGAGCTGGGGGTGCGCCGCGCCCTCGGCGCCACGAGCCGCCACCTCCACGCCCTGGTGCTCCGGCGCGGGCTCGGCCACACGGCGCTCGGCGTGGCGCTGGGCTGGGGCGCCGGGCTCCTCCTCGCGCGCTCGATCCGCTCGCTCCTCTTCGGCGTCGCCGAGGACGACCCGGCGACCTACGCCGCCATCGCCGCCGCCGTGCTGGCGGTGGCGCTGCTCGCCTGCTGGCTGCCGGCGCGGCGGGCGGCGGCGGTCGACCCGGCCGTCGTGCTGCGCGGGGACTAGCGCCCGAGGCGCGAAGGCTTTCGCGCCGGGCTCCGGTCGATCGCGGGCTAGAATGCCCCCGCGCTCATGGTCGAGCTCCAGGACATCGCGATCAAGATCGGCCTCGCGGCCCTCCTCGCCGGGCTGATCGGCGCCGAGCGCGAGTGGGTCGGGAAGTGGGCGGGGCTGCGCACGCACATGCTGATCGCCGTGGGGTCGGCCCTCCTCACCCACGTCTCGGTGCTGATCGGCGAGACCTACGCCCAGGGGAGCAACGCCTGGGACCCCGGGCGCATCGCGGCGCAGATCGTCTCCGGCATCGGCTTCCTCGGCGCCGGCACGATCATCCAGTCGCGCGGCACGGTGCATGGGCTGACCACCGCCGCCGGGCTCTGGCTGGCCTCGGCGCTCGGCATCGCGGTCGGCGCGGGGTTCTACGGCGAGGCGGTCGTCACCACCGTGGCGCTGCTCGTCATCCTGATCGGGATGGTGCCGATCGAGCGGCACTTCTTGAACCCCGACCGCCGGCGGCGCTCCGAGGACCTGCCGCGGGAGACGGACGCGGGGAAGGGGGAGGAGGCCGAGGAGAAGGACGCGGGCCGCCTGGCGCGCGAGGAGGCGGCGAGGAAGAGCTAGGAGCCCGTCCCCCGCGCCTAGAAGTGCACCGCCAGGCCGGCGTGGCCCAGGGCGAAGAGGTTGGCGTCCTCGAAGTCGACGTAGTGCCCCGAGAGCTCGACCAGGACGGCCACCCGGCGGTGGAGCGGGAACTCGCCGGTGACGCCGAGCGCCAGCCCCGGCGCGGTGTCGGTCTCCTCGCTGCCCCGGAAGTCGATCCCCTCGAGCCGGTAGCCGCCGAGCGCCAGGTAGATCCCCGAGGTGTAGTAGCTCTCGCGCCACTTGTACTCGCCGCCGATCGTGGCGTAGGTGAGCTCCGAGTCGTCCGCGAAGGGGCCGAAGCCCTCGTCCGTGTCGAGGTCGAGCCGGCCCAGCCGCAGCACGAGGTGGGTGCGCAGGTCGGTGACCAGGCCGAAGTCGAGCTGCGCGCCGAGGTTGTCGAGCGCGTCGCCGCGGTCGACGTCGAGCGAGCCGCCGACGCCGCCGAGGGCGCCGACGGAGAAGGTGTAGAGCTCCTGCGCCCGCACGGGGGCGGCGCCGGAGGCGAGCAGCAGGACGAGGGCCGCGCCGGCGAGGGCGAGCGGCGGCGGTGCGGGGCGGTTGCGGGGCAAGGGCTCTCCTTCGCGGCGCGGCGGGAGTTTAGCAGCCGGCTTTCCGTCTATCCCTGCGGGCGGCCGGGCGGACCTCCGGCCGCGAGCAGCGATGACCGCCCCTTCTTACGACGGTGCCGCGCGGAGCGTCGCGCCGCTGCTCCACCTCCTGCTGCCGGCCTGCTGCCTGGGGTGCGGGGCGCCGCTGCCGGTGCGCGCGCCGCTCGGACTCTGCGTCCCCTGCCGCGGACGCCTCGCGCCGCTGCCGGCGACGCGCTGCGCCGCCTGCGCGCGGCGGCTGGACGCCTTCGCCCTGCCCGCGGGCTTTCGCTGCGGCCGCTGCCGCGAGCGCCCGCCGGCCTGGGACCGGCTGCTCGCCGGCTGGAGCTACGAGCCGCCGCTCGACGCCGTCGTGCGCGGGCTCAAGTTCGGGCGGCTGGACTACCTCGGCGAGCACCTGGCGGCGGCGCTGGCCGCCGCCCTGGCGGAGGAGCTTGCCGCAACGCTGCCGCCCGGGGCTCTGGTCACCGCCGTGCCGCTCCACTGGCGGCGGCGCCTGGCGCGCGGCTACAACCAGGCCGAGCGCATCACCCGCCCGCTGGCGGCGCGGCTCGGGCTCCCCTGCCGCGCGCTCCTCCGCCGCCGCCGTGCCACTCCGCCCCAGAGCGGCCTCCCCCGCGGCGAGCGCCTCGCCAACCTCCGCCGCGCCTTCGCGCCGCGGTGGGGGGCGACCGCCGCGGTCCGCGGCCGCTCCATCCTGCTGGTCGACGACGTCGCCACCACCGGCGCCACCCTCGAGGCCGCCGCCGCCGCCCTCAAGACCGCCGGCGCCGCCGCGGTCATCGCCTGCGTCGCCGCACGGACGCCGGAGGGCTCATAGGCCGAGCGGCGGCACCGTCTTCGCAAGGGGCTCGTAATCGATGATTCCCCGTTTGACTCCATCCCCCCGTCCGACCTACACTCGGCAACCGTAGGACCAGACGCAGATGACCCCCCTGCGACAGCGCGCCACCGTCCTCGCCCTCCTGCTCGTCGGGACGGCGGGCGCCGCGCTCGCGGAGCCGGCGCGGCCGGCGGCGGTGGCGGGGCGGGTGCTGGGCAAGAGCTCGCCGCTGGGCGCCGCCGGGGTTTACGCCTACCAGCTCGCCGACCTCACGCTGCGCAAGGTCTCGACGGACCCGCAGGGCAATTTCCTCTTCCGCGACCTGCCCGCCGGCCTCTACAAGGTCATCGCGCACAAGGCCGGGTTCCTCCCCGCCGTCGTGCTGCTCACCCGCACCACCGCCCAGACCTACCAGTTCGTCGAGCTCCAGCTCGCCGAGACCGGCCCCGGCCAGGCCTTCGCGAGCGAGGACTTCTGGGCGCTCCGCGCCCGCATCCCGGCCGACGTGCTGCACGAGATCGACGGCCAGGACCTCGCGCACCTGACCTTCGCCGCCGGCTCGGACGGCGCCACCGCCCGGCTGGAGGCGGCCCCGTTCCAGGCCGAGATGGCGGCGATGACCGGCCTCGTCCAGGGGGCGGGGGTCGGCGAGGGGCAGATCAGCGGCGGCCGCGTCGGCGTCGAGGGGCGCCTCGGCGAGCTGCGGGTCGGCCTCTCCGGCGACTTCTGGCAGCTCGGCCCGACCGCCTCGCGCGGCGAGCAGGGGCTGGCGATGGCGGACTCCCACGCCAGAGCGGTGTCGCTCGAGGTCGCCGGCGGGCGCGACAGCCGCGTCGCCCTGATGAGCCGCAACAACCGCATGGTCCCCTCGCAGGACGGCGGCGAGGCGCTGCCGGTGGGCCTCGAGCAGTACCAGGTTTCCTGGACGCAGGCGCTCGGCGAGCGCGGCCACTCCGATTTCTCGGCCCAGTACACCAGCGAGAGCAACTACCACCGCCACGGCGGCCTCGGCCCGATCGAGATCCCGCGCGCCTCGCGCACCTGGGGGCTCGAGGGCTCCTACGAGACGGCGCTCGGCGACCGCTCCCACCTCGAGGCCGGCCTGCGCTACCGCGAGCGGCAGGCGACCGATCTCCAGGGGCTGCTGACGGCCGAAGGCGAGCAGCGCGTCGACCTCTTCGGCCGCAGCGGCGTGCGCTTGCAGCCGGCGGTGCTCGTCGAGTACGGCCTCTACACGACGCTGCGCGACGGCAGCCTCTCCCTCACCCCGCGCGGCGGCGTCGTGCTCCAGCTCGGCTCCGCCTGGCAGGCCGAGGGCTCGGTCTCGCGCCGCGTCTACGAGGACCCGGCGCCGGCGCGCCTGCCGGACTTCGTCCCCGCCCTCTTCCGCGAGCCCGAGACCTGCGAGCAGGCCGGCGACGCGTGCTACGAGCTGTCGCTCTCCCGCCAGGGGGGCGAGGACGAGCTCTTCTCGCTCTCCGCCGTCCAGCGGACGCTGGACGAGACGCTGCGGCTCTACTTCAGCGAGGACTTCTTCGACCGGCTCGACAGCCTCTACCTCGTCGGCGGCGACACGCTGCGCGAGGTCGAGGTCGCCTGGAGCCGGCGTCTCTCGCCGCAGGTGGTGACCCGTTTCGAGTCGAGCCTCGCCTCGGGCGGCGGCGGCATCTTCCACGCCACCGACGAGCGCGCCTACGAGAACGAGGTGCGCTGGGCCGTCTCCTCGCTCGACACCCGCTTCCAGGCCACCTCGACCGGCGTCTTCCTGGCCTTCCACCAGCTCGACCAGCAGCTGCGCGCCGCCGCCAGCGGCGAGTCGCCGGCGCCGCGCCGCACCGAGCGGCTCCAGATGCTGGTCTCCCAGGACCTCAACGTCCTGCTCGACCTCGCCGCCGAGTGGGCGGTGCAGCTCAACATGGAGCTCTCCCGCGGCGCCGGCGCCGCCGTCGACGAAGACGAAGAGAGCCTCCGCCGCCGGATCATGGGCGGCATCGCGGTCAAGTTCTAGCTCCCTCCAGCGTCCAGCGACGGAGCGCCGCCCGATGAGCGACCCGCGCGACGACGTGGTGCGCAAGCTCCGCGAGCTGGCCAGGAACCTGTGGTGGACTTGGCAACCGGACGTGCGCGCCCTCTTCCGCGAGCTCGAGCCCGAGCTCTGGCGCGCCACCTATCACAACCCGGTGGCGGTGCTGGCGCGCATGGACGCCGCCTCGATCGAGCGCCGGGTCCACGACCTCGAGATGCTCACCCGCGTCAACTCGGCGCATCGCCGACTCGGCGACTACCTCGCCGGCGACGCCTGGGCGCTGACCCACGCCGGGCCGCTGCGCGCCCGGCCGGTGGCCTACTTCTCGGCCGAGTTCGGCCTCCACCAGTCGCTGCCCATCTACTCCGGCGGTCTCGGGGTCCTCGCCGGCGACCATCTCAAGAGCATGAGCGACCTGGGCGTCGGCGTGGTCGGCGTCGGCCTGCTCTACCACCAGGGCTACGTCCACCAGCACCTCGACGCCGAGGGCTGGCAGCAGGACACCTACGAGCCGATCGAGGCGCACGAGATGGCGATCGAGCCGGTCGCCGACGCCGCCGGGGAGCCGGTGCGGGTCGAGGTCGGGCTGCCGGGCCGGGCGGTGGCGCTGCGCGTCTGGCGGGTCTGGGTCGGGCGCAGCCAGCTCCTCCTCCTCGACGCCCGCGACGAGGCCAACGCCGCCGAGGACCGGGCGCTCACCGCGCGCCTCTACGGCGGCGACCAGGAGACCCGCATCCAGCAGGAGATGCTCCTCGGGGTCGGCGGCTATCGCGCGGTGCGCGCCGTCGGCATCGCCCCCTCCGTCCTCCACCTCAACGAGGGGCACTCGGCCTTCGCCCTGCTCGAGCGGGCGTGCGAGCTCGTCGCGCGCCAGGCGCTGCCGGCGGAGGCCGCCCTGCGCGAGGTGGCGGCCGCCGCCGTCTTCACCACCCACACCCCGGTCGAGGCCGGCCACGACCGCTTCGCCGCCGACCTCGTCGCGCTCCACCTCGAGGGGCTGGCGCGGGGGCTGGGGACCGAGGTCGAGGCGCTCCTCGCCCTCGGCCGCGAGCGCCCCGGCGACGCCGGGTCCCCGTTCTGCCCCACGGTCCTGGCGCTCAACCTCTCGCGCAAGGCCAACGGCGTCTCCGCCCTCCACGGCCGGGTCACGCGCCGGATGTGGCGGCACCTCTGGCCGGGGCGCAGCGAGGAGGAGGTGCCGATCGGCCACATCACCAACGGCATCCACGTCAAGACCTGGCTCGCCGCCGACATGCAGCAGCTCTTCGAGCGCTACCTCTCCCCCGCCTGGGCCGAGACGTTGGCCCGGCCGGCGCTGTGGGAGGGGATCGAGAAGGTGCCCGACGCCGAGCTCTGGGAGGTCCACCGGGTGCTCAAGGCGCGCCTCTTCGCCTTCGTCGAGCGGCGGCGCGCCGAGCGCCGGGAGCGGCTGGGGCTGCCGCAGGGCCCGCCGCTCGACCCCGAGGCGCTGACCCTGGGCTTCGCCCGCCGCTTCGCCACCTACAAGCGCGCCGACCTCCTGCTCCACGACCCGGAGCGCCTCGCCCGGCTGGTCGGCGACCCCGAGCGGCCGGTGCAGATCGTCTTCGCCGGCAAGGCGCACCCGGCCGACAAGGACGGCAAGGCGCTGGCCAAGCGGGTGGCCACGCTCGGGCAGGAGCCGCTCCTCGCGGGCCGCATCGTCTTCGTCGAGAACTACACGATGCACGTCGGGCGGCAGCTCGTGCAGGGGGTGGACGCCTGGCTCAACACCCCGCGCCGGCCGCAGGAGGCCTGCGGCACGAGCGGCCAGAAGGTGATCTTGAACGGCGGCTTGAACGTCTCGGTTCTCGACGGCTGGTGGGCGGAGGCCTTCGAGGGGGCCAACGGCTTCGCCGTCGGGTCGGGGGAGGTCCACGCCGACCCGGGGGAGCAGGACCGCCGCGACGCCGCGGCGCTCTTCGAGGTGCTCGAGACCCAGGTCGTGCCGCTCTACTACGCCCGCGACGAGGAGGGCGTGCCGCGCGGCTGGATCGCCCGCGTCAAGCGCGCCATCCGCACTCTCGCCTGGCGCTACAACGCCGACCGCATGGTGCAGGACTACGTGGCCCAGTGCTACCTCCCGGCCGCCGGCGCCAGCACCTGCCGGATGTAGCGCGCCGAGAGGCCTGCCCCCAACCCTCTGCCGAGCAAGGAGTTGCGCCATCACGGCGGCGCGGAATTTGCTTGAGCCCCAGGTTTTGGCCGCAGGTTCGCCTGAGGGGGGCGCACCGCCGTTCGGCCGGTTGGGGGCGCGATGGCACAGGCAGCATCGGTCGTACCGTCCATCGGGCCAGTCCTACACCCTTCCCGCACTCGCCTCCGCTGCTACGGATCCGCGCTCGCCGCGGTCGCGGCGGCGACTCTCGTCCGCTGGCTGCTCCAGCCCTGGCTCGGCACCGACGCGCCTTTCTCGATCCATTACGGGGCGATCATCTTCGCCGCCTGGTACGGCGGGCTGGGGCCGGGCATCGTCTCGACGCTGCTCAGTGCCGCGGCCGTCCACCTCCTACTCGACGGCCAGCTCGGCGGGCCGGCCGACGGCGCCGGCGACGCCCTCTGGACGCTCCTCTTCCTCGCCACCGGCGTCATCACCAGCTACGTCTCCGAGGCCCTGCACGTCGCCCGCTGCCGCATCGACTCGGCCGCCGCCGAGCTGCGCGCCGGCCTCGCCGAGGTCGAGCACGCGCGGCGCGACGCCGAGGAGGCGAGCCGCGTCAAGGACGAGTTCCTGGCCACCCTCTCGCACGAGCTGCGCACGCCGCTCACCGCCATCCTCGGCTGGGCGCACCTGCTCCAGACCGGCCGCGCCCAGGACCGCCTCGACACCGGCCTCGAGACGATCGCCCGCAACGCCCGCCAGCAGGCGCAGCTCATCGACGACGTCCTCGACCTCTCGCGCATCGTCACCGGCAAGCTCCGCTTCGAGACCAGGCCGGTGCAGCCGATCGAGCCGGTGGTGGCGGCGATCCAGACGTTGCTGCCGACGATCCAGGCCAAGGGCATCGCCCTGCGCCAGGAGCTCGACCCCGAGGCCGGTCCCGTGGCCGGCGACCGCGACCGCCTGCAGCAGGTGGTGTGGAACCTGCTCGCCAACGCGGTCAAGTTCACGCCGGCGGGGGGGACTGTCGAGGTGCGGCTGGCGGAGCGCGGCGAGTCGGTCGAGATCGCCGTCGCCGACAGCGGCGAGGGGATCCCGGCCGAGGACCTGCCGCACGTCTTCGAGCGCTTCTGGCAGCGCGACAGCTCGAGCCGCCGGCGCCACGGGGGCCTCGG
>DASUNQ010000023.1:0-38003 GCA_036277075.1 Thermoanaerobaculia bacterium
GCCGGCGCGCGCCCGCGAGCTCGCCGCCGCGCTCCCGCCCGAGCTCCGGCTCGGCACCTCCTCCTGGGCCTTCCCGGGCTGGCGCGGGCTGGTCTACGACCGCCGCTACTCTGCCTCGCGCCTGGCGCAGGAGGGGCTCGCCGCCTACGCCCGCCACCCGCTGCTCCGCGCCGCCGGGATCGACCGCACCCACTACCAGCCGCTCGGCGCCGAGGAGCTGGCCGCCTACGCCGACTCCGTCCCCGCCGACTTCCGCTTCGTCGTCAAGGCGCACGACGCCGTCACTCTGGTCCGCTGGCCCGACCTGCCGCGCTTCGGCGCCCAGCGCGGCGGCGAGAACCCGAGCTTCCTCGACCCGGCCTACACCGCCGAGCAGGTCGTGGCGCCCTTCGTCGAGGGGCTCGGCGCGAAGGGCGGCGCCCTGCTCTTTCAGTTCGCGCCGCAGGAGATGGGCTCGCCCGCCCGCTTCGCCAAGCGGCTGGCGCGCTTCCTCGCCGCCCTGCCGCGCGGGCCGCTCTACGCCGTCGAGCTGCGCAACCGCGAGCTGGTGACCGCGGACTACGCCGCCGCCCTCGCCGCCGCCGGCGCCTGCCACTGCGCCAACGTCCACCCGCGGATGCCCGACGTGCGCGCCCAGGTGGCGCTCGCCGAGACGCACCGCGCCCCGGCGCTGCTCGTCCGCTGGATGCTGCCCGAGGGGATGACCTACGAGGAGGCGGGGCGGAAGTGGGCGCCCTTCGACAAGCTGAAGCGGGTCGACCGCATCGCGCGCCGCGCCGTCGCCGAGGTGACCTGCGACGCGCTGGCGCGCGGCCAGGAGGTCCTCGTCACCGTCGCCAACAACGCCGAGGGGTGCGCGCCGCTCTCCATCCTGGGGCTCGCCGAGGAGGTGGCGCGGCTGCGCTAGCGAGCGGTTCCGGGGTGCTCAGCGCTGCCGCGGCCCACCCGCCACCAGCCGCGCAACGTCCCGGTCCGTTGTTCGGCTAGCCATTCCAACCTTTGCGCTATACTTAAAAACTGCAAGATGGATGACTTGCCCACCAACACGGGCAGTGTGGCCTTCCCTCTTGACTGGCAGAAAGGGGACCGCCATGTGTTCTCTAGTGAATTCCTCGTCCGACCGAGAGCAAGCTCCAGCCTCTTTAGCCCACCAGCTGGCCGTCGCTCGGATAGCACTGATTGGGATGCTGTTGCTCCTCGTTGGCGGTCCGGCTCACGCGGGCCACACGGCCTCCTGTCGGGCTGACCTACCCGTGCATGCGGGCGAGCCAATGACCTGGCGCGCGGTCGTGAGCGGCGGGTCGGGCAACTTCACCTTCTCATGGACGGGCAGCGACGGCCTGACCGGCGACAGCCAACTCGCGACAAAGACCTATGCCACCGAGGGTTTCAAGTTGGCCCGCGTCACCGTGAGCGACACAGCGAACGGAGACGCTGTGACCTCACCCGACTGCCCGAGCCATGTCATCCCAGTGTCGTTCCCCGAACCGCCGAGCGTGAACCCGGTGCTGTGGGTGCCGAATGATGTCGACCCCGCACATCTCGTGCCCCAGGTCGAGCGGGCGTGGCGCGCGGTCCAAGCCGCCTTTTTCGACCAGTATGGGAAGACCTTTCGCATGAACCCGCTCACTACGATCGTCTCGCCCGACACCGAAATCGACATCTGTGGCGGCGACTGCACCGAGATCTCGGGCGGCAATGCCCGGCTCATGGCCCAGGCTTGGCAGGAGGCGCAAGCCGCGATCACCGACGTGGTCCCCTACACCCGAGCCATCCAGGTGCTGGCCTGGGGGGCTGGGGGTTTCGCCGGCTCCTTCGGATGGGATCACCCGCTCGGTGGGGTAGGCGACTGGGCTCTCGGCTCGATCGCCGGCGTGCCGATCCCGCCCATCACCGCCGACATCCACGAAGGCTTCGCCAAGGGCATGGGGACCTATTCCGGCTCTGTGAGCACCCTCGCACACGAGTTGAACCATGCCATCGGCTGGGACGATCCCCACGACTTCTCGCTTTCCGAGCCGCCGAACGACTACGAAAGGCAGTTCTCGGTGACCGGGCCGTGGCTGACCGAAACGCCAGCGGACGTGACCGACCCTGTGGTCAGCTTCTCGGCCCCCGCCGACGGCGCATTTCTGTCGGGCACGGTCACGGTTTCGGCCAATGCCTCCGATGAGACGAGCTTGGACGCGGTCGTTTTCCTGGTCGATGACCAGTTCATGACGGCCGACCACGCGAGCCCGTTCTCCTTTGAGTTCGACACGACCCAAGTTGGTTTCGGGCCCCATCGGCTCGAGGCCATCGCTTACGACAACGCGGGCAACATCACCACTGTCACTCTCGCGGTGACCGTCCAGAACCAGGTTGCCGAGAGCTCCTGCAGCGAGACCTTCCCCACCGGGGTCTTCCATGCCTGCTTCTTCGACGGCGCGAACCTTGACGGGCCGTATCTCGGAACCCTCCTCGACACACCTTTCCCCGTCCCCTCCGCGAACCTTGGCATCGGAATCAACCATGCCGGCTTCGGCGAGGTCGCCTTCGGGCAGTCAGACACGGTGAGTGGTGTCTGGCGGGGAATCCTCGACTTTCCTCCGGGCAACTACATTCTCAGCTTCTACAGTGACGACGGGCTGCGGGTGAACGTGAACGGCTTGCAGATCCTGGATGAGTGGCGCGATCAAGTCGCTCATTTCGAGAAGGTCGTCGCCCTGGAAGGGCCGACCTCCATCCAGATCGAATGGTTCCAGAACGGTGGCTCCTATGGGCTGGTCTTCCGCTGGCGTCCCACCGCGCAGAGGCCGCAGCCGCCGGTCACGATGGTCAGTGCTGTTCCCGCATCTGTCGTCGTGAAGGCCGGCACGTTGAAGCGCGGCGATGCGGGCAGCCTCGCGTCCGAGGACGACGACCACCTGACGATCAAGTCCACCAAGACGGGCGCACACACCCGCATTACCTCGTGGATCGGGCGATTCACCGGCGTTCCCGCTGACCTCCAGGATCTGCGAGTCGCCTATACGGGCAGGAACTCCCAGACCTGCCTCCAGGCTGTCGAGATCTGGAGGCCGACGACCAGCACGTGGGTCACGCTCGACAGTCGCAGAGTCGGAACAACCGAGGTGCCCATCAAGGGCTTGATCCCTCCGGGGCCGGACCCTGATTTCGTGAGCAATGGCAATCTTCTCGTTCGCGTCACGTGCCAGAAGGACGGTGGCAACTTCACCGCACACGCCGATCTCTTGAGGCTTGACTATCTGTCGCCAGGTGGACCATAAGGTCGTGCCGGCTCTCACGATCGCCGACGCTGCAAAACTACCCCCGCCGCTGGCGCCCTCTCAGCGGCCTGCTAGGGGATCCGCCGGCCGCGGGAGCTGCCGCGGGTGTCGGCGGCGGTGCTCGCGAAGCTGCCGGAGAGGCCGCTGCCATCGGCCGAGAGGCGCCAGGTGAAGGTGCCGTTCGTGATGCGGCGGGCGCCGTGCTCGGTGAAGTCGAGGGTGACGTTCTCCCCGTCGATGCGGCCGGAGAGGAGGATCGGCGTGCGCTGCGCCGCCGGCAGGGTCCGGCCGTCCTCCGACCACTTCTCTCCGTCGCCGCTCAGCCGGTCGCCGTCCTGCTGGAGGCGGATGCGGTAGCCCAGGCGCAGACCCTGATAGGCGGCGAAGCTCGTCGACTCGATGCGGTTCGTCACCTCCCACCAGCCGGAGAGCCCGGCGGGCGCCTCGTCCCGCGGCTCGCGCATCGCCAGCTCGCGCGCGATCCGCCGCCGCTCCTCGGCCGCCCGCGCCCGCATCTCGGCGTCCGTGGCGGCTTGCTCCTCCCGCTCCTCGGCCGCCGCCCGCTCTTCGCGAACCCTCCGCTCCTCCGCCGCAGCGGCCTCGCGCGCGAGCCGCTCGTCCCGCTCCCGCGCCTGGCGCGCGCGCGCCTGCTCCTCCGCCCGCCGGAGCTCCTCTCGCGCCTGCGCCTCGCGCACCCGAATCTCCTCGGCGCGCGCCGCCTCCTCGGCGACTCTGGCAGTCTCCCGGTCGCGTGCCTGGCGGTCGCGCTCCGCCCGCGCCACCGCCTGCTCCGCCGCCGCGCGGCGCTCCGCCTCCCGCTCCCGGGCCAGCCGCTCCTTTTCCAGCCGCGCCTTCCGCTCCTGCGCCAGTCGCTCCCCTTCCAGCCGGGCCTTCCGCTCCTCTGCGAGGCGCTCCCCTTCGAGACGCGCCGCCCGCTCCTGTGCCAGTCGCTCTAGTTCCAGCCGAGCCTTCCGCTCTTGCGCGAGCCGGTCCCGTTCCACCCGGGCCTTCTGCTCTTGTGCGAGACGCTCCTGTTCGAGCCGCGCCGCCCGCTCCTGCGCGAGGCGCTCCCGCTCGAGCCGCGCCGCCCGCTCCTGCCCGAGGCGCTCCCGCTCGAGCCGCGCCGCCTCCTCACGCTCCCTCAGTGCCCGCGCGCGGCGCTCCGCCTCCTGGCGCGCCGCCAGCTCGCGGGCCGGCGCGCCCACCGGCCCTTGGGCCGCCGCCACCTGCGGCGCCGGCTCGCCGCGGCCGGGGCAATGGCTCTCCGGCACGGCCCCCTCGAGGAACAGCTCGTGCCGGGGCCTTCCGGAGGCCGGCCGGCACCCCGGCTCGAGGACCAGCCCCGTCGCCGGATCGATCGGCCGCGCCACCACGTCCGCGGGGCGCGACCAGCGCAGCGGCACCCGCCGGCCCGGCGCGAGGCGGCTCATGATCCGCGCCCAGACCGGAGCCGCCAGCCGCCCGCCGGTGGCCCGCTCGGCGATCGGCGCCGGCTCGTCGAAGCCGATCCAGACGCCGGCCAGCAGCTCCGGGTCGTAGCCCACGAACCAGGCGTCCACGCCGTCGTTGCTGGTGCCGGTCTTGCCGGCGGCGAGGCCGCGGTAGCCGGCCGCCCGCACCGGCGCGCCGCTGCCGCGCTCGAGCGCCTCGCCCAAGGCGTGGTTGAGGAGGTAGGCCGCCCCCGGCGCGAGGGCCGCGGTGCGTTGCGGCAGCGGCCGCCAGAGGAGCTCGCCCTCGGGCGACTCTACGCGCAGCACGAAGCGCGGCTCGACCCGCCGTCCCAGCCCGGCGAAGGCCGAGTAGGCGGCGGTCAGCTCGAGCGGCGACACCGCGACCGTGCCGAGCGGCATCGAGGCGAGCCGCGGGATCGGCCGCTCGATGCCCATCCGGCGGGCCAGCGCCGCGACCTTCGAGTACCCCACCGCCCGCGCCAGCCGCACCGTCGGCACGTTCTTCGAGAGCACCAGCGCCTCGCGCACCGAGACCTCCCCTTCGTAGCGGTCGGCGAGGTTCTTGGGGCGCCAGACCCGTCCGTTCGCCAGCCGCACCGCGAGCGGCCGGTCGGCGACCGGCTGCGACAGCGCCCAGCCCTCCTCGAGGGCGGCGGCGAAGACGAACGGCTTGAAGGCGCTGCCGGCCTGCCGCCGGGCGCCGGCGGCGCGGTCGAACTGCGAGTGGCGGAAATCGCGCCCGCCGACCCACGCCAGGACGTCGCCGTCCGGCACGCGCAGGACGACGACCGCCCCCTGGAGGTAGTCGGGGGCGTCCCCCGCAGGGGACACGGCCGGGTCGTAACGCGTCCCCCGGAAGGCGCCCGCGGCGCCGCTCTCGACCGACCGGAGCTGCCGCTCGAGCTCCTCGCGGGCGGCCCGCTGGGCGCCCAGGTCGAGCGTCGTCCAGACCCGCACCGGCCGCTCGTAGAGGCGCTTGCCGAAGTGCTCCTCGAGGCGCCGCCGCACCTCCTCGACGAAGTAGTCCGCCGGGCCCTCGCGCTCGGTGCGGCGGGGGCGCGGCCCGACGCCGAGGGGCTCGCGCTGCGCCGCCTCCGCCTCGCCGGCGGGCACCCGCCCCTGCGCGGCCATGAGCCCGAGCACCAGGTCCCGCCGCTCGCGCGCCGCCCGCGGGTGCCGGCGCGGGTCGTAGTGGCTGGGCGCCTTCGGCAGAGCGGCGAGGAGGGCCGCCTGCGCCAGCGTGAGCTCCTCGGCCGGGACGCCGAAGTACTGCCGCGCCGCCGCCTGGACGCCGCGCGCGCCGTTGCCGAAGTAGATGTGGTTGAGGTAGAGCTCGAGAATCTCGGGCTTGCTGAACTTGCGCTCGATCTCCCGCGCCACCCGCACCTCGAGGAGCTTGCGCTGGGCGCTGCGCTCCGCGCCGGGGATCTCCTCGGGGAAGAGGTTGCGGGCGAGCTGCATGCTGATCGTGCTCCCCCCCTCGTCCCGGGAGCGGGAGCGGAGGTTGGCGAGCAGGGCGCCGGCGGTGCGCCGCCAGTCGACGCCGTCGTGCTCGTAGAAGCGGCGGTCCTCGACGGCGACGAAAGCCTGGGGCACCCTGGTGGGGAGGGCGTGGACGGCCACCACCTCGCGGTCGACCGGCGCCAGGTCGGCGAAGGGCCGGCCGTTGCGGTCGAGGAGCTGCGAGGCCCCCTCCGGCTGGTAGGCGGTCAGGGTTTCGACGTCCGGGCAGCCCGCGAAGCCGCAGGTCCGCCAGGCGCGGGCGAGGAGCAGCCCGCCGCCCAGGAGGAGCGCGGCGAGGAGCGCCAGGGTGAGCGGCCCGTTGCGGCGGCGGAGCCGGCGGCGGCGGCGGGAGAGGTACTTCACGAGCGCACCCAAAGCAAGGGCTCTGCCACCGTCAGGCCCCGGGGAATGGCGCCGTGCGCCAACTGGTTGTGGTCGCTTCCAACTTGCGGAAAACGCGCAACTGTGCGACTCTCACGCGGTCGCCGGCACGGGCCGGCGGCGCAGAGCACGAGTCGGGGCTGCGGACGTTCCAAGATTGGAGCCCGGCGCGAAAGTCTTCGCGCCTCAGCGATCCGAGCCCGAGCGAAGGCCTTCCGGCAAGCCCTCCGTTCCCTTCCCCTTCTCGAAAAAACCCGCCGGACGAAGACATAGGGCGCGCCCCCTCCACGGGGCCTGCGCGCTCGGTCAAGGACTAGAAAGAGACATGGATTTCAAGACGTTCGACCTGCACCCCGACCTCCTGCGCGGGGTCGAGGAGCTGGGCTTCACCCGCCCCACCCCGATCCAGAGCGACGCCATCCCGCCGGCCAAGGCCGGCCGCGACGTGCTCGGGTGCGCGATGACCGGCAGCGGCAAGACCGCCGCCTTCCTCCTCCCCATCCTGCACAACCTGCTGGCGAAGCCGCGCGGCACGACCCGCGCTCTCATCGTCTCGCCGACCCGCGAGCTGGCGGCGCAGATCGAGGAGCACTGCCGCGCCCTCGCCAAGCACACGCGGCTGACCAGCGCCGCCGTCTTCGGCGGCGTCGCGATGGGACCGCAGGAGAAGGCCCTCCGCGCCGGCGCCGACGTGATCGTCGCCACGCCGGGCCGCCTCCTCGATCACATGCAGTACCCCTACACCCGGCTCGACGGCATCGAGGTGCTGGTGCTCGACGAGGCCGACCGGATGCTCGACATGGGCTTCCTCCCCGACATCCGGCGCATCCTCGCCAAGCTCCCGAAGCGGCGGCAGAACCTCCTCTTCTCGGCCACCATCCCGGCGCCGATCGCGACCCTGACGCGCGAGCTGCTGGCCGACCCGGTGACGCTCAACGTCGAGCGCAAGCCGGCGCCGGCGACCGGCGTGGCGCAGGCCACCTACCCGGTGCGCGAGGACCTCAAGTCGCACCTGCTGCTGGAGCTCCTGCGCCGCGGCGGCATCGACAGCGCCCTGGTCTTCACCCGCACCAAGCACCGCGCCAACCGGCTCGCCGACTTCCTGGAGCGCCAGGGCGTCTCCTGCGACCGCATCCACGGCAACCGCAGCCAGGTGCAGCGCACCCAGGCCCTGGCCCGCTTCAAGGACGGCAAGACGCAGGTGCTCGTGGCGACCGACATCGCCGCCCGCGGCATCGACGTCTTCGAGCTCTCCCACGTCGTCAACTTCGACGTGCCGCCGGTGCCCGACGACTACATCCACCGGGTGGGGCGGACCGCCCGCGCCGACGCCACCGGCGACGCGATCACCCTGGTCTCGGAGAAGGAGGTCCGCGACCTCCACGCCATCGAGCGGGCGGTCGGCTCGCGCCTGCCGCGGCTGACCCTCGAGGGGTTCGACTACGAGAAGCGGCCCGCCGAGAAGCTCGAGATCCCGATCGAGCAGCGGATCGCCGCGATCCGCGCCCAGCGCTCCGCCGAGCGCCAGCGCACGCGCGAGAAGGCCGAGCGCAAGGTGCAGCGGGCGCAGCCCGAGCATCCCGTCCACATGCCGCGGACCCGCGAGGAGCACTCCGGGCAAGCGCCGACCCCGGCCGCCGCGGCCCACCGGCCCCTGCGGTCGCAGGGCCAGCGCCGTCTGGCCCCCGGCCACCGGCGCCGGTCGCTGATCTAAGGCTCCTCACCCCATGAGCAGCGTGAGCGGCTCCACCGCCGCCGCACGCTGCTCTCGTCGCTCCTTCCGGGCAGGAGTCGCTTCATGCGCAGAGCCAGCCTCACTGCTCTCCTCGCCTTGCTCGCCGCGCTCCTCGCGGGCGTGCCGGTCGCGGCCTCCGAAAAGCACCCGCGCACGGGCGCTGGAGCGACGCCGGCGGGTGACGTCGCCGCCGTGCTCCGGCGCCAGACCCAAGAGCTGATGGACGCCGTCGCCCCGGGCAACAGCGAAGTGTGGCGGTGGTACCTCCATGAAGACGCCGTCTATCTCGACGAGAACGGCGTGGTCTACGACAAGGAGTCGCTGCTGCGCGAGCTGACGCCTTTGCCGTCCGGTCTCGTTGGCCGGATCGAGGTGGACCGCTTCGAGATGAAGCTCCACGGCGACACCGCGGTCGTGGCGGCGGAGCTCCAGGAGTATCTCGACTACCACGGGCAGGATCTGCGGACTCGCTTCCGCTTCATGGACACCTGGCTGCGGACGAGCGACGGTTGGCGCCTCGCCGCCCGCCATACCGCCGCCGTGCTGAAGGATCCGCCGGCGATCTGCCTCCCTGCCGAGGAGCTCTGCGCGTACGCCGGCGAGTACCGGCTCACGCCGGCGATCACCACGACCGTGCGCTGCACGGAGAAGGGACTGACCGCCAAGCGCACCGGCCGCCCGCCGGCGACCTATCTTCCGGAGGTGCGCGACGTGTTCTTCGTCGCCGGTCAGCCCCGCAGCCGCCGCATCTTCATCCGCGACGCCGCCGGCAAGGTCGTCGCCTTCGCCGACCGTCGCGAAGGCGAGGACGTGCGCTGGCAGAAGAGCCTGGAGCAGGCACCTCCGCACCCACCTTAGAGGTCCGTCGTGGTCGTGCCGGGGACCGACTCGTTGTCTGCGGTATCCACGGCGATGACCGCGATCTCGTTGACCCCGATGTCGCCCTCGACTTCCGCCGTCGTCGTGCCGACCACGACCGCGCGCAGCTCGCCGTTGACGTAAACGTCGTAGCGGATGAACCTCTGCGGGGCGAGATCGTCGGTCGAGGGAGCCCATGTCACGACGATGTGCCCATTGAAATCCGTCGCCACGTTCATCGGCTGTTCCGGCGGTGTGTGGTCGTCGGGGGCGGGCTCGGTCGTGACGAAAACGGGATCGCTGGGCGGCGAGAAGTTCCCGTCGACGTCCCGAGCGTCCACGGTGAACGTGTAGGTCGTCTCTTGATCCACCGGAGTGCAACCCGTGGGCACCAGGACTTCGGCGCAAGTAAACGTATCCGACAGCGAATTCAGCGTGGAGACGGGCTCCCCGTCGATATAGATGGTGTACCAGATGATCGGACCGTCGTCGGTGGACGACCAGTTCAGCGCGGCGTGCGTCGGGCCGGCAGCCGACATCTCTACGACAGGCTTCGTCGGCGCGCCGATCTCCCCGGGCAGCGTGACCGTCACGGCGTTGCTGGGGTCGGAAAGGTTGCCGGCAGCATCCTTGGCATAGACGCGGAAGGTATACGTCTTGCCGGATTGCAGGTCCTCCAGAGTGTG
Organism: Thermoanaerobaculia bacterium; assembly: GCA_036277075.1. Taxonomy (GTDB): domain Bacteria; phylum Acidobacteriota; class Thermoanaerobaculia; order Multivoradales; family UBA5704; genus DASUNQ01. Next base: position 9,884 of record DASUNQ010000023.1, read on the forward strand.
ACTCGTCGTCTCCTGACCGACGGTCACGGTGCTCTCCCCGCCGCGGATGATGTAGCTGAAACGGCCCGAGTTGTCCGTCGAAGGACCCCATGCCAGCGACGCGCTGTGCTCCGTCGTCGCCGTGACGACGAGGTTGGTTGGCGCCGTTGGGGTATGCGATCTCGACGCTGGGCAGCAGACAGGACGGACGAACCGAACAGCAGTGCGACTGCCGTGAGCAACGAAGGGAAGGTGCGCGCCATGTGAGGTCCTCCTGCGAACGGCGCGGTAAGGCCCCCCGCGATGGCTCCGCCCCAATTTCGGTCGGAGTGAAATTGCAAAGAAGGTGCCGGCCACCGGCTGCCGCGGCTGACCCTCGAGGGGTTCGACTACGAGAAGCGGCCCGCCGAGAAGCTCGAGATCCCGATCGAGCAGCGGATCGCAGCGATCCGCGCCCGGCCACCGGCGCCGGTCGCTGATCTACCTCTCTCCGGACGAGCCGCGTGGCGGTGGTTTCCCCCGTTGCGCAGCTCCCAGGCCCCTTTCTCCGTAGGACTGCACGAAATCCGCGCTACGATCCTTCCATGGCTCGGCGCAGCCTCACACTCGTCGTAGACGAAGAGCTCTTGCAGCAGGCCCGGAGCGTCGCCGCGAGGCGGCGCACCACCGTCAACGAGCTGGTGCGCCAGCTCCTCGAACGCCTGACGGACGACGAGCAGCGCCTCGCCGCGTGGGATTCGATCCGCCCCCTCATCGACGAAGGCCCGGTGAGGATCGGTGGAGCTCTTCCCTCACGGGACGAGCTCCATGAGCGTTGATCCGATCGCGTTCCTCGATACCACCATCTTGGTCTACGCGGTGAGCCGCGAGGACCCGCGGAAGTATCAGCTCGCCAGAGAAATCTTGGAGCGCGGCTTTAGCCATCCAGATCCTCAACGGCGCCCTTTGGCAGTCAGGTTCTCGGAGATCACGCGCGCGCAGCCGGCGCGCCGCGCCGCGCCGGCTGCGAGGATCGTCGTGTCCCGGGGAGAGATGCGGGCCCGCGGCTCGCCAGGGTCACGGATGTTCGCTGCGCGCAAAATTCACCAGTGAAACGAGGTCAGAGCCGCCAGCGCACCAGTTTTCGTTTTCCGGCGGATTATCTGACGACATCACTGCAACCGTCCAGGGCTGACCGTCCCACCACCCGAACATCGGCGAGCCCGAATGCCCCTCCACGATGTCGGCCGATGTAGTCATCGCCCGGCCTGATCCGAGGTCCCACGCATCTTCGTCCAGCCAATGTCCTAGTTGGTCGGTGGGAAAGAGGCTGGAGCTCGGATACCCCATGGTGTCCCAGTATCTGTCGCCATCCCAGCCGGAGTCGTATTCCCTGGTTCCAAGCCAACCGAACTGGTCGCCCAATCGCTCATTCGTGACCAGGACCGCGTAGTCTTCATCAAGTAGGTTAGTGGACGCCGAGTCACCCTCAATTTGAGTGTACGCTATTGCAACCACGTCAAAAGCGCTAGCCAGAGAGAAGTGCCCTGCGCGATGAACCTCGATCTTTTCGGCAACGTTTGTGCTCCAGGCGACACAATGGCTGGCTGTGAGGATATGGCGCGGACCGCACAGCACCCCGGAGCCAACCTTGCCGAATGCGTCGATAATTCTGCATACGCATCGCCACGGGTAAAAGCCCGGGTCGTCGTATAAATGTTGGCCCGGAGGCGGAAAGTCGACCCGTGGTTCCAGCCGCTTCCCTCGGTGATAAATCTTTGTCGGAGCCGACAATCGCACCCGCTTGGGTTTATACGCGATACCGGCCCATGGCGGACAATAACTGGAGGCCGGCGGGACCACCACATCCGCCGCCGTCCGTTTCGGCTTGTCGATAATCTTCACCTGCCTAGGCTGCGGCGGGTGCTCCACCGGCGGCCTCAGTGCTTCAGGAACCTCAGCTGTCGGTAGTTTGTTCTTTTTGCGGCGCAGCATCTCTGGGTTGAGCGGTAAAGTTAGATCCTCTTCTCCGAGATCGTGCCTAGACATGTTTGTATCTCCCGTAAATAGGCTCAGCTGTTCTTTTCAGACTCCTTGTTCTCGGCAACGGTCGAACAGGCTGCCGGCGGAGCGGCCGGCCTGCGCCGCGAGGCCTCTCGCCCGCTCCTCGACCGCTTGCTGCGACGGGACCTCGCCGCCGGTCAGGGTCACGCTGCGATGGATGTGGTGGACGGCGCCGGTCGCGGGGTCGAAGAGGACGCAGGCCGATTCAGCGATGGGCGCTGCTTCGCCGACGTCCGGGCGCTCGCTCTCTCGGGTCGTCATGTCCTACCCCCTCCTACCAGAAGTACAACGTCCAGTACCCGGACGCCGCCTGCTCGCTGCCGAGCGCCATCCCGATGGTGACCGAGGTCATCGATTCGCGGCCGAACATCGCGGGCCACTGCCACCAGCCGCCGAAGCTCTGCGACTGTTCCGGGCCGCCCGGGACCGGCCGGAAGCGGATCCCGGCGATCCCCACCGCGTGAGTGCCGTCGCCCGAGGTCCGCGACAGCGCCACCTGGGCCACGGTGAAGGATGGCTCGAAGTTGACCTCGGTCGTCCAGATCAGGCCCGGCGGGTCCCCGCCGTGGGCGTCGGTCAGGCTGCTCCATCGCATTCCCCGCAAGGCTGCCTCCTCTTCGTGAGAACGCGTTCGGACGGACCGCCTGCCTGCGGCTCGTTCTCCTGATGTAGCGTAGCGCCGTTTCGGTCTGGTCCCGCAGCTTCCCGGGTCGTCCGGGCGGGGCGAGCGGGCGGCAGGGGCCGCGCGGAGAGCTCGAGGGGGATTGCTTCGCCCAGGCGGGAAGACGGCCGGGAGTCGAGGGGGAAGACGCTCCCCTCGTGGGGCGACGGCTCCCGCCGAAGCTCGGTCGTCAGCCCCGCGCGGGGGCCCGCTCGTCCCGGCAGGGGCGACGCCGCTCCCTCGCCGGGAAGCGTCTCTTCCACGAGGGCGCGTCTCAGCCCCGTGCGGGGGCGGCCGTCCCCCTCGAGCGGAGATCACTCCCCCGTCTGGGGGCCCTGCCGAGACTCTGTTCTCCTGATGTAGCGTAGGCGCCGCTTTCGCGTCCGCTCGCCAGGAGACCCGCTCCCATGCCCAACCCGTTCGCCGCCCTGCGGGACAAGCTCCCGCCGCGCCTGCGCTCCGCGTTCTCCCGCCGCTGGTACTGGAAGGACCTGACGATCGCCGGGCTCGGGCTGCTGGTCGTCGTCCTCGCCGGCTACGCCTTCCGCGAGCCGCTCGCCGCGGCGCTCCCGGGGTGGCTCAAGCCGGGGCCGGAGGGGGAGGAGGTCAAGGTCTTCGACGTCGTGCTCGACCGCGAGGGGCGCGCCTTCGTGGACGTCCTCTTCGACCGGCCGCTCGGCCAAGGGGCGGTGGGCGGCCGCCTTCCCTCACGGGACGAATGCACGAGAGGTGAGCCGTTGTACTCGATATCAAGAAGCCTGATCCATGTCGCCGAGTTGGTCGTTCGCGCTCCAGCCATCTTACAGACAACAGGAGCCGGGCCTGATCCGGACTCATACCTCACCCTCCGCGAGCATTGCCTTCCAGAAAAAGCCCGTCTGAAACGCTAGCGTAACCAGCTGTGCATCAAGCGCCCTACCCCGAGCCTGCGTCAATAGTACAGCAAAAGTCGGGACCGCAATAAGGAGTGGGTAGGCTATCTCCCACCAATTCCATTTTCTGTCCTGGACACGCCGTCGCTTGCGTCGAGCCAGCTCCCTAATTCCATAGGCCATCATTCCCAGAGTCATCAGCAAGAATAGGATCAGCTCACGAAACGGTCGTCGCTCGTACCACGCTGTCTCTCCAAGAAAGACGGGCTCACGGAAGATCATCAACAGAAAAACGCACAGCCCGAGGGAAGCGAGCAAGGCCACGAACCGAATCGGGCTATTCCAGTACCTTCTCTCTATCATCCAAATCATCGCGCCTAAGGCCAACCCGAGAGTAAGAAATACTAATGCCCCAGTATCCATAATTTTCTCCCTACGGCTGCCGCAGAAGGAAAAGCATCCTGCCATGTCCGAGCTCACTAGCCTCATAGAGGAATGGCTCCTGCCTAACGCGCGAGAGGCTCGCCTGTGCCACGACTTCATTGCGCACGAACAGCGACAACTCTTCGAGCTGGATTATCCCGTCGCGACTGAAATCCGCGGCTCCCTGCAGGCCTGTCACGAGCGCCCTTGTGAAGATGCCTCCATTCTCAGAGAGCGCCCGTTGCTCCCCAGTTCCGGCAACGAGCAGATTACGCGCTGGACTCTCCGTGTCCGCGCGCAGAATAGACTGCTTCTTGCAGCTAACGACGTCGCCGCCGTAGCCACTGCTTCCGAGTGTTGTGAAGCCGGGAACAGCCAATCCTGCCGAGCAGGAATCAAGCGCAACTAAGAAATGGTGCGCCCTGACCTGCTGGAAGTGTCGATGAGGAATGTCGGACATCAGGAATGAAGTCGCCGTCGGCCGTGATGGTTCAAAGTCGTAAGTGACGAGAAAACCTCCACCGCTGGTACCATCGCCGTGCCCCCCAAAATAGAACAGAAGGCGATTCGCGTTAGCATACTTTCCGCCGGCCCAGAACTCCTTCAGCGTCGCCTCAATGTTGACGCTGGTGGCCTTTTCGTTGTACAGAGTAAAAATGTGTTGGCGCGGGAACCCGAGACGCTCAAGAACCCTGCGCAGCTCCTCAGCCCGATCCACCATTCCTCGAAGGCGTTGATAACCAGTAGGGCGACGCTGCGCTGGGTCACGAGTGCGATCGTAGTCGTCAATGGCGGCGATCACAGCATAGCTCCGATCGTAAGGCACAACGACCGGCTTCAAAACGCCGCACTCTGCAAAGAGGAGTAAACGTTCTCGCGCTGCAGTAGCAGTCTTCGCGGCGATGTCAATTACATTCAAGCCCGCCTCAATCTTGCCTTTCGCTCCAAGAAAGTTCAAAGAGTAGGAGCGGTCACCGACGCGTGTTAGTACTGTCGGAATTCCATTGAAGGCAATACGCGCTCCCGAAAGGGCATCATTTGGCAACTCCGTTTCGATCACGAACGAGACAGCATCCTGCAAGCCGATAGAGGGCGCCCACGACACTTCTTTCGATGCATCAGCCGTATGCCCATCCTCCCCGATAACCGAGACAGTGAACTGATTTACACCTTCCTGAAGCCGCACTGGAACTGTGAAACGCCAGCCAGGGTTGTCGGCCAATACCTGCGTCATCTCATTGCCGATGGTCAGCGGTTTGCCATTGTGGTTGACTTGTACGTTGCGTGTGCGTGACGAATCGAGCACGAGAAATTCGAGCACGGTAGCAGGATCGCCGGAGAGATCTCGCTCGCGGGGACCTTGAAGAATTATGATGGGACCGGAGGACCTCTGGCCGCCTTGGATCTCCGCACCTGCCGGGATTTCAACTCTGCTGGCCGCTTGCGGTTGCACTGCTACACTGATTTCGTACAACTGTGGCGCGAAGTCTGCCTGTTGAACTGTAATGCGCACACGTCCCGTCCGGGTCGTGACACCACTTCGCGCCGCAAGCACGAAGTGGCCTTCCGCGCTATCCCGACCGGCAGCTAAGTCACCTACAGTAAGTTGCGCTGACGACGTGTGCCTGTCGCTAGTCGTAACGAGGTCTATGCCCGGGCCCAGGCTTTCTGCACTCACCAATACGGCGCTCGCTCCCAGGGATCCACGGTTGGTGAGGACAAAGGGTAGCTTCACTCGCTCACCAGCATTCACTGCAACCTCTGTAGGGTATCGCGCCTCAAGCTGCGGCCGCCTAAGGAAGAAGGGGAGCTCGATCGAGATCCTTCGGTCTCCGAAGTCGTCCTGCTTCAGAGTCGCGACCAGCAACACGCTTCGCTCGCCACTATTTGGCGTGAAGGCTCGGGGAAACTCGAGCGTTACGGCTACGGACGCTGTTTGAGATTCAGCCGGAATAACCCCGAGCTCAAATAGCGATGGCTTAATTGTCGGATGCGATCCCACAGCTGTGATCGCCATGCTAAGATTGCGCGCATCTAAATTGCCGTTGTTCGCGACGCGCACTTCCAATATGGCAACTTCACCGTTACTGATAATCCCGTCCTTGTTTCCCGTTGATCCCGCCAACGTCCCATCGTGAATCGCCCATTCCAAACTGAAGCGCGGCTCGCGCTTGAGAGAATGCCATTCCAGAATTCGCTCGGCATAGCCGACTTCCTTGCCTCGCCCATCCTGAGCGACAACTAATGCGCGAGTGGCACTCGCTTTTGGTATGCGCGCGGTCCTCAGTCGAAAACGTACTCGAGCCGCCTGGAGCGGTTCCACGATGGGCAGTGTTACGGCTGGCGTCAATAACTCGACATCCGCCGGGAGATCTCTCGGTGCCACGCGAACCTGACTCGCGAATCCCGCACCCTTGTTGCGTACCCATGCTTCAATCTCGAATTCCGTGCCTGCTCCTACGACGAGGTGATCCTGACCCCCGCCGCACGCGCTCGACGGAATACATGCAACACTAGCGATCTCCAACTGTGGCATCTCCAGCGCGCCGACCTGGATTGCCAGTTCCAGAGGCTTCGCGCCAAAGGAACGCTTTTCACGAGCTTCAAGAAGGACCAGTAACCTGTCGCCAGCAAGGCTCACGGCAGACTTAATAGGAATATCAAATTCAACTGCCTGGTTCGGCTCAAGACGATCGACGATCGAAGCTTCACCTATCAGGACTCCCGCCGTCGTCGTAGATAGCCGCACTTCGGTGTCAAAGGCGGGGCCGGGGCCCCGATTCTCGAGCTTCACTCGCACGCTCGCCTGCTCACCCGCATCTAGGCGACCGTTCGGTCGCAGGCCCTCGTTATCGCTAAAAGCGCCTAGGAGGACAAGGTTGCAGGGAAAAGAGTGGTCGAACTCATACTTCGCGAAAATTGCTTGCAGTCCTGGCGCTCGGCGGATCTTGAGAAGCTGCGGTACCAAGGACCGAACAATGTGGTCCATCTTTTTGCGCGTAGCGGTTCTGTGGGACCACGAACGCTCAGTGGTCTCCGCCACTGCTGAAAATTCCATCGGCTCACCTGCGGTACCAGCGTTATCCTCAATAGTGATAGATACGTTTACTCTTAGCCGATCGAGGTAGTTGGACCGGAGGGCCGATTCCCCATTGACAGTGATCCAAGATGGCCCCTCATACTCGCCTATGATTGGCTCTGCCGACCAAGACACGACAAATAAGACGTCGAAGCTAGATGCGTCGGGCCGTTCCGAAACAAGTGTTGTTTTTGGGAAGAGCGCCGTAACGGCGTTGGTAAATGTCCCGCTAAGCAAAGAGGCGAGGTCTATCTCGAAGTCGTTTTCTTTGTGGGTAGTTCCGGAGTACACATAGTGGTGCCAAGTCGGATTGCGCGCCCGCAGACTGGCCGGGATCAGGAGCGCTACACGAACTTCAGTGTTCAAAGGCTCTGTCGTCGTGAAGTCCAACTTCGGAGGATCCAAATCGATGACGATGTGCTCGCCTTGGCTCCAAAGCTGATCGACCGAACAGATCAGAAACAGGGAGTATACGATGCAGATCTTGAGTGTTAGTTTGTCACACATCACTCAGGTCTCCGGATGCTTCCTAGGAGTCGAAAACCGCGACCGCGTCCAGAAAACGGGTGCTGACTCGCAGCGTCCTCACGCTCGAGCTCGCGCGTACGAGACTTCCAGTTGGTATAGCGTAGCGCTATCAGCTTCTGAGGAGAACCGCCCCCATGGCCAGCCCGTTCGCCACCCTGCGGGACAAGCTCCCCGCTCGCCTCCGCTCCGCCCTCTCCCGCCGCTGGCACTGGAAGGACCTGACGATCGGCGGGCTCGGGCTGCTGGTCGTCGTCCTCGCCGCCTACGCCTTCCGCGAGCCGCTCGCCGCGGCGCTCCCGGGGTGGCTCAAGCCGGGGCCGGAAGGGGAGGAGGTCAAGGTCTTCGACGTCGTGCTCGACCGCGAGGGGCGCGCGTTCGTCGACGTCCTCTTCGACCGGCCGCTCGGCGAGGGGGCGGTCGGCGAGGTGCTGGCCGAGGAGCCGGCGACGATCGCGCCCGCCCTGGCCGGCACGTGGAAGTGGCAGGACACCAACGCGCTCCGCTTCCAGCCCTCGGGTCAGCTCCCGATCGCCAGCCAGTACACGTTCACGCTCCTCCCCGAGCGGATCCTGAAGCCCGGCCAGGTCTTCACCGGCGACACCGAGCTCGTCGTCCGCACCGACCAGTTCCTCGTCGAAGGCGTCGACGTGCAGGAGGAGCCGGCCCTCGAGGGCAAGGCACGCGTCATCTACCGCGGCACGCTGCGCTTCAACTACGCCGTCCATCCCGAGCTCCTGGTGTCGAAGATCCGGCTCGTCGACCCCGACCTGGGCGAGGACCGCCCCATCGAGGTGAGCCTCGAGACCGACTGGCCGAGCCCCCAGATCGGCTTCCAGACCGCGGCGGTGCAGAAGCGGCGCGACGAGCGGAAGGTGCGGCTGGTGATCGACAGCTCGCTCACCCCGTTCGAGGGCAACGTGCCGCTCACCGAGGACTTCGCCCACGAGATCCCGGTGGGGAGCTCCGAGCGCCTCGCGGTCTGGGGGGTGGAGACCGAGCCGGGCGCGCGCGAGTCGACGCTGCGCATCCGCTTCTCCTCGCCGATCTCGGCGGCGGTGGCCGAGAAGTACGTGCGCGTCGAGCCGGCGGTGCGCTACCGGCCGTCGGCGGAGCGCAACGTGCTGTCGCTCACCGGCGAGCTCCGCCCCGGCGAGGCGTACAAGCTGACGATCGCCAAGGGGCTGCCGGCGACCGACGACGCCGTCCTCCGGGAGGAGTACGCGGCGCAGGTCCGCCTCCCCGACCTCGAGCCCAGCGTCGGCTTCCAGAGTCAGGGGATGTTCCTCTCGGCCTCGGGCACCAAGACCGTGGCGATCGACACCGTCAACGTCGACGAGGTCCAGCTCACGATCGACCGCGTCTACTTGAACAACCTCTTCTTCCTCTTCCAGTACGGCAACTTCTTCGAGGGCGAGACGACCTACGCCGGGGGCGGCGTCAGCCACGCCTTCGGCGACCGGGTGACCGACACGGCGCTCAGGGTGCGCGGCCAACGCAACCAGCCGGTGCGCACGCCGCTCACCCTCGACCGCCGCGTCCCGCGCGGCAAGACCGGTCTCTACCGCGTCGTCGTCGCGCGCGCCGGGCACTGGGAGGGGGCGCAGCGCTGGCTCCTCGTCACCGACCTCGGGGCCGTCGCCAAGCGCGGCGATGGGGAGCTCCTGCTCTGGGTCTCCTCCTTCCGCGACCTCGGCGCCATCGAGGGGGCGCGGGTCACCCTGCTGTCGGACCAGAACCAGGTGATCGGCGAGGGGCGCACCGACGGTGCCGGCCTCTGGCGCTTCGCCGACGCCGAGCAGCTCCGCGCCCACCGCCCCTACATGGTGACGATCGAGCGCGGCGGCGACTTCAGCTTCCTGCTCCTCGACGCCATGCAGGTCGACACCGCCGGGCTCGACGTCGGCGGCGAGGCGGCCCCCGGCAGCGGCTACACCGCCTACCTCTACGGCGAGCGCGACATCTACCGTCCGGGGGAGAAGGTCGAGGGGCTGGCGATCGTGCGCGACGGCAACCTCCGCGCCCCCGACCCGATGCCGGTCCTGCTCCGCCACCGCGACCCGTTGGGGCGCGAGCGCGGCACGCAGCGCCTCGAGACGACGCCGCGCGGCCACGCGCCGTTCACTCTCGACCTGCCCCCCTACGCCCTCACCGGCCACCACACGCTGGAGATGGAGGTGGCCGAGAAGGTGGTCGGCCAGTACCGCTTCCAGGTCGAGGAGTTCGTCCCCGACCGCATCGAGGTCGAGATCGCGCCGCCCACCGCGCCCGTCGGTCCGGGCCAGGCGCTCGCCTACCACGTCGCCGGCACCTACCTCTTCGGACCGCCGGCGGCGGGACTGCCGGTCGAGAGCCGGGTGCGTCTGGTGGACGCCGACTTCGCGCCGCCGGGTTACGCCGGCTTCATCTTTCGCAACCCGGAGCGCGAGCTCGACGAGCGCGAGGTCCTCTCCGCCGAGGGGACGCTCGACGACGCCGGGCGCGCCGCCTTCGAGGCGACGATGCCGGCGGGCGCGCCGGTCCCCTCCTCGCTCGAGGCGGTGATCACGGCGCGGGTGCAGGAGCGCGGCGGCCGCGGCGTCGCGGCGCTGCAGCGGCTGCGCATCCATCCCTACCCGTACTACGTGGGGCTCCGGCGGGTCGCCGGCGAAGGCGAGGGCGCGGGCGAGGCGGCGGCCGGCGAGGGGTTCGTGCGCCCGGGGCAGGCGGCGCTCTTCGAGTACGCGGCGGTGGGGCCGGACGGCAAGGAGGTGCCGTCGAAGCCGCTGCGCGCCGACCTCTTCCTCGACCGCTGGAACACCGTCCTGCGCCGCACGCCGGCCGGCACCTACCGCTACGAGTCCACCCGCGACTCGCTCCTGATCGACAGCCGCGCCATCGCCGGCGGCAAGGGGCGCGGCCGCTTCCGCTTCCAGTCCGGGCGCGCCGGGAGCTACCGCGTGGTGCTCACCGACCCCGACACCCAGGCCGCCGCCGCGGTCGAGTTCTTCGTCAGCGAGTGGGGCTACTCCCCCTGGGCGCTCAAGAACCCGGCGCGGCTCGAGCTCGACCTCGACCGCGCGGAGTACGCCCCCGGCGACACCGCCACGGTGCAGGTGCGGGCGCCCTTCCCCGGCAAGCTCCTGCTCACCGTCGAGCGCGAGCGGGTCTTCCACACCTCGGTCCACCGCCTCGACGGCAACACGGCGCGGATCGAGGTGCCGGTGTCGGTCGCCTTCCGTCCCAACGCCTACGTCACCGCCACCCTGGTGCGCCGGGTCGCCGACCTCGAGCCCGGCTCGCCGGGGCGCGCCTTCGGCGCCGTGCCGATCGGCGTCGACCGGGCGGCGAACCGCCTCGCGGTCGAGATCGCCGCGCCGGCGGAGGTGCGGCCGGAGACGAAGGTGACGGTCGGCGTGAAGACGGCGCCGGAGGCGATCGTCACCGTCGCGGCGGTGGACGAGGGGGTGCTCCAGCTCATCGCCCAGGAGACGCCGCAGCCCTTCGAGCACTTCTACCGCAAGCTGGCGCTGACGGTCGCCTCCTTCGACACCTTCAGCCTGCTCCTGCCGGACGTCGCCGTCGAAGGGGGAGCGCCGCGCGGCGGCGGCGAGGGGATGGAGGGGCTCGCGCAATCGCTGCGCACCGAGGGGATCCGGCGCACCGAGCCGGTGGCCTTCTGGTCGGGGCCGGTCGAGACCGACGCCGAGGGGCGGGCCAGCGTCAGCTTCCGCCTCCCGGAGTTCCAGGGCGCCGTGCGCCTGATGGCGGTGGCGGTGCAGGGCGAGCGGTTCGGCTCCTCCGACCGCCGCGTGCGGGTGCGCAGCCCGCTCGTCCTGCTCCCCACCTTCCCGCGCGTGCTCTCCTTCGCCGAGACCCTGCGGCTGCCGGTCTCGGTGCGCAACGACACCGGCCGCGACGGCGCCTTTCGCGTGGCGCTGGCGGTGGACGGGCCGGCGCGCGTCGAGGGGGACGCGGCGACTCGCGTCGAGGTCGCGCACGGCCGGGAGGGGATGGTCCACTTCGACGTGCGCACCGCCGACCGCTCGGGCGCGGTGCGCATGACCGTCACCGCCGCCGGCAACGGCGAGTCCTCGCGCTCGCGCGAAGAGGTGCCGGTGCGGCCGGACCTGCCGGTCGCGACCGCGGAGCGGAGCGGCGCCTTCCAGGAGGCGGCGGCCGAGCTGCCGCTCGCCGACCCCGACCGCTTCCGTCCCGAGACGCTCCACCGCGAGCTGGCGATCGGGCCGGTGCCGATCGTCCAGTTCTCGGGCAAGCTCCGCGACCTCCTGACCTACCCTTACGGCTGCCTCGAGCAGACGGTCTCGACCGCCTTCCCGCTCGTCTATCTGGCGGAGCTCGCCGAGCGGCTCGACCCCGACCTCTTTCGGAAGGCGAAGCCGGCCGGGTACGTCGCGGAGGGGGTGCGGCGGGTCTCCACCATGCAGCTCTTCGACGGCGGCTTCGCCCTCTGGCCCGGCGAGCAGACGGCGCACCCCTGGGGGAGCGTCTACGCCACGCACTTCCTGGTCGAGGCGCGGCGCGCCGGCCACCCGGTGGACGACACGCTGCACAAGGCGGCGCTCGACTACCTCGCCGGCCAGGTCAAGGCGAAGGCGGCCTACGGCAGCGACGAGCTCCAGCGCGCCGCCTACGCGCTCTACGTCCTGGCGCGGGCGGGACGGCCCGACGTCGGCACGATGGACTTCCTGCGCGAGAAGCACCGGCCGGCGCTGCGGCCGGAGTCGCGCGCGCTCCTCGCCGCCGCCTACGCCGCCGCCGGCAACCCGCAGGCGCTCAACGAGCTGATCGCCAATCTCGCCGAGGTCGAGCGGGTGGCGCGGCAGACCGGCGGCAACTGGAGCTCGACGGTGCGGAACCGGGCGCTCCTCCTGCTCGCCCTCCTCGACGCCGCGCCGCGCAGCCCCCGCATCCCGGCGCTGGTCGACGTCCTCGCCCGCGACGCGCAGGCCGCGACCACCCCCTGGAACACGCAGGAGAGCGGCTTCACCCTGCTGGCGCTCGGCCAGCTCTTCAAGCGGCAGGCGGCGCTCGGGCCGTACTCGGGCACCGTCTTCGCCGGCGACCGGAAGGTGGGGAGCTTCACCCAGCAGACGGTCGCCTTCCGCGACATCCGCGGCACGGCCCCGCTGCGGGTGCGGATGAACGCCGGCTACAAGCCGGGAGCCGCCTTCTTCAGCCTGCGCACCCGCGGCGTGCCGGCGGACCGCGCCTTCCAGCCGGCCGCGGCGGGCCTGGAGGTGCAGCGCGAGATCCTGTCGCGCGAGGGCGGACCCGTGAACCTCGGCAGCGTGCGGCAGGGGGACCTGGTGGTGCTCAAGACGCGCGTGCGCAGCGTCTCGGGGCCGGTCTGGAACGTGGCGCTGGTGCAGCTCCTCCCCTCGGGCCTCGAGGTCGAGAACCCGCGGCTCGAGACGACGGAGACGCTGCCCTGGGTGACCCGCGCCGGCCGGCCCCGGCACCTCGACCTGCGCGACGACCGCATCCTCATCTTCACCGACCTCCCGCCCGACAGCTGGCAGGAGTTCTACGCCCTGGCGCGGGCGGTCTCGCCGGGCCGCTTCCGGCTGCCGCCGGTGCAGGCCGAAGCGATGTACGACCCGGCGCGCCGGGCGACCGGGGAGCGGGGGGAGATGGAAGTCCAGGTGAGGAAGTAGGCGCCGTGAGACGCGCGCGGCGGATCGGAAGGGCCGGGCCGTGGCTTCTCGCCGCGGCGCTGCCGTTCCTCCCTTACCTGCTCTTTCTTCTGCTGAGCCTCCTCTTCCCGTTTCCGTGGGAGAAGCTGGAGCGCCCGCCGGCCGTCGTCGTCGCCGACCGCGCCGGCGCGCCGCTCCGTTTCTTCCTCCCCGCCGACGAGCGCTGGCGCCTGCCGGTGCGCCTCGCCGAGCTCCCCCCCGAGCTGCCGCGCGCCCTGGTCGCTGCCGAGGACCGCTGGTTCTGGCGCCACCCGGGCGTCAACCCCTTCGCCGCCGCCCGCGCGGCCTGGACCAGCCTGCGCGCCGGCCGCGTCGTCTCCGGCGCCTCGACGCTCCCCATGCAGGTGGCGCGCATGGCCGAGCCCGGCCCGCGCACCCTGGCCTCCAAGCTGCGCGAGAGCTTCCGCGCCCTCCAGCTCGAGCGCCGCTTCGGCAAGCGCGAGGTCCTCGAGCTCTATCTCAACCTCGCGCCCTACGGCGGCAACGTCGAGGGCGCCGGCGCCGCCGCCTGGTTCCACTTCGGCAAGTCGCCCGACCGGCTCTCGCTCGGCGAGGTCGCGCTCCTCGTGGCGCTCCCGCGCGCCCCGAACCGCTTCGACCCGGCGGCCGCGCCGGCCGCGGCGCGCGCCGCCCGCGATGGCGTCCTCCGCCGCCTCGCGGCGCGCGGCGTCTTCACCGAGGCCGAGATCGCCGACGCCCTGCGCCAGCCGCTCCCCTCGGCGCGCCGCGCGCCCCCCTTCGCGGCGCCGCACTTCGCCGAGCTGGCCGTCGCGCGCTACCCGGCGACGCCGCGCCTCGCCACCACCCTCGACGCCGGCCTCCAGCGCGCCGCCGAGGAGCAGGTCCGCCGCCGCCTCGGCGAGCTGCGCCGGCAGGGGATCGGCAACGCCGCCGTGGTCGTCCTCGAGAACCACACCCGCGCCGTGCGCGCCCTGGTCGGCTCCGGCGGCTTCTTCGACCGCCACTACCAGGGGCAGGTCGACGGCGCCGTCGCCCGCCGCTCGCCCGGCTCGGCGCTCAAGCCGTTCCTCTACGCGATGGCGCTCGACGAGGGGCGCGTGCTGCCGGACTCCTACCTCCTCGACATCCCCACCGACTACTCCGGCTACGTCGCCGAGAACTACGACGAGCGCTACCGCGGCCGGGTGACGGTGCGCGAGGCGCTCGTCCAGTCGCTCAACGCCTGCGCGGTGCGCCTCCTGGCCGAGGTCGGCCTGCCGCGCTTCCAGGACCTCCTGGTGCGCGGCGGGCTCGCCACTCTCGACCGCGAACCCCTCGCCTACGGCCTGCCGCTCGTCCTCGGCGCCGGCGAGGTGACGCTCCTCGACCTCACCAACCTCTACGCCACCCTCGCCGAGGGGGGCCTCCACCGCCCGGCGCGGCTCCTGGAGACGCCGGCGCGCGCGGAGGAGCCGCGCCCCGAGGCGCTCTTCTCGCGCGCGACGGCGCAGGTGATCGTCGAGATCCTCGCCGACGTCCGCCGCCCCGACCTGCCCGACTCCTGGGCGCTGGCGCGCGACGCGCCGGGGGTGGCGTGGAAGACCGGCACCTCCTACGGGCACCGCGACGCCTGGGCGATCGGCCTCTCCGGCCGCTACGCGATCGGCGTCTGGGTGGGGAATTTCGACGGCACGCCGCGGCAGGGGATCTCGGGAAGTCAGCACGCCGGGCCGCTGCTCTTCGACCTCTTCCGCGCCGTCGACCCCGGCGGCCGGGCGCCGAGGCCGCTCGACGCCGGCCTCGAGCGGATCGAGCTCTGCGCCCTCTCGCGCGAGCTGCCCGGTCCGGCTTGCCGCGAGCGGGTGAGCGCCCCCTACCTCCCCGGCCGCTCGCGCCTGCGCGCCTGCAGCTACCACCGCGAGGCGCTGGTCGATGCCGAGAGCGGCGAGCTCCTCGCGGGCGACTGCCTGGCGAGCCGACCCAGCCGCGCCGCGCTCCTCACCCTCTATCCACCCGAGCTCGCCGCCTGGTGGCGGGCGCAGGGGCGCCCGGCCGCGGAGCCGCCGCGCGCCCGTGCCGGCTGCGGCGGCGTCCCGGTCGGCGAGCCCCCCGCGATCGTCTCGCCGGACCCCGCCACCCCCTACCGCGTGCGCCGCGGCGTGCCCGCGGAGGACCAGCGCATCCCGCTCCTCGCCCGCGCCGGACCCGGCGTCGGGCGGCTCTTCTGGTACCGCGACGGCCTCCTGGTCGGCGCCGCCCCGCCCGGCGAGCGGCTCTACCTGCCGCCGGCGGCCGGCACCCACCGCCTCGTCGTCACCGACGACCTGGGCCGGAGCGACGGTGTCACCTTCCGGGTCGAGTAGCCGGGCCATCCAAACCGCCCCCCTCGCCGCGTAGAGGTGAGCGAACACCTGAACCAATGGCCGCCCGCGAGGAGGCGGCGCGGGAGAAGCTGGGAGCGGAAGGCCGCGCGCTGGGCGCGCACCATCACGCTCGTCCGCCGCTTCAACAAGCGCATCGGCACGGTGCCCCCCGACCTGTCCTACCGCCAGGGGGCGACGACCGCCGCGAACTAGCTTGCGACCGTTTGGCGGATGCGGGCGAGCTGGCGGAGGTGGACGAGGTCGTGGCCGGCGTAGAGCCGGATCAGGTGCCCGAGGCTCTCCGGCCCGCGCTCGCTATGGAGGCCGACCCGCTCGCGCTCCTCCGGCGTCGTCCGCTCGAGCAGGCGCAGGTTGGCGCGGCGGTAGGCGGTGAACTCGGCCAGGGCCGCCTCCAGGTCGGTGTCGTCCCGGTGCGCCCGCTCCACCCAGAGGTCCTGGTCGAAGCCCGTCAACGGGGGGCGGTCGTGCGCCAGGATCATGCGGAAGCGGAAGCCGCCCACCAGCTCGGTGTCGGAGAGGTGCTGGATGACCTGGCGCATCGACCACTTGCCCGGCCTCTCGGGCATGGCGAGCTGCTCGGGCGAGAGCCCGGAGAGCGCGTCGCGCAGCGCGGACGGCATCTCGCGCAGGACGTCGAACGGGTCGCGCGACCCGAGCGCGTCGAGGACCGCGGCGGTGTAGGCCTGCGCCTGCTCCGCGGCGTGGGAGGCGCGGTTGCTGAGCTGGGACATGGCGGCAATGCTACCGTGGCGCAGGCGGCGACGAAGGGCCGCCAATCCAAGGGAGGACGGCCATGGGCGCGCGACGGCAGGACCTGACGACCTCGATCGGCCTCCTGATCCTCCGGCTGGGCGTCGGCGGCTTCCTGGCCAGCCACGGCTGGGGGAAGGTGCAGATGACGCTGGCCGGGGACTTCGCGAAGTTCGGCGACCCGATCGGGCTGGGTGCCGGCCCGAGCCTGGTGCTGGTGACGATCGCCGAGTTCCTCTGCTCGCTCCTCGTGATGCTCGGCCTGGGGACGCGCTTCGCCGCCGTACCGGTGGTGATCGCGATGGGGGTGGCGGCGTTCGTCGCCCACGGCGGCGATCCCTGGACGATGGGGAAGGGCGCCGAGCTCTTCATGTCGGGCGCCTCGAAGTCCTGGGCCAGCAAGGAGCCGGCGCTGCTCTTCCTGATCCCCTTCCTCGCCCTGATCTTCACCGGCGCCGGGAGGTTCTCTGTCGACGCCCTGATCCGCCGCGGGCGGAGGACCGACACCGCCTATGTCGCGGCAGGTTCTGGATAGGGCTCTGCGAGAACCCACGGAGGCTGGCGGTGAACTCGACCTGCACGAGAGGCGCGCCCGGGCGGGTGGCCAGCTTCAGGGAGGTCTCACCCGGGAGGAAGAGGACTCGACGGTGGTGGACAGCGGGCCCGGGTCCGCGGAGGACGACGCGGTCAGGAAGCAAGCATCCGTCGGCGAGAGCGTCTCCAGCTCGCGCTCGATGGCGCGCCGCCGTTGCAGCAGCAGCCACAGACGGCGGATGGGGCCGGCGCCGGCGAGGAGCGGCGCGTAGCGGGCGCGAACGGCGGCGATCGCCTCCTGCCGCTGCCGCTGATAGTCCGGCGACGCCTCCCACTGCTCACGACCCTCGGGGAAAAACCTGTCGATCACGGTCCGAGGCGCTTTCGTTCCGCATAGATGCCCGACCACCAGATCAGCGCGATGAACAGCGCTTGCAGCGCGATCCGCGGCACCAGCGGCGTCACCGGCTCGCCGCCGATCGTACCGCCGGTCGTCGCGGCGTAGATGTTCGCGGGCAGCACCGCGATGAGGAAAACGATCAGCGCCACGGCGGCGAGGCGCCGCGTGCGCGGCACGAGCAGGCCGATGGCGCCGAGGATCTCGCAGATCCCGGTGAACGTCACCATGAGCTCCGGCGCCGGCACCGACGGCGGGACCATCCGCACCATGTCCGGCCGCATGGCGTTGAAGTGCGCGGCGGCGGTGAAGCAGAACATCACCGCCAGCCCCACCCGAGTCGCCGCCGCCCAGTCCCGCAGCGCGCGGACCCCGAGCTGCCCGGCGAGGCGCGCTAGGAGCGTCGCGACGATCAAGACAATGAGAGGGGCCATGTCCGTTACACAGCTTATATCTCGGGGTTCCTCGGGGTTTCCCATGTCAGCGGCGCTGTAAGAGGCTGATTCCAAGACGTTTTCTCGCGCCGCAGGCCGTTTCCTCGGCCGCCGGGGGAAATGCCGCGGCGGCTGGGGGGTTTCCCGCGGCGGGTCAGGAAGCGGTTTTCTTTGCCGCGGGTGCGGTGTCTAATCCGCCGACAGGAGACCGCCCGTGAACGCCGCCCCGCTCCGCGCCTTCGCCCGCGACCCCCGGCACTACCAGATCGCCGTCCTCGCTTCGCTCTTCGTCTACGGGATCACGCGGCTCGACCTCGAGATCGAGCCGCTGCGGGCCGCGGTCCTCCTCGGGACCGCGCTCCTCACGCAGTGGGCCTGCACCAAGCTCTGGCGCCTGCCGGCCTTCGAGCCGCGGAGCGCGCTGATCTCGGGGCTCTCGCTCTGTCTCCTGCTGCGCACGAACGTCCTCCTCCTCGCGGTCGCCGCCGCCGTCGCCACGGTGGCCTCGAAGTTCCTGCTCCGCTTCGACGGCAAACACCTCTGGAACCCGACGAACTTCGGGATCGTGGCGGCGATGCTCGCGACCGGGCAGGTCTGGGTGTCGCCGGGCCAGTGGGGGAACTTGGCGGTCTTCGGTTTCGCGCTCGCCTGCCTGGGCGGGCTGGTGGTCAACCGCGCCGCGCGCTCGGATGTGACCTACGCCTTCCTCGGCTTCTACCTGGCGCTGCTCTTCGGGCGCGCCCTGTGGCTCGGGCAGCCGGCGGCGATCCCGCTCCACCAGCTCGCCAACGGCGCCTTCCTGATCTTCGCCTTCTTCATGATCTCGGACCCCAAGACGACGCCCGACTCGCGCGCCGGCCGCATCCTCTTCGCGCTCCTCGTCGCGCTCGGCGCGGGGTACGTGACCTTCGTCCTCTACCGGCCCAACGGCCTGTTGCTCTCGCTCTTCTTCCTCTCCCCCGCGGTGCCGCTCCTCGACCGGCTGCTCCCCGGCCGCCGCTACGTGTGGAGGGTGCCACGCACGCTCGAACCGGGTCCCGCGACCCGAGGAGGTTTCGCCATGCCCCGGCCCAAGCCCCTCCCCACCGCCCTGCTCGCCCTCGCGCTGGCCCTCGCCGCGGCGCCGGCGGCGCGCGCCTTCTGCGGCTTCTACGTCGCCAAGGCCGACACCAAGCTCTTCAACCGCGCCTCGCAGGTGGTGCTGGTGCGCGACGACGACCGCACCGTCCTCACCATGGCCAACGACTTCAAGGGGGACCCCAAGGAGTTCGCGATCGTGGTGCCGGTGCCGACCTTCCTCGAGCGCGACCAGATCCACGTCGCCGAGCGGGCGCTGATCGAGCATCTCGACGCCTACTCGGCGCCGCGCCTGGTCGAGTACTTCGACGACGACCCCTGCGTCGTCTACGAGGAGCTCCAGGCGGTGCCGTCGCCGATGTCGGTGGCCGGCGGCGCGGCCGACGCCGCCGCGCGGCGCGCCAACAGCCTGGGGGTGCGGATCGAGGCCTCCTACACGGTCGGCGAGTACGACATCCTGATCCTCTCGGCCAAGGAGAGCGCCGGGCTCGAGACCTGGTTGCGCGAGGAGGGCTACCGCATCCCGCCGGGCGCCTCGGGCGTCCTCGGCAGCTACCTCAAGCAGGGGATGCGGTTCTTCGTCGCCAAGGTCAACCTGGCCGAGCAGTCGAAGCTCGGCTTCACCTACCTGCGGCCGCTCCAGGTCGCCTACGAGAGCCCCAAGTTCATGCTCCCGATCCGCCTCGGCATGGTCAACGCCGCCGGGCCGCAGGAGCTGTTCGTCTACGCGCTGACGCGCAAGGGGCGGGTCGAGACGACGAACTACCGCACCGTCAAGCTGCCCTCCGACCGCGAGGTCCCGATCTTCGTCAAGGACGAGTTCGGCGACTTCTACAAGAGCATGTTCACCCGCCAGGTGGACCGCCACGACATGAGCGCGGTGTTCCTCGAGTACGCCTGGGACATGGCCTGGTGCGACCCCTGCGCCGCCGATCCGCTGACCGCCGAGGAGCTGCAGGAGCTGGGGGTCTTCTGGCTCGAGGGGGGCGGCGGCCGCGGGCCGCGCCCGCGCCCGATGCCGGGACGGCCGTCGATCCAGCCGCCGGGGCCGGCGCCGCAGGACGTCTTCCTGACCCGCCTCCACCTGCGCTACGACGGCGCGCACTTCCCCGAGGACCTGGTGTTCCAGGAGACCGCCGACCGCGAGAACTTCCAGGGGCGCTACGTCCTGCGCCACCCCTGGACCGGGAAGTCCGACTGCCCCGCGGCGCGCACCTACCGCGCCGAGCTGCGCGAGCGGCGCGAGAAGGAGGCGCAGACCTTGGCCTCGCTCACCGGCTGGGACATCGCCAGGATCCGCGGCAAGATGAACCTCAAGGCCGCGGGGCCCGCCGAGGGCGAGGACGTGCCGTGGTGGAAGGCGATCTGGAAGGACTGAGAGCCCGGTAGGGCCGGCCGCTACTCCGCCTCGACGGGCGCCAGGTCCGCCACCGGCGGGCCTTCGATGACCGAGCCGTCGGGGCGGTAGCGGCCGCCGTGGCAGGGGCAGTCCCAGGTCTTCTCGGCGGAGTTCCAGTCGACCAGGCAGAAGGCGTGGGTGCAGACCGCCGAGACCGCGTGGAGCGCGCCCGACTCCTCGTGGTAGACGGCGACCTTCTGCCCCTGCCAGTCGACCACCCGCCCCGTTCCGCGGGGCACCTCGCGCAGGTCCTGTACCTCGCGCGCGGCGAGGCGGTCGCCGACGAAGTGGCGCGCCACGCCGACGTTCATCTCCAGGAACTTGGGCCCGCCGGCGAGCGGCTTGAAGCGGCGGGTGCGGTAGAGGTCGGCCCAGGGGTTCTCGCGCCCCAGCAGCTCGTCGGCGAGGAGCATGCCGGCGAGGGTCGCGAGGACCAGCCCGGTGCCCGAGTAGCCGGTCGCCACGTAGACATTGCGCGCCACCGGCGTGTGGCCGATGAAGGGCAGGGCGTCGATCGGCTCGTAGAACTGTGACGACCAGCGATGCGTGACGGCGGCGGTCGGCCAGCGCTGGTGTGCGTAGGCCTCGAGGCCGCGGTAGGCGTCCTCGGTGTGCGACTCGGCGCCGGTGAAGTGGTCGGCGCCGCCGACGATCAGCCAGGGGCCGTCCGGGCCCGGCTGGATGCGCGTGTAGTGGTAGGGGTCCTGGGTGTCCCAGAAGAGACCGTCGGGAGGGGGAGCGCCGCCGTCGAGCTCGAGGGCGAGGACGTAGGAGCGCATCGGCTCGATCGCGGTCTGCAGGAGGTTGAAGCCGGCCGGCGTGTGGGTGGCGAGGACGACGGAGCCGGCGGTGACGACGCCGCGGTCGGTCTCGAGCCGCGGCGGGTCGCCCCCCTCGACGTCGCGCACGCGCGTGCCTTCGTAGAGCTGCGCGCCGGCCCGCTCGGCGGCGCGCGCCAGCCCTTCGAGGTAGCGCACCGGGTGGAAGCGCGCCTGGTCGGGGAAGCGGACGGCGGCGGCGATCGGGAAGGGGAGCCCCGGGCGGTCGTCGCGCACTGCCTCGAGGCCGATCTCGCGGGCGGTCTCGACCTCGTCCTCGATCTGCCGCACGTCCGCGGGCTTCTCACTGTAGAGCCAGCCGGGGACGCGCGCGAAGTCGCAGTCGATCCCCTCCTCGTCGACGAAGGCGGCGATGCGCTCGAGCCCGGCGCGCCCGGAGGCCGCCACCTGGCGGGCGCCCTCCGTGCCCCACTTCGAGGCCAGCTCGTGGTAGCGATGATCGAGGACCTGGGTGACGTGCGCGGAGGTGCCGCCGGACGTGCCGGCGCCGATGCGGTCGGCCTCGACGACGGCCACCCGGCGGCCGGCGCGGGCGAGAAGCGTGGCGACGGTCAAGCCGGTCATGCCGGCGCCCACCACCGCGATCTCGGTCGTCAGGTCTCCCGGCAGCTCCGGCCGCCGCGGCACGTCGTGCGTGTGCCACCAGAGGGAGTCGAAGTTCGTGTTGCCTTCCATGCGCACCACCCCCGCGCCGAAGGCGAGCAAGGGGGGTGCCAGTGGAGGGTAGACTCGCGGCGTCGATGACCGAGCCGAAGATCGACGAGCTCGACGAGGAGGGGCTCGCGCCGGAGGAGCCGCCGAAGCCGCCGCTCCCGGTGCGTGTCTGGCGGGCCGTCCGCGGCTGGCTCGTCGCCTTCGCGCTCGTCTTCCTCGCCATCCTGCTGGCCGAGATCTTCAAAGGGCCGCTAGACCGCTTCGAGGCGGCGCTCGCGCCCCACTTCGACGTGGTCAACCGGTCGCTGATCGCCGCCACGGCCGGCGGCGTCCTCCTCTTCGTCGCCGGCGCCCTGTACCTCGGGCGCCACGGCGTCTCCATGGGGCAGCAGGAGGTCGAGGAGATGCTGCGGCGGAACCGCGAGGCGATGGCCGGGCCGGCGGTCTCGAAACGGTGGCGTTACGACTTCCACGGCAGGAGCGTGGGGCGGGCCTTCGACGTCGAGATGAGCTTCCGCCAGGTCAAGGAGGTGCTGCGCAGCGCGGGGTGGTGGCGCGACCCCGCTCGGCTGAGCCTGATCGCGCCGATCGCCGGCGGGCTGCTCGTCGTCTTCGGCGGCTTCTCGCTGTTCATCCTCCACGGACCGGCCTGGCTCAAGGTGCTGCTCGGCGGCTGGCTGCTCTACGCGCTGGCGCGGTTCTCATGGGCGTTCGCCCGCGCGTGAGCGCGAAGCGGGGGAAGTCGGGGCGGGGAAGGCCGGAGCGCGAACGGCCGGCCGCGCCGCGCCGGCGGCCGCGCTGGCTCGCGCCGCACCCGGCGTGGGTCTTCCTCTGGGCAGTGCTCGTCCATGGCGTCTTCCTCGCCGGCAGCCCGGACCGGCGCGAGCCGGCGAGCGCGCTGCTCTACGGCGACAGCATCCAGTACCTGCTCGAGGCGCGGGCGCTGGTCGAGGGCACGCCGTTCAACGAGGGGCTGCCGTTCCACCCGCCGCTGACCGCCTGGCTCCTGGCGCCGCTCTGGCTGCTGTCGCGCGACATCGGAACGGTCTCGCTGCTCGCCAAGTGCCTGATGGCGCTGGCGAGCGCCGGCGTCTACACGATCTTCTTGGTCCTCGCGCGCGGTCGCGTGCCACACGCCTTCTGGATCTGCCTGCTGCTGCCGCTCAACTTCGGCGAGCTGGTCCTCTCCTCGGCGGTGACGAGCGAGGCGGTCTACCGGCTCCTGCTCGGCGTGCTCCTGCTGCTCGGGACGCGCGCGCCGGCGGCGAGCGGGGTGGTGCACGCCGCGGCGACCCTGGCCCGCGCCGAGCACCTGCTGCTGGCCCTGCCGCTGCTCGTCGTCGGGCTGGCGCGGCCGCGGTGGCGGCGGACGGCGCTGGTCACGGCCGCGCCGGCGCTTCTCCTGCTCGCCGCGAACGCGGCCTGGACGGCGCGCGGGGTGGCCGACTACAACCGGCGCCACGCCGCCGAGCTGGCCGAGCCGCTGCCGGCCGTGGTACCGGTCTCGATCTACGGGCCGCTCAACTTCGCGCTGGCGCAGGGTGGGCCGGACATCCACTTCTCGCGCGCAACGCTGCCGCCGGCGCCGGCGGGCGCGGCGCAACTCGAGCCGCGCTTCGCGCCGCACAACCGCTACCTCCTCCACGGCTACCGCATCGGGCTGGAGCGGATCGCGCGGCGGCCCGGGCGTTTCGTGGCACGCACGGCGGCAAAGCTCTGGCACTCGACCAAGGCCGCGGCTTACGGCTGGACGGGGCTCGACCTGCCGAAGCACGGGCCGGCCGAGGCGCTCTGGGCGCGGCAGCCGGTGGACATGGCCTATGCCGAGGCGCCGGTCTGGCACGCGGCGTCGCTGATGCTGATCGCCGTCGGCGCCTGGCGACTGCGGCGGGAGCGGACGTTCCTGATCGCGGGCGGGGCGCTGCTGGCCTACCGGCTGGCGGTCAACGCGCTGTTCTTCCCCTACCTGCGCGGGATGGTGGTGGTGTCGCCGTTCTACCTCGCGCTGCTGCTGGCGGGGGTGGCGCTGCCGTTCCACCGTGCGGCGGGGAAGGTGCTGGCCGGCCTGCTGGTCGTGCTGGCGCTGATCCACTTCACCACGGCGGCGCTGCCGCGCCGCTACCTGGCGAGCGGCGAGCGCGACGCGTCCGGCGCCGTGATCGACGACCGGCTGGTGCAGGTCAAGCGCGCGCCCGCGGGCTAGGAGCCCGTCCCTCGGACAGCCGGCGCGAAAGCCTTCGCGCCTAGTCGAGATAGCCAAGCGCGCGCAGCTCCTCGACGAGCGCGGCGTCGGCGGCGGAGGCGGTGGGTCCGGGCGCGGCCCGCTTTCCCCAGGTAGGGATGGTGCGCAGCGGGTGGCGCTCGCGGAACTCGCGGCGGAAGAGCTGGACGCGCGCTTCGCCGGCGAAGTCGCGCCCGACCGGCAGCCCGAGCGCGTAGAGCACCGTCGGCGCGATGTCGTGGATGCGGATGCCCTCGAGGTCGGCCCCCGGGTCGACGTCCGGTCCGGCGGCGAGGAAGATGCCGTGCGTCGACCGGGTGTGGGTGCCGGAGATGCGGGCGATCTGGCGGACGGCGCCGCGGAACGGTGCGCCGGCGACGCGCAGCTCCTCGCTGGCGCCGCGCGGGGAGACGCCGACGATCAGGTCGGCACCCTGCTCGGTTTCGCGGCGGCGCGGCGGCCGCAGCCAGAAGACCGGCTCGCCGCCGGCGTAGGTCACGGTGCGGAGCGCGCGCTCGAGGTCGCGGCGGACGGCGGCGCGGTCGGCGGCGCCGACCGTCCCGCCCGGCTCGCGGCCGGTGAGCGCGTAGCGAACCTGGCGGGCGCGCTGGAAGTCGGGCGAGGCGTAGGCGTAGACCCGCGTGCGCGCGAAGTCGATACCGCCGTCCGGGCGGCGCGCCAGGAAGCCGAGCCGCTCGAGCACGGTGTCGAGGTCGAGCACGACTCGCGTCTCCTCCTCGGCGCGCGCGGCGTGGAAACCGTGATCGGAGACGACCAGGACGTTGGCGTCACGCGGCGCCGCGGCGAGGAGGCGGCCGAGCGCCTCGTCGACGGCGCGGTACACCGCGGGCACCCGGTCGCGCCGCGCCGCCAGCTCGCGCGGATCGACGGCCGCGAAGCGGTCGGGCTCGAACCATTTCCAGTCCGTGTGGCTGACGACGTCGGGGCTGCGGAAGTAGAGGAGGAGGAGATCGTAGCCGCCGCCGGCGCGGTCGCCGAGCATTCGCCGCGCGGCATGCGCCATCACCCGGTCGCGCCGCTCGGCCTCCTCCTGCCAGCGGAAGAGCGACGGCTCCCGCTCGGCCTCGCGGGCGATCGCCTCGAAGCGCAGCAGGAAGGCGTCGGGCGAGACGCGGCGCGGCAGCGCCAGCAGGGCGCGGTCGGAGACTACGACCCCTCGCACCGACTCGGCCGGCCAGGAGCCCCACCAGCCCACGACCGCCACCCGCCGGCCGCGGCGCGACAGCATGTTCCAGAGCGCCGGCACCTTGCGCACGGTCGAGGAGATCGGCACGTCGCCACGCGGCGTCGGGACGACGAAGTCGGTGATGCCGTGCTCGAGCGGCGTGCGACCGGTGGCGATCGTCGTCCAGATCACGGGCGAGGAGTTGTAGGCCGTGCGCAGGGTGGCGCGGACGCCGCGGCCGGCGAGGGCGCGCAGGTGCGGCAGCTCGCCGCGGGCCCAGAGGCGCTCGATCACCCGCCACTCGCCGCCGTCGATGCCGACGAGGAGCACGGGGCGCGGCCGTGGCGGCGGCTCGGCCTCGCGGGCGCAGGCGAGCGCCGCGGCGAGGAGGAGGGCGGAGGCGAGGGGGCGGGCTCCTAGACGGCTTCGAGGATCCACGCCATGAGGTACTTCTGCGCGTGCTTGCGGTTCTCCGCCTGGTCGAAGACGACGGAGTTGGCGGAGTCGAGCGCCTCGCCGCTGATCTCGAGGCCGCGGTGTGCGGGGAGGCAGTGCATGACCAGGGCGTGGTCCGGCGCGGCGGCGAGCAGCTCGGCGTTGACCTGGTAGGAGGCGAAGGCCTCGAGGCGCGCCTCGCTCTGCGCTTCGTCGCCCATGGAGACCCAGGTGTCCGTGTAGACGACGTCCGCCCCAGCCACCGCCTCGCGCGGATCCTGAGTGAGGATGACGCGAGCGCCCTTGGCGCGCGCCCGCCCAACGACGTCCTCGCGCGGCGCGTAGCCGCGCGGATGGGCGATGGCGACCTCGACACCGGTCGCGGCGCCGCCGTCGATCAGCGAGTGGCAGACGTTGTTGCCGTCGCCGATATAGGCGAGCTTGAGCCCGGCGAGCTCGCCGAAGTACTCGAGCACGGTCATGTAGTCGGTGAGACCCTGGCAGGGGTGGTAGCGGTCGTCGAGGCCGTTGATGACCGCCACCTCGCTGTGCGCGCGCATCGTCAGCAGGTCTTCGTGGCGGTAGACGCGGGCCATGACCAGGTCGAAGTAGCGCGACAGGACCTTGATCTCGTCCGACAGCTCGCCGAGCGTGAAGTTCGAGGTCCGCCAGTCGATGTAGACCGGCTGGCCCCCCATCTCGCCGACCCCGACCTCGAACGAGCAGCGCGTGCGCGTCGAGGTCTTCTGGAAGAGCAGGGCGATGGCGCGATCGGCGAGGGCCCGGCGCCAGCGCTCCGGGTGCGCCTTGACCGCGAGCCCGCCGCGCAGGAGGTGCAGGAACTCCTCCGGCGCGAGCTCGTGGATCGAGAGGAAGGAGCGCTCGGGCTTCCCGCGCTTGGCGCCCCAGCGCGCGGCGAGCAGATCGCGGCTGGCCGCCCGGCGGTCGTCGACGATCATGGGGTCCGCAATGTAGCACGGCGGGTGCCGGTCTCCCGCTCGAGGAGCTCGGGGTGCGCGGCGAGAAGGGTCGAGAAGTCGCCGCCGCCGTTGCCCGCCATCGCCTCGGCCACGAGCTCCACCCAGGCGCGGGTCAGCGCCTCGTCGTAGCGTTCCGGGTCGCCGTGGGCGGCACTGATCCGGCGCAGGCCGCGGCGCACGGCACCGAGCGCCTCCTCCAGAGCGTGTCGCTGCAGGTAGAGCCAAGCCACACGCAGGTGCTCGCGGTGGCCGAACTCGTGGTGGCCCAGAGCGGCCGCTTCGAAGCGGGCCACGAACCGCGCATCGTCGTCGCTCCACATCGCATCTCCTCCGGAAAAACGAAACGGCCGCGCGTATCGCGCGGCCGTGCACAAAACAATGCGGCCCGCGATCGCCCGCGGGCCTGGAGAACTAACTTCCCGGCAACGACCTACTCTCCCACACACTTGCGCATGCAGTACCATCGGCGCTGAGGGGCTTAACTGCCGTGTTCGGAATGGGAACGGGTGTTTCCCCCTCGCTAGGATCACCGGAAAGAATCAAACTGAAAAGAACCGTCTTGCAACCGAATCGGGTCAGAGCGATAGGATCCGCCGGCGAATGAGGCGGACAATATTTGGTCAAGCCGAACGACCGATTAGGACAGGTAAGCTCAACGCCTCGCAGCGCTTACACACCCTGCCTATATACCCGGTCATCTTCCGGAGGTCTTCAGGGATACCTCATCTCGGGGGGGGCTTCCCGCTTAGATGCTTTCAGCGGTTATCCTTTCCGAACATAGCTACCCAGCTGTGCCGCTGGCGCGACAACTGGTGCACTAGAGGTTCGTCCGTCCCGGTCCTCTCGTACTAGGGACAAATCCCCTCAAGTATCCTGCGCCCACACGAGATAGGGACCGAACTGTCTCGCGACGTTCTAAACCCAGCTCACGTACCACTTTAATCGGCGAACAGCCGAACCCTTGGGACCTGCTTCAGCCCCAGGATGTGATGAGCCGACATCGAGGTGCCAAACCTCCGCGTCGATGTGAACTCTTGGCGGAGATCAGCCTGTTATCCCCGGCGTACCTTTTATCCGTTGAGCGATGGCCCTTCCATGCGGGACCACCGGATCACTAAGGCCTACTTTCGTACCTGCTCGACTTGTAGGTCTCGCAGTCAAGCTCCCTTCTGCCTTTACGCTCTACGGCTGGTTTCCAATCAGCCTGAGGGAACCTTCGCGCGCCTCCGTTACTCTTTGGGAGGCGACCGCCCCAGTCAAACTGCCCACCAGGCATTGTCCCCCACCCGGCTTACGGGTGCAGGTTAGAACTCCAGATTCATCAGGGTGGTATTTCAACGGCCGCTCCAGCCAGACCGGAATCCGGCTCTCCTAGCGTCCCACCTATCCTACGCAAACGAACCCGAAGTTCAGTGCCAAGTTACAGTAAAGGTTCACGGGGTCTTTCCGTCCTGCCGCGGGTAAAGGGTATCTTCACCCCTAGTGCTACTTCACTGAGGGCCTCTCCGAGACAGTGGGGAAGTCGTTACGCCATTCGTGCAGGTCGGAACTTACCCGACAAGGAATTTCGCTACCTTAGGACCGTTATAGTTACGGCCGCCGTTTACCGGGG